>JANYCG010000178.1 GCA_025360385.1 Burkholderiales bacterium | reverse complement strand
ATACCAGCGCACGCATGTGAGCATAACTTCGAGGGGATAGTGAAACCGTTTGAGGACCTTGCGCAGGGCGCTGTTGATTGAACTTTTGCGGAAATCAAGCATGAGCAAGATTGTCGTTTACGCTTATTGCGACAGAACCTGGCAACGTGGCCCCCAGGAGTCGCTAGTTCCAGACACCTCAGCATGAATGCCAATGCTAGATCAGATCGACCGATTTCAAAGCGCGAGATGATGAAGTCCCTAAGCAAATCACTAAACTTTAGCTGGCCTAAATAGGGAACATTTGTGATTACAAGGTGATACCGTTTATTGAGAATACGCGAGGCGTGCAGCATGCCCAGTGCCGAAACTCGGGCCTCCGCAGTGGCCAAACTGGCTTCGGTTTCTGGCGCAACGTTCTTGACCGCCAGCGCCAGGTCCAGCTTAGCTGCCAGCTCATCCCACTGGGCACTAATAAGGTCGCCTTGAGTCGCGGCTTTGGGGTCGATCAGGCTGCCCAGCTCGGGCGCTTTTTGGAACAGGTCGTACAACGCCGCCATGCCATCTTCCAACCGCCGGTCGCCCTCCGCCAATTTGAGCCAATCCATCTTTTTGCTGCGCGGTGCCACGCCCACACAGGCAATGTTCAGGCGCGGCAGCGCTCTGTAACCCAGGGCGTTGCCCTTCTCGTCCGGGTAGCGCCAAGCGGCCAGGGCCAGCGCAAAGGCGGCAATCTCCACGCAGCGGGCATCCAGCTCCAGGCCATACAGGTTGTCGGCCAGCACGCGGTCTACTGCGTCGCGCACGTTCAATTTTTCGGTAGCGCAGCGCAGCGGCACCAGGTAATGAAAGGCGGACACCAAAAAGTGGCCGGAACCCAAACAGGGGTCCAACAGCGTGAAAGTGGCCAGGCTGTCGGGCCAAGCGGGGAAGGCGCCTGCGGCGGGAGTGCCGTCGGGCATCTTGCGAAAGTACGGCATGTCCACCGGCAGCGCCATGCGGGGGTGGCGGCTGTGCATCCAGGCACCCAGGGCGTTTTCGAGCTGAAAGGCCACCATGTATTGCTCGGTAAACAGCTGGGTAACGGCGGGCAGCTCGTCCGCGCCCACCTTGGTGCCGGCCTGCTTCATTTGCCGCTGCACGTCTTCCTTCTTTTGCGCTTGCCAAAACTGGTAGCTCCAGCCCAGGCTGTCGTCGGCCTTAAAGACCGTCTCGGGCAGTTTGGCCAGCAGGGCTTCCAGCGCCTGCTCGGTCTCCAGCGGCAACTCCAGGGCCAGCACCGGGCTATCGACCCGGAACACGTTGGGCAACATGGCGCTGGCGTAGCGCCCGGCCACTTCCCATTCGCTGCGGGCAGGTGGCTTGATAGTGGCGGCGTCTTCTTTGCAGTCGGCCAGGCTCACGGGGTAGCCGTCGGGGTGCATCAGCAGGTTGCTCTCGGCCAGAAAGCGGGCAAACAGCATGCGGTGCCAGTGCTCGTAGGCGATCTCGGTGACCAGATGGGTGGTGGCCTGGGTGCCGTCAGCGTGTTGCGCATCCCCCAGCGCACGGCCATGGGCGCGCAGTTGCACGCGCAGCTTTTTTTGTTCGGGGGAAGCGTGGGTTTGCGGCGCTGGTGCACCGACGGCCAGGGCTTTGAGGGCTTTGGCCGCGCCGTCTTCGGCCTGGGTGCGGGCCTGGGCGACGGTTGTCTCAAGAATGCGGCGGTGTTCGCGGGGGAGTGCTGTTTTCATTTTGCTATTCTTTTGGTAGCTGCCCGCGCAAGTTCTACGCGGGCTAGAGGCACATTCGGCTCATAAAGCATCAAACGGGTTAACGATTTGGACCCCGCAGCCCAGAAAGTCGCGCACATTGCGGGTGGCCAGCACCAATTGGTGTTCGATGGCGGTGGCAGCAATCAGCATGTCTGGGGCGCTGCGGGTGCTACCTTGGGCCTGGAACTGCCCACGCAACACGCCGCCGCGCTGCGCAATGGCGGGGGTGATGGGGTACACCGCGTGCAGACGTTCCACCAGCGCGTTGAACAGCGCCAACTTGCGGGTGTTGGGTTGCCAGGCCAGGCCGAAGTGGGCTTCTTCCAGCGTGATGGCGGATATAGCCATCAGTGGCACCGTCTGCAGCCAGCGCATCACCTGCGCGTCGGGGGTGCTTCTAACGAACTCACTGATGACGTTGGTGTCTGCCAGAACAATGGTGGCGCTCATTGCAGAGTCGCCTTAAGCGGGGTCGGTAAAGGCATTGGCGCGCTGCCAAGCCGTTTGGCGCGCGGCAGGGCTCGGCCCGGCAAGGCCGGTATCGTCCTGCGGCGGGAAAATCTCACGCAATTGCAGCACCTGGCTGTAAAAGCTGTCGGCCACGGGTTTGACAGCGGCCTCGCTGCGGGCAAAGTAGGCTGCCGACACCAGCACCGCAACCGGTGTGTTGCGGTTGGTAATGACTTGGGGTTGCTGCTGGGCCGCCGCGATCAGGGCCGAGAGCTGCTGGCGGGATTGGGCAACAGAAATAGACATAACATTCCTTTTATGTACTTTTAATATGTACATTATAGACATTTAAATCAAAACTGCACTGGGCCGCTGGCGAGCTTGACCTTTACCGCCTGACGCACTTCTTCCAACCACGCATCCAGCTCAGCCTCGCTGCGCACCATGCGGGCCGGGGCCGCATAGGGCTGCACGGTGGGTTCCAGCTTCTTGGCACAAGCGGCGGCAGCTTGCTGCAACTTGCCTGCCACGGCCTGTGTACGCTCTGCCCAACGCTGGGGGGTACAGTGGGCCAACGATTGCAGCAGCTCTTGTAAGGTGCCCACCGCGGGTGCGGGCTCAGCAGCATCCAAACCACAGTTCTGGAGGATGGCGGTTTGGTCTGCAGGCTTCAAACGCGACCAGTCGGCCTGGTTTTTGAGGCCCTGCACGCCTTGCGCAAACTGCTGGGCATAAGCGGCGTAAGACTGGTTGAGCGCATTGCGCAGCAAATCGGATGCACGGCTGATCAGCGGCGGCACCGGGTCTGGCTGGGCCAGCAGGAGCCTGCCGTCCAGAATGGACTGGCGCTCTGCGCGGATGGCTGCTGCCTCAAGCTCACCGCCGGCATCTGCGCCCAGGTAGGCGGCGAGTTTTCCGAGATCGGCCCAGCGGGGTTCGCGGTCTTTGGCAGTGGCAACTTGTGCCTCGATGTCTTCGCTGAGCCGTTTAACTGCGGCTTCGTCAAGGGCTAGGCGCTTCACCAAGTCTTTGCCGCTGAGTTTGTCCAAAGTGTCGAGCAAGGCTGGCAATGTGTCGGCGGGGCGCGGGGCTGCACCGGAGACTTGCGCAAAGGCAACTTTGAGCCCAGCCACGTATTTGGGCGCTTCGATTTCGGCTTCTTCGGGTTTGCATTTGGTCAGGCGCGCAATGGCGCGCTTTTCAGCTACCGACAGGGGGGTGTTTTCACGCTCAATGGCGTATTGGTTGACGTCACGCTCCAAGAACTTGCCAGGCGCCAGGACTTGGCCATTGGCCGAAGTCACTTTGAGCTGACCTGCTGCAAACAGCACTGCCAGCAATGCCAAAACTGCTTCATTGCTCCAGCCATAGGTAGCGCCAGTGAACCGTTCTTTGAGCTTGGTCCCCTTGTAGGAGCCAGCACCGATATGGGCCAGAATTTCTAGCGCACCAGGATGCGTTTCAGCCGCCTGCATGTGGCCCACGCGCTCCAGGGCGTTGACCAGTCCTTTGGCGGCTTCTTCAAAAGCCTTGGGCCAGCCAGAAATATCCGCCAAAGAAAACTTGGGAAACAAACGAGTAGCGCCGTCTGTGGCGGACTTCTTCAAGCGCTCTTCCAGGGTGGCACCATCTTCAACGGCTTGCCCACCGCCTTGGTAGACCTGGGCGTTTGCAATGGCTTCTGCCAGTAATTCTGCAACGCGGCTTTCTGCACCCGACTGCTGCTTAGCCAGGGCATTGCGGGCTTCCTGGCCTTCGGCAGTTTTGGGTTGGCCAAAGTGTTCCAACGTGCGTTTGGCGGCTTCGCGTGCAATCAGTGCCTTGACCAACTCGTCTTTTTTCGACAAGCCAACGTGCACAAAGGTGACGGACGAACCCAGGCCCGCACGTCCCGCGTCTTGCTCAACCTCTTTGGCGCGGGTGCCGTCAATGTCAGAGCGCAGCCAAACAAAAAGGCCATCCGCCTCTTTGGGCGAAGTGACGGGGTCGGTATGAAGGCTTAAGCGCCGCACCAGCTTGCTCAAACCCTGTGGGATGGAAATTTTGCGAACCAGATCAGTGGCAGAGGCAGATAGTTCTTCGCGCAACTTCGATTCGTAGCTGTTGGGGTCACTGCGCAGGCCAATTTCCTCATTGCCGCAGTAGGAGAACCACTCGGCACTTTCTTTGGTTTGCAGGCGGTATTCTTCAATACCCCCAGCCGCGCTGGCCACGCGCATCAGCTTGCGGTGTCGTTCGACCTACTCTTCGAGCGCCACTTTGACGTTAGCGCGCAATGCGGAGTTGTCGGATTTGAGGTCGTCCACCAGCAGGTCGGCAATGGACTGCGCATCTGTTTTGAGCCCTGTGTCGGCGGCGGAGCTGCTGATCACCCGACTGAGCAGAAACACGGCCTTCAGGGAGCGAGCTTCGAGCTGGTGACCATCGCGTTGCAAGCCATCAATACCATCGGCAATTTCGGCGCTGATTTGGTTAGACTGGCGCAGGCGCTGACGTATCTCGTCGTAAATGAAGTCGCCACCCACGATGGCACCCAGGTCCAATACTGTTTAGTTAGTTGATTTGGTGTTAATATTTCTCCATGTTCATTTTGAGGGGTGGATATGGCGAGAACCAAGGCTGAGTTGTCGGCTGGTGCCAGGCTGGCGGACTTTTTGACGGTCGGTTTTCTGGC
>JANYCG010000174.1 GCA_025360385.1 Burkholderiales bacterium | reverse complement strand
TGTGGTGGTGAGTAACCCGGATAAAGTGCCGTTCATCTCCGGACTGCATACCATTGTTGCGAAGAGCAAAACGGGTGAGTTAGCACACCTCTACAGGCGCTATTGCTTTCAGGTGCCCGAAGTCAAATCGCAGTTTCTGTTCTTTGCGGTTGGCACTAAAGTTTCGGGCATCAGCAAGCGGAATATCGGGAAGATCGCACTTCAAGTTCCGCCTGTGAATGAACAGACCGCCATCGCCACCATCCTCTGCGACATGGACGCCGACATTGCCGCGCTGGAGTCCAGGCTGGCCAAGGCCCGGCACATCAAGCAAGGCATGATGCAGCAGTTGTTGACCGGGAAGATCCGCCTCGTATGAATACTTTGGCCATCCCTCATGCCACGCTGGTCGCTGACGTTCGCCAGTTGATTGACAGTGCCCGCCAGCGGGTGGCGCTGGCGGTGAATGCCGAGCTGACCTTGCTGTACTGGCAGGTGGGGCAGCGGGTGCAAACTGAGGTGCTGCTAGGCGGGCGTGCCGCGTACGGGCACGAGGTGGTGAAGCTGTTGGCCGCCCGGCTGGCTGCCGAATACGGCAAGGGCTGGAGCGAAAAGCAGTTGCGACATTGTCTCCGCCTTGCGGAGACTTTTCCTGACGAAGCAATTCTCTCCGCGCTGCGGAGAGAATTGAGCTGGACCCACATCAAGGCGCTGATCTACATTGACGACGCGCTGAAGCGCGACTTTTATACCGAGCTGTGCCGCGCAGAGCGCTGGTCGTCCCGCCAGTTGCAGGAGCGCATGAATTCCCTGCTGTTTGAGCGCACCGCCATTTCCAAAAAGCCAGAAGAGACCATTCGCCAGGAACTGGCCTTACTGCAGCAGGGTCAAGTGGCGTCGCCCGACCTGCTGCTCAAAGACCCCTATGTGTTGGATTTCCTGGGTCTGAATGACCGCTACCTGGAGAAAGACCTGGAGGATGCCATCTTGCGCGAGATGGAGCTTTTTTTGCTGGAACTGGGCGCGGGCTTCAGCTTCGTGGCGCGGCAAAAGCGGGTGCAAATTGACAATGACGACTTCTACATCGACCTGCTGTTTTACAACCGCAAGTTGCGGCGCCTGGTTGCCATCGAATTGAAGCTGGGCGATTTCAAAGCGGAATACAAAGGGCAAATGGAGTTGTACCTGCGCTGGCTCGCCAAATACGAGCAGCAAGAGCAGGAGGGGCCACCGATTGGCATCATCCTGTGCGCGGGCAAAAAGCAGGAGCAAATCGAACTGCTGGAGTTGGGCAAGAGCGGCATCCATGTGGCTGAATACCTGACGGTGCTGCCCCCGCGTGAAGCCTTGCAAGCTAAGCTGCACCAAGCTATTGAAAACGCCAGGCAGAGTAGGCTGGGTAGCGAGAGCGCATGAGCAAGATTGCAGCGCACCCGTCCAGCCCGTTCAACCCCTTGCTGGCATCGGCGTTTTTCCGTGCGGGGTATGTGGAGTCCTGGGGGCGTGGCATTGAGAAAATTGACCGCGAGTGCCGGGCGCATGGCATAGCACCGCCGGCCTACGATGCCAGCATGTCGGGTTTGATGTTGACTTTCAAGGCGAATCGGGCGCATTTGGCAGCTACCTTGGGGCATGAGTCAACCAGCGCGCCAGTAGAAACGCCGGTAGAAACGCGGGTAGAAAAGTCGGTAGCAAAGCGGGCAGAAACCCCGGATCGCATTTTGGCCGCGTTGGCAGGCAATCCTGGCATGACGCTCGCTCAGGTGGCTAGCGCCATTGGAAAGTCGTCGAGCGCAGTGGAACGGGCAACAGCCAAGCTGGTTGATCAAGGGCGCTTGCGCTTTGACGGGCCTCGCAAGGGCGGACACTGGAAGGTCTTGAAGTGAGCGGCATCGGCCAACCCGAACGCGCCACGCAAGACCGCGTGATTGCGCTGCTGCAGGGCGAGCTGGGCTACCGCTACCTGGGCGACTGGACAGACCGCGCCAACAACAGCAATGTTGAAGAAGACCTGCTGGCCCGGCATTTGGGCGGCGCAGGCTACACCCCCGCGCAGGTAGGCGCTGCCCTGCACCGGCTGCGCGCCGAGGCCACCAATCACAACCGCAGGCTGATGGACAACAACGCGGCGGTGTACCAGTTGCTGCGTTATGGCGTGCCGGTGAAGACCGAAGCCGGCCAGGCCACCGAGACGGTGCACCTGGTCAACTGGCAGCAGCCACAGCAAAACGACTTTACCTTTGCCGAAGAGGTGACGCTCCGGGGCGGGCACGAGCGCCGCCCCGACATTGTTTTGTACGTCAACGGCATCGCCTGGGGCGTGCTGGAGCTGAAGAACAGCCGGGTGAGCCTGGGCGACGGCGTCCGTCAGAGTCTGTCGAACCAGCTGCCGGAATTCAACGCCTGGTTTTTCAGCACGGTGCAGTTGGTGCTGGCGGGCAATGACTCTGAAGGCCTGCAATACGGCACGGTGGGCACGCCTGAAAAGTTCTTCTTGAAGTGGAAAGAAGACGAGCAGGATGACAGCCGCTTCAAGCTCGACAAATACTTGCTGAAGCTGTGCAACAAGCCGCGCCTGCTGGAGCTGGTGCACGACTTTGTATTGTTTGACGGCGGCGTGAAGAAGCTCCCCCGCGTGCACCAGTACTTTGGCATCAAGGCGGCGCAGGCGCATGTGCAGCGGCGCCAGGGCGGCATCATCTGGCACACCCAGGGCGCGGGGAAAAGCATCTTGATGGTGCTGCTGGCCAAGTGGATTCTGGAGCACAACCCCAAGGCACGGGTGGTGGTGGTGACCGACCGCAACGAGCTGGACAAGCAGATCGAGCAGGTGTTCACCGCGTCGGGCGAGACCATGGCCCGCACCAGCAGCGGGCGCGACCTGATGGCGCAGTTGGGCGCACCCGCCCCGCGCCTGCTGTGTTCACTGGTGCACAAGTTCGCTCTGGAGGGCCGGGGCCGCAATGGCGGCGAGTTTGACGCCTTCATCCGGGAACTGCAGAACGCACCGGCCAGAACCGTGGGTGAGCTGTTTGTGTTTGTGGACGAATGCCACCGCACGCAAAACGGCCGGCTGAACCGCACCATGAAGGCCATGATGCCCAATGCGGTGTTCATCGGCTTCACCGGCACGCCGCTGCTGGCGCAAGACCGGGCCACCAGCCTGGAGGTGTTTGGCGGCTACATCCATACCTACAAGTTCAGCGAGGCGGTGCAAGACGGCGTGGTGCTGGACTTGGTCTATGAGGCGCGCGACATCGACCAGAGCCTGGGCTCTGAAGACAAGATCGACCAATGGTTCGAGGCCAAGACCAAGGGTTTGAACGCCTGGCAAAAAGATGAGCTGAAGAAAAAGTGGGGCACCATGCAAAACGTGCTCAGCTCCCGCTCGCGCATGGACCGTGTGGTGATGGATGTGATTCACGATTTTGGCGTGAAGCCGCGCCTCTCCAGCGAGCGGGGCAATGCGATTCTGGTGGCGTCGAGCATTTTTGAGGCCTGCAAGTATTTCGCGCTGTTCCAGAAGACGCTGTTCAAGGGCCGTTGCGCGGTGGTGACGTCTTACAACCCGCAGGCCTCGCATGTGACGCTGGAAGAAACGGGCGCCAATACCGAGACGGACAAGCAGATCATCTATAGCACCTACACCGAGCTGCTCAAAGAAGTGCTTACTGTGCCCGGGAGGACGCCAACAGAAGCCTATGAGGATCGGGCCAAAGCCCTGTTCATCAAGGAGCCCGCCCACATGAAGCTGTTGATCGTTGTGGACAAGCTGCTCACAGGTTTTGACGCGCCGCCTTGCACCTACCTGTACATCGACAAGTCGATGCAGGACCACGGCCTGTTCCAGGCCATTTGCCGCACCAACCGGCTGGATGGTGACGACAAGGACTTTGGTTACATCGTTGACTACAAGGATTTGTTCAAAAAGGTGGAAAACGCGATGGCGGTCTACACCGCCGAGCTAGACCACAGCGCCGGTGGCACCGACCCGGCCGTGCTGCTGCAAGACCGCCTGACCAAGGGCAAGGAGCGGCTGGACGCCGCGCTGGAAGCGCTGGCCTTGTTGTGCGAGCCGGTGCAGCCGCCACAGGGGGAGCTGGAGCACATTCACTACTTTTGCGGCAACACCGAAATCGCCACCGACCTGGCCACGCATGAACCGCAGCGCGTGGCGCTGTACCGCGCGGTGGTGGCGGTGGTGCGGGCCTACGCCAATATTTCAGACGACATGGAGCCTGCGGGCTACAGCGACCTGGATGCCGCCCGCATCAAGCAGCGGGTAAAGCAGTATCTTGACTTGCGCGAGATTATTCGCCAGGCCAGCGGCGAGACGCTGGATTTGAAGGCTTATGAAGCCGACATGCGCCATTTGATCGACACCTACATTGAAGCGGATGAGCCACGCCCGATCTCGCCCTTTGGCAACATCGGCCTACTGGACTTGATTGTGAAAACCGGCATTGCCGACGCCATAGCCCGGGAGCTGGGCAGCCTGAAGGGTAACCAGGGCGCGATTGCCGAGGTGATTGTGAACAATGTGCGTCGCAAGATCATCAAAGAGAGCCTGACCGACCCGGCCTACTTTGAAAAGATGTCAGCGCTACTGGACGAAATCATTGCGCTGCGCAAAGCCAAAGCCATTGAATACGAAGAGTTTTTGCAACGCATTGCCGACGTGGCGGCCAAGGTGCAGGCAGGCAAGGCGGCAGGCACGCCGCAGCAGCTGGACACACCGGGCAAGCGGGCGCTTTACAGCAATTTGAAGGACGCTCCGGCCCACGCACTGGTGCGCCGCACGATGGCCAGTGACGCTGGTGCGGTGGCAACGGGCGATGCCGACCTTGACCTTGCCATCCAGATTGACGATCTGGTCAAAGCTGTCAAGCACGACGGCTGGCGGGGTGTGGCTGTGAAAGAAAGCGTGATCAAGGCCAAGCTGTACCAGGTGCTGGGAGACGAGGCTGAAGTGGAGCGCATCTTCCGCATCATCTTTGCGCAGAGAGAGTACTGATGGCAACGCAGCTAGAGCTGGGGGGCGTGTCGGTGGATGTGGTGTCCAAAGACATCAAAAACCTTCACCTGAGCGTGTACCCGCCCACCGGACGGGTGCGGATCGCGGCACCGCTTCACATGAAGCTGGAGACTATTCGGGTGTTTGCGATCTCCAAGCTGGGCTGGATCAAGCGCCAGCAGCATCAGGTGCTGCGCCAGGACCGCGAAGCGCCCCGTGAATACCTGGAGCGTGAAAGCCACTATGTGTGGGGCAAACGGTATTTGATGAAGGTCGTTACTTCACACGGTGCACCTGAAGTCAGACTGGACCATCGGCACTTGGTGCTGACCGTGCGCTACGGCACCGACGAAGCGCGGCGCGGCGAGATTCTGGACGCCTGGTACCGGGCGCAAATCAGAGCCGCCATGCCTGGCTTGCTGGCACGCTGGGAACCACGGATGGGTGTGACGGCAGGCCGCGTTTTTGTGCAGCGCATGAAGACCCAATGGGGCAGTTGCACCCCGTCAACCGCTTGTATCCGCTTGAACACCGACCTGGCTAAAAAGCCGCCGGGTTGTCTGGAGTACATCGTGGTTCATGAACTGGCGCACTTGCTGGAGCCCACCCACAACCCGAAGTTCATCGCCTTGATGGACCACTTTCTGCCTGACTGGCGGCAACGGCGCGACGACTTGAACCGTTTGCCGTTGCGGCACGTGGATTGGGTTTATTGAGAAGAGAGCCAGAGAAAATCGCTATTGTTCCCGTGGGATATGCATAGTTAGCTACTGAAAAAGTAGCTAAATTATTTGACCAAGAACTCAGCGCGGTCGATGCAGCACAGCGCCAGCTTCCGCCATCTGCGCGGTCAAGACAGGCCCCTGCGTCGCGTCCGTGCAGAAAATGGTCTGCCGACCGGCCCCGCCGAAGGCCAGGTTGGTGATGGAACTACCTGGCGGGCGGCACCACATTGGCTTTTTGTCACCACGCCTTAAGTTTGTCAAAATTTTCAATAGGGTTCATGCAACTTCACCGGCTTGGCCGAACCCTTGCGCAGGCGGATGTTGAGCATCTCGACGCCCAGTGAAAAGGCCATGCCAAAGTAGATGTAGCCTTTGGGCACATGGTGTCCAAAACCTTCGGCCACCAGCACCACACCGACGACCACCAGAAAGGCCAGGGCCAGCATTTTGATGGTGGGGTGATCTGAGACAAACCGGCCAATCGGGCCGGCAAACAGCATCATCAAACCAACCGAGGCAATGACGGCGGCAATCATGATCTTCACGTCGTCCACCATGCCCACGGCGGTGATGATGGAGTCGAGCGAAAACACCAGGTCGATG
>JANYCG010000308.1 GCA_025360385.1 Burkholderiales bacterium | reverse complement strand
AATACCGCCTGCTTCCATGGCGCAGACACCGACCGCCGTCTTGAGCGATGCCACGGACGACAAAGCTGCGCCGACTTTGGCTTTAATGATGTAGTTTTGATAGGCAGGCAATGCCACTGCAGCCAAAATGCCAATGATCGCCACCACGATCATCAACTCGATCAAAGTAAAACCCTTTTGGATGGAACGCTTCATGAATACTCCTAGATTAAAAAAATTTATGCAAAAACTGCACAGTAACTATAGCAGTTAGCGTGCCAACTGAGGTCTGCGGGGTTTTGTCACGAATTGACCTTGTTTTAAGCTAAACCAGGACAAAGGCGTTAAAACCGCTGACAGGAAATGGCTTTCAAAGGGTGTGCCGACATCGCCTTGACATTTTTGTCACGCCATTTTTGTCAGCCACCGGCTACTTTTGCAAAGGGACCTGACCATTTTGATATCAACTCAAGGCGGCACATGAACACTGCTACTAAAAATATATCTAACTATGCAGCATTGACGGGGATTTGACTATGAATTTCTCTCAACTGCATGACCTGACGATGCTGGAGATCTCCAATCGGTTAAATTTTAGTTCGGTGCTTGCGTGAATTGCGGGGCTGGCAATTGGCGGCACGAGCGCGGCGTAGCCTGCACCGGATCAGTCCTACAATCGCGGCCCGCCACCCCCGCATTGATGGAGTTTCCATGATCCAGACCCGCCCTGTGTTTGAACTCACGCTCAGCGTTCCACATATTGTGGACTTGGGCGCCACGCCGTATGGGGTGCGCAAAATCGCCACCGTGGCGGGTGGCAGCTTTGAAGGCGAGCGCTTGCGTGGCACGGTAACGGCCGCGCCGGGCGGCGACTGGCTGCTGCTGCGCAATGACGGCGTCTTGTGCCTGGACGTGCGCCTGACGCTGCAAACTGACGATGGTGCCTTGATTTACATGCACTACCAAGGCATGCGCCACGGCCCGCAAGACGTGTTGGACAGGCTTGGCAAAGGCGACACGGTGGATCCGGCGCTGTATTACATGCGTGCCGTGCCGGTGTTCGAAACCGCTTCGGCCCAATACGCGTGGCTGAACTGCGCCGTGTTTGTCGCCAAGGGTCGGCGCCTGGCGGCCGGGCCGATTTACGAGGTGTTCGAGGTGCTTTGAGAGACCCGCAAAAGCAGCGCGGGCCAAGTGTTTGCACTGTGACGGGTCGCACCGGCACGGCGCTGTGCACGCGCTGTCGTGGGGCTCATCGGTGGGCGTCCTGTTTGCAATGTCACTTCCAGGCGAACACCGGCTGCTCAAAATGCGCGACGCGGGTGGCCCGCCCCAGCAGGCACAACTCTCTGAACTGGTACAGGATGGCCGCTGTAGGGGCAGCGATCCAGGTGCTGCCAACCGGCATGCGCAGCACCTTGTGGCCTAAGGTATGGCCGGCTTCCCCGGCTGGCCCAGTTTGAGCCGGCAAGTCGCTGAGCATGGGCGCGTCGGCGCGCAGCATTTCGCAGGCGGCAATGCGGTGGATGCTGGCCACTTCATCAGGGTTGGGGTCGAGGTCTTGGGCCGCGCCCGCCCATACGACCACGGGGGTGATCAAAAACCCCGAGCGGCTGACAAAGTCGTCCAGCCGACCCAACACAGCGCTGGCGTCCAGCTGCAAGCCCACTTCCTCATGCATCTCGCGCAGGGCGGCCTGTTCGGGTGTCTCGCCCTCGTCCAGCCTGCCGCCGGGCAACGCCCACTGGCCGGCGTGGCGGCGCAGCTTGGCCGCGCGGCGGGTCAGCAACAAGGCGGCCTGCGTGCTCCAGTGGGCGTGGCGCGGCAGGCTGTCGAGGTTGGCACCGTGGCCTTCGTCGATCAGGGCGACGCAGACGGCTGCATGGCGCAAGGCGGTGTCACCCAGGGGTTGTAGACCACGCTGGCCCTCAGCGGGCGTCAGGGTCGCCGACATCACCTCGAACGCCTGCAAACGCGCGTGGATCAGCGCTTTCAGGACAGGGCTGCGTTCAAGGTCGGGCGGGGCCATGGGCGATTAAGGCAACAGCAGTCGCAAGAGCGGGGGTGAACAAATGGTTGACGAATTGGCAACAGGACAAACCGGCCACGTCGTCTTGCCACAGAATACAACATGGGCGGCAAATTTTTGTCGCCTTCCTGTCGACATTTTCGGCCACCCAACCCAAGGACATCCTCCATGAATTTCCGCAAAGTCGCGCTCATCACCGGCGCAGGCACAGGCGTGGGGGCCGCGTCGGCCCTGCTGTTGGCCGCCCAGGGCTACGACATTTTGATCAACTACTCCCGCAGCGAAGACGACGCCAAACTGTCGCAGTCGGCCTGCCGCGCAGCCGGTGCCGACACCCTGCTGATGAAGGGCGACGTGGCGGAGGACGCAGACTGCAAAGCCATGGCGCAAGCGGCCATGGGCCGCTGGGGCCGCATCGACGCGCTGGTTAACAACGCCGGCATCACCACCTTCACCGGCGCGGCCAATTGGGACGTGCTGGACATGGACACCTTCCAGCGCATATACGCCGTCAACACGGTCGGCGCTTTTCAGATGGTGCGGGCCTGCGTGCCGCACTTGAAGGCCGTACAGGGCTGCGTCGTCAACGTGTCGTCGATTGCCGGCGCCCTGGGCATTGGCTCGTCCGTGCCCTACATCGCGTCCAAGGGGGCGATGAACGCGATGACGCTTTACCTGGCCCGTGCGCTGGCCCCGGCGGTGCGTGTGAACGCGGTGTGCCCCAGCCTGATCACTTCGCGTTGGTTTGTCGATGGCCTGGGCCAGGAGGGTTTTGAAAAAATCAAGGCCAGCGCCGAGAGAACCGCTCCCCTGGGCCGCGCCAACACGCCGCAAGACGTGGCCGAAGCGGTGGTCTGGCTGATCACGGGTGCCAAAACGGTGACGGGTGAGATGCTGCTGCTGGACGGCGGAATTCATCTGGGTGCCGCGCCTGCGCCGAGCAAGTGATTGGCCTTAACCGAGCACTCAAATGCTATATTTAGTGAAGCAAACTATTCATATTACATAAGGACATAAAGCACTTTTCCCTCTGAGCAAGGCAAAAACGGCCAGGTTGGCGTGGTTTGGCGCAGTTCGGCGATTTGGCGTAAAGTGGCCTGACTCAGCTTCAATCCACAAGGAGACACGATGGATCAGGACACGCCCACCCGCTCGAATAGCCCCACGCCACGCGAGACCAGCTCGCGCCGCGACCACCTCAAACACCTGCTGGCCCTGACGGCGCTGGGCGGTCTGCCGATGGCGGCCAGGCCCCAGGCCAGCGCCCCGGTGCCGCGTGAAGGCATTGGCAAGGGCATCAAACACATCAGCTACAGCGACCAGGGCGGTCGGCCGGACGGTGTGCAAGTCATGGTCAACCGCAAACACGTGTATGTCGGCCACATGTTCAGCGACGGCGTCACCATCATGGACGCCAACGACCCACGCAACCTCAAACCCGTGAGTTTTTTCACCGTGGGGCCGGGCACCCGTGTGCACCAAATGCAGAACCACGAGGACATCATGCTGCTGGCCAACGGCGCCAACATCGTGGCGATGCAGTCGTATGACGGGCAGCGGGGGTACTTTGAAAACAACCTGGCCGACTCCATCACCAACCGCAAAAAATTCCGCAGCGGCATGTCGATCCACGATATCTCCAAGCCGGGTGAGTTCCGGGAAATCGCTTTTTTAGAAATGCCCGGCCTGGGCGTAAACCGCATCGGCTGGCAAGGCGGCCGTTACGCCTATGTGTCGGCGCATTTTGACGGCTTCACCGACCATATTCTGTGCGTCGTCGATTTGCAAAACATCACCAAACCCGAGATCGTGGCCAAGTGGTGGCTGCCTGGCATGAACCGCGCGGCCGGCGAAACCCCGACCAACCCGGCCGGCAAGCGTTACGCGCTGCACCACATGCTGACGGCGGGCAACCTCGGTTATGGTGCCTGGCGCGACGGTGGCCTGACGATTCACGACATCAGCAACCCGACCGCGCCCAAACTGCTGTCGCGCATGAACTGGTCGCCGCCTTTCCCGGGCGGCACCCACACACCGCTGCCGCTGCCCGGGCGCAAGCTGGCCGTAATTCTGGACGAAGCCAATGCGCAAAAATGCGCCAAGGGTTTGTTCCAGACCTTTGTGCTGGACATGCGGTCACCCGAGAACCCCGTGTCGATCTCGACCCTGCCATCACCCAAAGACCGCGATTACTGCGCCGCGCCCGGCACCTTTGGCCCGCACAACCTGCACGAGAACCGGCCCAATTCCTTCCAGAGCGAAGAGCTGATTTTTGCCACCTGGAACAACGCCGGTGTGCGGGTGTTTGACATCAAGGACGCCTTCGCGCCCAAAGAAGTCGCCAGCTGGATGCCGCCAATTCCGAACCGCCTGATCGACCCGCGCCCCAACATTGCGCTGGACGCCAAAACGGCCGACATCTACGTCACCAAAGAGGGCCTGATGTATGTCAGCGACTGGAACGCCGGCATGCATGTGCTGGAGTACCAGGGCTGACTTTCAACTGAACGGGCCCCTACGATTCGACAACCGCTGGCCCGACCCATGCTCAGCGCGCGCGTACAGCCGCGATTCGCGGCGCTGCTGGCAGTCGCCATGCTGGGTTTGCTGCAGGCCTGCGGCAACGCCAGTGAAGAGTCCAACATCGACATCACTCAGCAACGCCTGGTCGGCACTTGGCTGCGCGACTACCAGCAGGGCAGCGTCAAGGCGCGTCGGCTGCTGGTGCTGCAAGCCGACGGGCGCTTCACCGAATCCGTGCGGGTGGTCGATGCCGATGGCGCGGTCACGCAGCACGCGCATGAAGGCGGCTGGTTGTTCGACGGCACCAACCTGAAGCGCAAATACACCCTGATTGACGGAAAGCAGCCATCTGCGCCCATTGTGCCCTTCGCCACGTTCGAGCTGAGGTTTGAGTCCAACCGCGAGTTTGTCGGGCTGGACCGGGTGCACAAGAACGAAGTGCGGTACCGGCGGGTGGACGAGGGTGCTGTGCCGTGAGGCCTTGAGGCCTTGAGGCCTTGAGCTGAGCGTCTGATCCAGGCTTGTCCACTCAGGCCAGCATGTCCGGCATGTCCAGCATCCTGCGCCAGGGCGGTGTCTCTTCGCTCTATTTGTGATAGCTGAAAAGCATTGTCCAACGGGGACTTTCGTCTTATTTTAAAAATCAGCGGGTTTAAACCCGCTGGGAAACATGGTGTCCGCCTTTGGCATAGACTGGGGTGCAAATCAATTTTTTAATTCCCAACCGAGACTCAAAAGCACCATGCAATACCGACAACTTGGCAGCAGCAACCTCAAAGTCTCCGCCCTGTGCCTGGGCACCATGATGTTTGGCGACCAGACGGCGCGTGATGAAGCGGGAGCCATCGTGGCTGACGCAGCGGCAAGCGGCGTGAACTACATCGACACGGCCGACGTGTACACCAAAGGTGCCTCGGAAGCCATGCTGGGCGACCTGCTCAAAGGCAGCCGGCAAAACTGGGTGCTGGCCACCAAGCTAGGCAACAAAATGTCGGACCGGGTGAACGAGGGGCATTATTCGCGCAGCTGGATGATGCGTGAAATCGACACCAGTCTGCAGCGTCTGCAAACCGACTATGTGGACATTCTGTACATGCACATGGACAGCAACGGCATGAACCTTGAAGAGCCTTTGCGGGCCATGGCCGCGATGTTGCAGGCCGGCAAAATCAGGTATTGGGGCATCAGCAACTTCAGGGGTTGGCGCATCGCCGAGGCGGTGCACCTGGCGCGGCAAATCGGCATGCCTGGCCCGGTGGTGTGCCAGCCGTATTACAACCTGCTGAACCGCATGCCCGAGGTGGAGGTGCTGCCCGCCTGTGCCCACTATGGCATTGGGCTCACACCCTACAGCCCGGTGGCGCGTGGCGTGCTCACGGGCAAATACCCACCGGGCCAGCCAGCACCCGAAGGCACACGCGCCGGGCGGGCCGACAGGCGCATGATGGACACTGAGTTTCGCGAAGCGTCGTTGGTGATCGCCCAAACCCTTAAAACCCATGCTGAATCCAAAGGCATCACGCTGGCCCAGTTTGCCACTGCGTGGGTGTTGGCCAACCGCCGTGTCAGCTCGGTCATTGCCGGGCCACGCACCCTGCAGCAATGGCAGGATTACGCGCCTGCCCTGGCCTACACCGTGACGGCAGAAGACGAGGCCCTGGTCGACAGCCTGGTCGCGCCGGGACACCCGTCCACACCGGGTTACACCGACCTGGCTTACCCCTTGAACGGTCGCTGACTAGGCGCAGAGCAAGTGACGCTCAGTAGGGCAAAACAAAACCATTTCTGCCCGCATTCACCCGCAGCAGCGTGGGTTTGCCATTGATTTCCTGGGCAAACAGCGACACGCTGGCACCCACCACCAACAGGCTGGTGTCACCCGGGCGGCTGGTGACAATTGGCGCGTCGGCAGGCACGTCAAGGGTTTTTTCACCGTCTTTGTATTTGAGTTGCAGGCGCCGCGCCGCGCCAGCGTCGGCCGCCGACACCATGCCGTCCACCACGGCATTCGTCATGGTGCTTTGCGGCTGCAGGTTGAACGGGAAATGGCCTTGCGGCACATTGCGCTGGGCATCCGTGAACACGGTGACGGCAATCGCCTTCAGGCTACCGTCTGCCTGCGGCAGGGCGGCCGTGCCGATGTAACTGCCGGGTTGGATGGCGTCCAGCGCAATCGGGAACACTTCGGTCACGACGACCTTGTCGTTCATCGCCAGTTCCACCACCTCGCCGCTGCGGTCCTTGACGGTGACGCTGGTGGGCGTGATGGCCTGTATGGTTCCGCGCATGCGCACCGTGGCAGGTGCAGCATTTTGTGCGCCCGCTGGCAACACGGGCAAAACCGCCACCAGAGCAGCCGCGACCCAGAGGGTGCGCCGCGCCATCTTTGCGAAATTTCTCATGATTTTTCCTGCGAGTTGAAGACCATTGGGTTCACAGTTTGCCGGCAATTTTTTCAAGCCCAACCATTGCACATGCCGTGTCTTTTTCACCGCCTGGCGCACCCGAAATGCCGATGGCCCCCACCAGTTCTTTGTTGGATGCAAAAATCGGCACACCGCCGTCTAGCGCCGTGATGTTGGCCAGCAACATGAAGCTTGCCAGCCCCGGTTGTGTGCGTTTGGCCATTTCGACTGTGCCCGTGCGCGTGGTGAAGGCGGTATAGGCCTTGCGGTAAGAGTTTTCAATGGTGTGGGGGTTGACGCCATCGTCACTCAACACCACGGCGGTGCGGGTGTGGCGGTTGATGACGGTGACTTTGTAGCCGTCGGCCCGGCATTTTTGCAAACTGGCCGTGGCCAGTTCAAGTGCCGCATCGGTTGAAATGCTGCGCTCCGCAAACAAGCCCGCCGCGTTCTGCGCCATGGCGATGGGTGACAGCAGGCTGGCGCCGATGCAGCAGCCGGCCAAAATTTGGGTGCGTGCGCTTGAAACAGAAATCATGGGGATGTCTCCTGGTTGCTCGTAAAAATTGATTGAAAAAGCTGGTGAATTGACTTGATCAAATGTTCACCGCAGGTTGAGTCAAGCCGCCCGCATTTGGTTCCCACGAACGGCTCGACGCATTGCTGTACGAGCAAACCCTCAGCGGGTCAAACCTCAGCAGGGCAAACCTCAGCGGCGCACCAAAGTAGGCAAGGCCGACAAGCCATGCCCATGGTTACGGATGGCCTGGGGCGCCAGGGAGCCCAGCAGCATGAACGCAAATGACGCCGCAAGCCCAGTCAATTGCGCCGGCACCACGGCATCGCCCGCCAGCACCTCGGCCCCTACCCAGACCAGCAGGCCCATCAGCGCCGACAACAACGCGCCCTGCGTGGTCGCGCGGCGCCAGTACACGCCCGCCACCAGCGGCACAAAGGCACACACCAGGGTGACCTTGTAGGCGTTTTGCACCATCTCGTACATGGTGCTGCGAGAGTTGAGCGCAAACAGCAGGCCGGCCAAGGCAAACGACACCAGCGTGAGGCGCAGGACCAGCAGGTAGATGCGGTCGCTCATGTGTGGCACAAAGGGCTTGAGCACATTGGTGGTGAAGATGGCAGTGGGGGCCAGCAAGGCACCGCTGGCGGTGGACAAAATAGCCGACAACAAGGCCCCAAAAAACATCACCTGGGCCCACAGAGGCATCTTGCCCAACACCAAATCAGGCAGGATGCGCTGGATGGCCCGGGGGTCGTCGGACTGGAACAAATTGCCAATTTCCGGGTAGGTGACGATGGCTGCGTAGGCAATGAAAGCGCACAGAAACGCAAAAAAGAAATACACGGCCGCACCCATCAGCGTGCCCCGCACGGCCGTGTTTTCGTCTTTGGCGCTGGTCATGCGCTGAAAGATGTCCTGTTGTGGGATGGAGCCAAAGGCGAAGGTGAAAAATGCGCCCGCCATGGCCCACAGGGCTTTCGCATCATGGGTGACGGGCAAGAACGTGAATTTGCCGTCGGCTGCGGCCTGGGCAAACACCTTGCCGACCCCACCGGCCTGGCCGCCGACCAGCACAGCGACCAGCGCCAGACCGATCAGGATCACCACGGTTTGAAACAGATCGGTGAACGCCACCGACCACATGCCGCCAAAGATGGTGTACACCAGCACCACTGCGGCCCCAAGCACGATGGCGGTGTCCAGCGCCAGCGCACCGCCCGACAAGACATTGATCACCAGCCCCAGCGCCGTCATTTGCGCCGATGTCCAACCCAGGTATGACAGGGTGATGGCCAGCGCGGTGATGACTTCCACGGATTTGCCATAGCGTTTTTTGTAAAAATCGCCAATGGTGAGCAAGTCCATGCGGTAGAAAATGCGCGCAAAAAAGAAGGCCGCCAGCACCAGGCAGGCCGTCGCGCCAAAGGGGTCGCCGGCCACGCCGCTCATGCCTTCTTTGGCAAAGGTCGCCGAAACAGAGAGCACCGTTTCTGCGCCAAACCAGGTGGCAAATACCGTGGCCGCGTTCATGTACAAGGGCAAGCCGCGTCCGGCGACCAGATAGTCTTTGGCGTTGTGGACCCGTCGGGCCGCCAGCAGGCCAATGGCGATGGTGATGGCGAGGTAGATGGCTAAAAATACGATCAAAGGCTTCATGGAGAAAGATTCTAGATTGCACCCGTCGCAAACGGGCCATGCGCATACGGGAGACGCGCGTACGGGCCACGCCAGAACCTGAAATCGCCAATCAATGGAAGCAATTTGGCAAGGCCTGAAAAACCTCAAAATTGCCCAAAAAAGCTTTCAAAACAACCGAAAAGCCTGTTTAAGAGAAAAATATGCCCAAAGTTCCCGTGGATATTGATTGTGTAGCTATTGTAAATATAGCAATTAAATGGGCTTGGGGCGCAACCATTGGGGCAGCAGCCAACCTGCCAAAAACAAAACCAGGCTCAAACTCAAGCCCGCCCATTTGACGGCGCAGGCCAAACTCATCAAAGCGCCCAGGAGCATATCCAGCCACGGCACAAATTCGCTGGGCGAGGTGGTCAAGACGGTAAGCGTCAATACATTCTCGGCCAGGTCCCCCACCACCATCGCACAGGCGCCCATGCCCAGCAGGTTGAGCCAGGGTGCCGTTTTGAAGGCGACGCGGCGCAAACCCGCCAAGCGAGCAAACGCCCAGCCCGTGGCGCGGGCCAGCAGGTAACCATAAGCGGTTATGAATAAAAAATCGAGCAAAACAGCGGCCCGTGGGCTGTGAAAATGGGTCAGCGGCACACCGAGCGTTTGCCAAGACACCCACCAGCCCAATTGCCAGCGGGTAAAGCTGCAATTGGCATCGGCAACGGCTGGCAGGCTAGACAAAGCGGCACTGAATTTGGCCAACAGGCCGTCGCCTGCCAAATCGGATGGCCCAATCAGCAAAGCCCCCATTGACACCCACAACACAAAGCCCAGCGTCGCCGCCAACAACAGTTTGGGCATAGAGCGGGGCAACTGCCACTGACTGTCTTGCGGGAACATCAGCTTGTTTTGCGCCACCGTTGGAGATTCTTCTGGCGGCACAAGCGCGACGTTGGGCAGATCGGGCGGCTTGGCCGGGTTGCGCAGCGTCATGCCGCCCAAGGCCCACCAGGGCGTATCGTAGGTCTCGCTGTGAACCATGGTGTGGCGGTGTGCGCTTGATTCGCTGCGCTGGTTGAGCAAGGTTTGCACGGCCGACACATCCAGCCCACCCTGTGCGGTTAACAGGCCCTGGCGCAATCGCAAAGCGCAAGGCAAGGCCACAGATTCGGTCAGCATCCACAACAAGGCCTGTTGCGACAACCCGGCATCGCCGTTGTCATAACCGCCGCCGACGTCGCAATGCGAGCCTGCAAACCACGCTTGCCGAATGCTCTGCTGGTGGGCGTCATAAGGGTAGCCGGCTTCGATCACATACGGGCGCGGCTCGAACGTGGTGCGGTATTCGTCCAGCGCCAGGGCTTGGCGCACGTGGCTAAACCGCTTGTTGACAATCGTGGGTGACGCGGTGATTTTTTTGCCAATCATTGGTGCGCCGACCGACGCCACGGTGTCCCAAACCCCCACAAAATGCACCTTCGCCTGCCTTGCCGCATCACCCGCAAACATCTGGCTGATCTGGGTTTTGATCAGATCAAAACTGCGCTTTTGCCGAGTGCGGTTTAAAAAGTAAAAGTGCAGCAGGGTCGGCACCATGGCTTCCATTTCGGGGCGCAAAATGCCAAACTGCGTGACCAGCCCGCCCACACTGCGGGCGGTAAACGCCCCGCGCGAAAACCCGTACAAAAACACCTGGTCGCCTGGTCGCCAGTTGCGCATTAAAAACAGGTAGGCCTGTTCAATGTTTTCAAAAATGCCGCTGCCAAAGGCCAACCCGGACAGCCTGCTGAAGGCAGCTTTGAGCTTGTCCCAAGCCGAGGCGTCCGGCAAAGTGCCAGCATTGCCCACGCCGGGGTCGTAATACAGCAATTGGTTTTGCGCGTCGGGGTCGAGCAGCTCGCACAATTGCGTCACGTTGGTGTCGTAGCGGCGGCCGGTTAGGTTGTTGTTGGTGCCGTCGCAACAGACGATGAGCTGGCGCGGCGGGATTTCTTTAGACATGGGGCCTCCGAGTTGAAAACAGGCAATCGCCCATGTTTCAGCGACCCCGCTGCAAAGTCAAGCGCAAATTGAGACGGGTATCAACTGACGCCAGCTTGCCTCAGCTTTTGGTCATATTCACCATTTTCATGGCCGAGGCGATCAGCGCTGACACCTCGGTCATGTTGCTGGGGACAATCAAAGTGGTCGTGGCGTCCGCTGCCACGCGTGAATAGGCTTCGACAGCTTTTTCTGCGACTTTCAACTGCACCGCCTGCTCGCCGCCGGGCTGCCGTATCGCGGCGGCGATGCGTTCAATCGCGCCAGCGGTGGCCTCGGCGACAGCGGTGATCGACGCTGATTCACCCGCTGCCTTGTTGATGACGGCTTGTTTTTCGCCTTCGGAGCGGGCAATGAAGGCCTCGCGCTCACCCGTGGCGATGTTGATCTGCTCTTGCCGGCGGCCTTCAGATGCGGCAATCAAGGCACGCTTCTCACGCTCGGCGGTGATCTGCTGCTGCATGGCGTGCAGGATTTCCTTGGGCGGGGTCAGGTCCTTGATCTCGTAACGCAACACCTTCACGCCCCAGTTCAGCGCGGCCTCGTCAATGGCCTGCACCACCTGGGCATTGATGATGTCGCGCTCTTCAAAAGTCTTGTCCAGCTCCAGTTTGCCAATGACCGATCGCAAGGACGTTTGCGCCAGTTGCGAAATGGCGATGATGTAGTTGCTTGAGCCGTAACTGGCCCGCATCGCGTCGGTCACCTGGAAATACAAGATGCCGTCCACCTGCAGCTGGGTGTTGTCGCGCGTGATGCAAACCTGACTGGCAATGTCCAGCGGGATCTCCTTCAGCACGTGTTTGTAAGCGACCTTGTCGATGAAGGGCATCAAAATGGTCAGGCCGGGCGTCAGCGTCTGGTGGTACTTGCCCAGGCGCTCCACCACCCAGGCATGCTGCTGGGGCACGACCTTGATGGACTGGTAAATGAAGATGCCTGCCAGTATGAAAATGACGAGCCCAATGGTGGAGGTCATGTGGAATCCTTTGTGTGATTGGCTTGAATGAATTTTTAACGGCCCCGGTTGTGGCCCCTGTTGCTGTCCGTATCGTTGTCCCTATCGCCAGGCATTGCGTCAGTCTATTTTTTTGACCATCAGCCGGCTGCCGACGACCGCCACAATCCGGTGCTGGCCAGTGCTGGTGGGTGTTGTGGCACCGTGTCCATGTTCCAGCTCAACCGTCCAATTGGCACCGCGGTAACTGACGCTGGCCGAGCCATCCGGCTGCCACTTGTCGATGCGGACCATGCCGCCGATGTCCAGATTCACATCCGGGTTGGCTTCAGCCTTAATTGTCGAACCCGGCTTGCTTTTTTGTTTGTAGCTGCGCCATGCCAGAACAAACCCGCCGCCGACCACGGCACCGACCACCAGTTGCAGCGTGGGGTCAAGCCCCGCATGCGCCGCCATCGCAGCTGCGGCAAAGCCCAGGGACAGCATCAGCAGGTAAAACGTGCCCGTGGCCAGTTCCACCGCCACCGCAATGCCTGCAAGCACCCACCAAAGTGTTGAGTCTTCCATTTTTTATCGGTTTGAAGTTGATGTCCTGTAGAAATGCCGCAACGTCATGTCACGCCATTTTGTGCCAATTCAGCCCAAACGCAAGGGCAAGGCGGGTTTAGTTCGTACACTTCGCGCCTGTTTTAATTTTTGCCCGCGTTGGAGTGCCCCATGAAATTCCGTTTTCCCATTGTCATCATTGACGAAGACTTCCGCTCCGAAAACACCTCGGGCCTGGGCATCCGCGCACTGGCTGCGGCCATCGAGACGGAAGGCCTCGAGGTGTTGGGCGTGACCAGTTACGGCGACCTGAGCCAGTTCGCACAGCAGCAAAGCCGTGCCAGCGCCTTCATTCTGTCGGTGGACGACGACGAATTCACCCCCGGCCCAGACCTGGACCCGGCCGTGCTCAACCTGCGCCATTTCATCGAAGAAGTGCGCCGCAAAAACCTCGATGTGCCGATCTACGTTTACGGCGAAACCAAAACCTCGCGCCACATCCCCAACGACATCCTGCGTGAGCTGCACGGCTTCATCCACATGTTTGAGGACACGCCCGAGTTTGTCGCGCGCCACATCATCCGCGAAGCCAGGAGTTACCTTGAAGGCGTGCAGCCGCCGTTTTTCAAGGCCCTGCTCGACTATGCCGAAGACGGTTCGTACAGTTGGCATTGCCCCGGCCATTCCGGTGGCGTGGCGTTCTTGAAGAGCCCGGTGGGCCAGATGTTCCACCAGTTTTTTGGCGAGAACATGTTGCGTGCTGACGTCTGCAATGCGGTCGAAGAACTGGGCCAGTTGCTGGACCACGACGGCGCGATTGGCGCGAGTGAACGCAATGCAGCGCGCATCTTCAATGCCGACCATTGCTTTTTTGTGACCAACGGCACCAGCACCAGCAACAAGATGGTCTGGCACCACACGGTGGCCCCTGGCGATGTGGTGGTGGTGGACCGCAACTGCCACAAATCCATCCTGCACGCCATCATCATGACCGGTTCGATTCCGGTGTTTTTAAAGCCGACGCGCAACCATTTCGGCATCATCGGTCCGATCCCGCAGGAAGAGTTCCAGCCCGCCACCATCCAGGCCAAGATCAAAGCGAATCCGCTGCTCAAAGGGGTCGATGCCAAAAAGGTCAAGCCGCGGGTGTTGACCATCACCCAGTCCACTTACGACGGCGTGTTGTACAACACCGAGACCATCAAGAACATGCTGGATGGTTATGTGGACAACCTGCATTTTGACGAAGCCTGGTTGCCGCATGCCGCATTTCACCCGTTCTACGGGACCTACCATTCGATGGGCAAAAACCGCGTTCGCCCCAAACAGGCGATGGTCTACGCCACCCAGTCCATCCACAAGCTGCTGGCCGGCATCAGCCAGGCCAGCCATGTGCTCGTGCAGGATTCGCAAACCGTCAAGCTGGACAAACACCTGTTCAACGAGGCCTATTTGATGCACACCAGCACCAGCCCGCAGTACAGCATCATTGCCAGTTGCGACGTGGCGGCGGCCATGATGGAGCCACCCGGCGGCACCGCGCTGGTCGAAGAAAGCATCATGGAAGCGCTGGACTTCCGCCGCGCCATGCGCAAGGTGGACGAGGAATACGGCAAAGACTGGTGGTTCAAAGTCTGGGGGCCGGACAAACTGGTTGACGAAGGCATTGGCCGCGCCAGCGACTGGATCATCAAGGGCGAATCCAAAAGTAATGCCAAGGCCAACTGGCATGGCTTCGGCAAGATGGAGCCGGGCTTCAACATGCTGGATCCGATCAAAAGCACCATCGTCACGCCGGGTATGGACTTGAACGGCCGCTTCGCCAAGACCGGCATTCCGGCCAGCATCGTGACCAAATTTTTGGCCGAACACGGCGTGGTGGTCGAAAAAACCGGCCTGTACAGCTTTTTCATCATGTTCACCATCGGCATCACCAAGGGCCGCTGGAACAGCATGTTGACCGCACTGCAGCAGTTCAAAGACGATTACGACAAGAACCAGCCGATGTGGCGCATCCTGCCCGAGTTTTGCCAGAAGTACCCCAAATACGAAAAAATGGGCCTGGCCGACCTGTGCCAGCACCTGCACAACCTGTACGCCAAATACGACATCGCGCGCCTGACCACCGACATGTATTTGAGCGACCTCACGCCCGCCATGAAACCCAGCGACGCCTACGCCCACATTGCCCAGCGCAAGACCGAGCGGGTCGAAATTGACGCGCTGGAAGGCCGAATCACCGTGGGCTTGGTCACGCCGTATCCCCCTGGCATTCCGCTCTTGATCCCGGGTGAGGTGTTCAATAAAAAGATCGTTGACTATTTGAAGTTTTCACGCGAGTTCAACGCCCAGTGCCCTGGCTTTGAGACCGACATCCACGGCCTGGTAGAGGAGGAGGGCGCCGACGGGAAGAAGCACTACTATGCGGATTGTGTG
>JANYCG010000166.1 GCA_025360385.1 Burkholderiales bacterium | reverse complement strand
GTGGGTGACCGGCGGGTGGACGCCAAGGGAGCGACCATCACCCTCTCAGAGGGGCAGACCGAAGTGGCCTTTGCCTTGGTGCAGAAGGGCGGGCTGAATGAGGACGCCAGCGGCAGCTTGAGCGTGAGTTTGCAAAGCCAGAGCAGCAACGACTGGCAGTCCACGCAAAGGAAGGCCGATGGAACCTTGGCGGGCGGCGTGGGCGATGTCGCCAAAGGTGGTGCGGGCAATGACAAATTAGTGGTTTGGTTCAGCCAGCATGCTACTGTATCAATAGCTGATAACGCATATCCCACGGGAACTATTGGCCGAATTGGCGAGATAGAGCAGGCTGCAAATGACAAATTCTGGCGGGGCGCAGCATGATCGGGTTGATAGCGCTCATAGTTCTTGGAGGACTGCTCACGCTGGCGCTGTGGGTGTTTGCCAAGACACAAAAACATTTGCTGGCAAAAGGCAAAAGCCACAGTGTTGCAAGCGCATGGGCCTGTGGCGCAGAGAAAGTGACCGAGTCACCCTTCAACGTAAAGCCTGATCACTTTCAGAACATTTCGCCATTCACGAGCTATTTGTTGTCGATTCACGGCGCATGCGCTTTGGGAGTTACGCACTTTCGCCTGACGCTTCCAGAAAATTTAGCTGACTACCAGGACATGATTGAGTATTACGGCAGCCGCGAAGACATGCAGGGGTATGGACATTTTCCTAGACGCTGAATTCCCGTACCTTGAAAGTGAAGACCAATGCGCCAGCGTAGCCGTGGCGGCCCGGGCGCTTGCTGGCAAAATGGTGCGACCCCTATGTTTGAACTCCAGGAGTCCCCATGATCGGCTACACCACCGTCGGCACCAATGACCTGCCGCGCGCCACCGCGTTTTACGATGCCTTGTTTGAGGTGGTTGGACTCCAACAGCTTGGCAAATTCGGGCGCGGTGTGGGCTGGGGTACGGCTTGGGACAAGCCCTGTTTTGCGGTGATGACGCCGCATGATGGCCAGGCCGCCACCGCGGGCAACGGGGCCATGGTGGCGCTGGTTTACCGTGACCCTGCCCAGGTCAATGCCATGCACGCCAAGGCGCTGGCGCTGGGCGGCAAAGACGAAGGAGCGCCCGACGACCGGGGCGGTGGCTTTTACGGCGCCTACTTCCGCGACCTGGACGGCAACAAGCTGTGTGCCTTCTGCCTGGTCAAGGGCTGAGCGCAGCTTTAAACCAGGCCTGTTTTATGTACCTTCCGCCACAGTTCAACGCGAAAGAGCGCAGCCACGCTTTGGCGCTGATGCGCAGCCATCCCTTCGCCAGCTTAATCAGCAACGACGCAGACGGCTTCCCGTTTGTCACGCACCTGCCGCTGCATTTGGAAGAGCGCGCCTTGGTTGGCGGCCAACCTGGGCTGACGCTGCTGGGCCACGTCGCCAAACCCAATCCGCACTGGCACCATCTGCAGGAGACGCAGGGCGTCAAAGCCAAAGCGGTGGTCACATTTATGGGCCCACATGCCTACATGTCGCCCAGGGTCTACCCTGACCTGGTGCGTGTGCCCACCTGGAACTACCTGGCCGTTCATTGCACCGTGCAGGCCACATTGATTGACGAGCCGTTGGCCAAAGACCGGCTGCTCAAAAAGTTGATTGGCGACCACGACCCGGCGTATGCGCCGCAGTGGGTCAGTCTGGGGCTGGCGTACCAGCACAAAATGCTGGCCGGCATTGTGGCCTTTGAGCTTCAGGTCATTGATTTGCAATGCAAGCTGAAAATCAACCAGCATCGGCCTGAGGCACACCTTGAAATGCGCAAGGTCTATGCGGCGGGCGGCGAGAATGAACAGGCCTTGGGCCACTGGATGGACAAACTGGGCCTCAATGCCAGCGTAAATCATCAGGCACAGGGCCTCCCATCGCCTGAATCGAGCAGCGGTTCAAAAACCACAAAGGAGTGACATCATGCGTTCGATTTTTGGTGTTTTAAGTCTGGTAATCGTGATGGGCATTGTGGGTTGGCTGGCCAAAAAGCAGATGGGTTCTGTCAACGCCATCCAGGTGCCGGTGGTGGTGTCGCCTGGCGATTCAAGCGCCGCTGGCACTGCCGCCATTCCCATGCCCGGCGCTAATTTGACGGGCAATGCCCAAGCGCAGTCGCAGCAACTTCAGCAACAATTCAAGGCGGCCGCAGAGGCAGCTGCGCAGCCCGTGCAGGAACAGAAATAGACCCGACCCGTGCGGCGCTGTCCGCTTGCTCCCAAACTGCGACCCAGGCATAAAAAGTGTCAAAAGTCCCTATAAAATATAAATAGTTAGCTATATAATTACTAGCATTCATGCTGCCAGCCCAAGTCCAAAATCCTGTCCAAGTGGCACCAAATGACGCAGCCCTGATGCGCCTGGCCTTGGCCCAAGCGGATTTGGCGCAAGCGCAGGGCGAGGTACCGGTGGGTGCCATCGTCGTCAAAAACGGGCAGGTGCTTGGGGTCGGGTTCAATCAAAATTTGCACCGCCACGACCCCGGTGCCCATGCTGAAATTGTGGCGCTGCGTAGGGCGGCACGGCGTATGGGCAACCATCGCCTGGACGGCTGCGAGTTGTTCGTCACACTCGAACCCTGCGCCATGTGTTGCGGCGCGATGCTGCATGCCAGGCTCCAACGCGTGGTGTTTGGCGCGCCCGACCCAAAGACGGGCGCGGCCGGGTCGGTCTTGAATTTATTTGAGTTTGAGCAACTGAACCATCAAACCCAGGTGCAAGGCGGGGTTCTGGCGGCAGAATGCGCACAGGGGCTGCAAAACTTCTTCCGGGCCCGGCGTAACCAACAAAGAACGGACAAAAAAATGCTGCACCCTTTACGTGACGACGCGCTTCGCACACCCGACGCTGCGTTTGACGGCCTGACTGCCTACCCCTGGGCTGCGCACTACCTAAGCCATTTACCTGCGCTTGGCGGCTTGCGCATGCATTATCTGGACCAAGGCAGCCAATCTGCGGCAATGCCGGCAGGGCAGGGCCAGACCACTTACCTGTGCCTGCATGGCAACCCCAGCTGGAGCTACATCTACCGCAAGATGATCCCGGTGTTTTTGGCGTCTGGCGCCCGCGTGGTGGCACCGGATTTGCCGGGCTTTGGCAAAAGTGACAAGCCCAAAAAAGACAGCGTCCACCGCTTCACCTGGCATCGGCAGGTGTTGCTGGAGTTGGTTGAAAAACTCGAGCTTGAAAACATCGTGTTGGTGGTGCAAGACTGGGGTGGCCTGCTGGGTTTGACGCTGCCTATGGCGGCACCGCAACGTTACAAAGCACTGGTGGTGATGAACACCACGCTGGCCACCGGCGAGGCACCCTTGTCGCCAGGTTTCATCGCCTGGCGCGACATGTGCGCCAAGAACCCGCAGTTTGACATCGCCCGTCTATTTGGCCGGGGTAACCCGCAGATGAGCCCGGCCGAATGCGCCGCCTACATGGCCCCGTTCCCGGACGCGGGCTATCGTGCAGGCACCCGCGCCTTTCCAGCGTTGGTGCCGGAATTTGCTGATTCTGAGGGTGCCGAAGTGTCACGCCAGGCCGCCAGCTTTTGGCGCGACGACTGGCGCGGCCAGACGCTGATGGCGATTGGTGAACAAGACCCGGTGCTGGGCCTGCCGGTGATGACGGCGCTGAAAAACACGATCCGCAATTGCCCCGAACCCATGGTGTTGCCGTTGGCCGGACACTTTGTGCAGGAACATGGCGAGCCAGTGGCCCATGCCGCGGTTCTGATGATGTCCAAAGCCACCGCCGCCTGACCCTCGGCCACGCTTCATGCCATGACCAAAAAGCGAATTTATGTGTACTCACCCAGCGGCGCGGTGCGGGACAAAGCCGCCTTCAACCGGGGCGTGAAGCGCTTGCAAACCCTGGGTTACGAGCTTGAAGTAGACAAAGACGCCTTGGCCCGGCATCAACGCTTTGCGGGCGATGATGCCACTCGGCTGGCGGCTATTGATCGCGCGGCCGCCAGTGGTGCCGACGTGGCGCTGATCTCACGTGGCGGTTATGGCCTGACCCGCATCTTGCCCGCCATCAACTACAAAGCCGTGGCCAAGGCGGTGGACAGCGGCACGCAATTTGTCGGCTTCAGCGACTTCACCGCTTTCTCGCTGGCCTTGTTCGCTAAAACCGGCCGCGTTACCTGGGCGGGGCCTGCGGTGTGTGACGACTTTGGCGCCGGCGCCAGCCACCGGGACCCCGATGGCCACGGCAGTGCAGGGGCCCCGACCGATGACATCATGGAAGCCTGTTTTGATGACCTGATCCAGGGCCAGGGGGAGGGCGCAGGTTGGAGCCTGCCGCTGCCAAGACCGGGCGCACCGGTGGCCCATGGCGTTACTGATTTGATAGCGAAAAATTCAATAACCACGGGGACATTCACCGATTTTCATCTTAAAAAAGCAGTCTTGTGGGGTGGCAACCTGAGCGTGTTGTGCAGCCTGGTTGGCACACCCTATTTGCCTGAGGTGAAACATGGCGTCCTGTTTTTGGAAGACGTGGCAGAGCACCCTTACCGCATCGAGCGCATGTTGACGCAATTGCTGCACACCGGCCTTCTGGCGCGCCAAAAGGCGATTGTGCTGGGCCAGTTCACGGGCTTCAAACTGAATGGCCATGACCGGGGCTTCAAGCTGCAAAGCGTGGTGGACGGGTTGCGCAGCCAACTCAAAATACCGGTGCTCACCCATCTGCCATTTGGCCACGTGATGACCAAAGTCAGCCTGCCCATTGGGGCCAGCATTGAGATGCTGATACAGGGGCGCGATGCCTTGCTGGTTTGGGGCCACATTCACTGATCGGCTTCACTTGACGGGCAAGCCGCGCCAACAAACTCATGCCAATACTCTAAACTAACTGCTTTCATTGCCGCGACCTCCAGAAACGAAACCAGCATGTCTGCCCAGAAAACAGTTCAAACGACCGTCGTATTTGCCGACCTGGTAGGCAGCACCGGCTTGTTCGAAGCCACCGGCAATGCCAAAGCCACGCGGGCCGTGATGGACTTGACACGCTGGATCTGCGAGGTGTTTGAGTCCCACGGCGGCCATGTGGTCAAGACGCTCGGCGACGGCGTGTTGGCGACCTTTGCGACGGGGCAGGGCGCCATCAATGCCCTGGTCGAAATGCAGCGCGTCCACCAAAAACACATCTCCAGCACAGTGGCGAGCATGCGCATGCCCATCCGGGCGGGCACCGCAAGTGGTCTGGTTGAAATCGTCGAAGGCGACTGTTATGGCGACGCCGTCAACGTGGCGGCCCGCCTGAGTGATTTGTCAGGTGCCCACCAAATCTGGGCCGCCAGCGCCGTGCTGGAACAAACCCAGGAAATGGCTGGGGTGCGCTTCAGACCCCTGGGACCCATCAGCATCCGCGGCCGCGCCGAACCCTGCACGGTGCACCAAGTGGAGTGGAAAGCCGATGAAAACACCGACTTCCTGACCATGCAGGCGGATCTTGATTCAGGTTTTCGCGGAAGCCACATTGATGCGCTGGGCGGCCAGATCAACCTCACCTGCCTTGATTTGACCCGCACCTTCAAAGCGTTTGACATGCCGATCCATATCGGGCGGGTGCGCAATGTTGATTTTTTGGTCAACGACCCCAGAGTCTCGCGTGAACATGCCCGCATTGAATGGCGCAATGGCAGTGTGGTGCTGACCGACATCAGCACCTACGGCACTTGGGTACGGTTCGAGGCCTCGGGTTCTGATCTGCTTTTGCGCCGTGACGAATGTGTGTTGCACGGCAGCGGTGAGATCGCCCTGGGGGCGCCGTTCACCGATTTGAGCGTGCCCACGGTGATGTTCACGATTTCTTGAATCCTGAAGGGGCCGTGGCACAGGTGGAAGCCGTGCCTCATTTGAGCCTGGGTACATCTTGCTCAAAACCCAGCAATTTACTCAAACCCAATTAATTTGCTCAAAACTCATCAATGACTTAACATAATATACATCGTATGAAGTAAACTCTGCAAGTGCGCTTGCGCAGCAGAGACTGGTTCAGCGCTTCCCCAAGGCTCCTACCACTTGCCCTTAGGCTGTCGGCCACGAATAAACGCCGCGATGATCTCGGCGGACTCCATGCGGGCATGGCGCTGGGCAAAATCAATAGCGCTCAAGCCCAGGTTGTTGGTCAACCTAGGGTCTGCGCCGGCTTCAAGCAGAAGTTTGACCGCTGAGGGCGTGCCATACAGCGCAGCCATCATCAAAGGCGTGCTGCCGTTGGGTGAGCTGGCGTCAATGTAGGCATGGTTTTCCAGCAAAAAATTCAGGATATCAATGTGGCCAAGCGTCGCAGCATAGTGGAGAGGTGCCCAGCCCGGCTTGTTGACGTCAGCGCCCCGCTCCACCAGCCGGGTCACCAGCGAGGCCTGGCCTTTGAGCGCCGCCATCATCAGCGGGCTCTCATCGGCCTTGTTGCGCGCGTCAAGGTCGGTCTTTTTCCAGTTCAGCAACAGCTCGATCACGGCGGGCGACGGCTCCTTGATGGCCAGCGTCAGCGCGTGTTCGCCGTTCGGGTCGCGCGTGTTCACGTCAAAACCACGGGCAAGCAGGTTTTGCATCACGTCGGTGCGGTCTTGCTTGATGCTGATAAAAAAGTCTTCATAAGACCCGGCGTTGGCCCATAAAAATCCTGATAAAACATACAGATAAATGAAATACTTAATGTTTCGCATGACTATTGATTCCGGGGTTTTTAGCCGCTTCAGGCAAGCCTCGTCGCGTCGGCAAAGCCGCAAGCCTGCGCCAAGCTGGTGTTGTTCACCCCTTTGAACAGCGTCTCAAAATTTCGGCTGGTGTGGCGGGCAATGTCCGCCACCGGCAAGCCGCGCACTGTCGCAATTTGGGCGGCGACAAAAGGCACATAGGACGGGTTGTTGGTTTTGCCCCGGTAAGGCACAGGCGCCAGGTAGGGGCTGTCGGTCTCAATCAGCATGCGGTCCAGCGGCACAAAAGCGGCCACATCGCGCAAATCCTGCGCATTTTTGAAGGTCAAGATGCCGGAGAACGAGATGTAAAACCCCAGATCAAGCGCTGCGCGGGCCACCTCGGCCGTCTCGGTGAAGCAATGAAACACGCCGCCCGCACTGCCGCTGCCGCCCAATTCACCCTCCTCGCGCAAAATCGCCAAGGTGTCGGCGCTGCTGCTGCGGGTGTGGATCACCAAAGGTTTTTGTAGCTGGCGCGCGGCGCGGATGTGCACCCGAAACCGCTCGCGTTGCCAGGCCATGTCGGCCGCGCTGCGACTGCCCAGACGGTAGTAGTCCAGCCCGGTTTCGCCAATGCCCACCACCCGTGGCAGAGCGCCCAGTTCAAGCAGCTTGACCAGGCTGGGCTCGGTCACGCCTTCGTTGTCGGGGTGCACGCCGACGGTGGCCCAAAAATTATCGTAAGTTGTGGCCAATGCATACACATCGTCAAACTCTTCCAGCGTGGTGCAGATGCACAGCGCCCGCTCCACCTGGGCAGCGGCCATGGCAGCGCGAATCTGCGGCAAATTGGCTTTCAGTTCTGGGAAGCCCAAATGGCAGTGTGAATCGGTGAACATGCAGCGCCCAAGGCCAGACGGCGTTAAAACGTCTGGGTCGGTCGGTCAGAGCCCAAATTGGCCCCCAACATCTCTTCGATTTTCAGCTTGAGTGCTTTGGACTTGTCGTCCTTCGGGAACAAAATGCCCACGCCCTGCGTGCGGTTGCCAGTCGATTTGGCGGGCGTGACCCAGGCGACTTTGCCCGCCACCGGGTAGCGCTGGGAATCTTCCGGCAATGACAACAAGACATAAATATCGTCACCCAGTTTGTACTCCCGCGAGGTCGGAATGAAGACGCCGCCTTCACTGAAGTAAGGGATGTAAGCCGCAAACAGCGCGGCTTTCTCCTTGATCGCCAATTGAATGACGCTTGGCCGGGTCGACGGGACCGGGAGTGGCATGCTGGAAGACGTGGCCATGGATTTTGTTGACGTGAGCTTGAGGACGTGGTCGCAAGTTTAACGGGGAAAGCGGGTGGCGTCGGAGCGTTGCCGCACGGCGGGCAAGCGGTGGCCCATGTCAACCATTGGCGCGGTCGTCAACCACGCCCTTGGCCTACAGGTTTGCTCGCGGAGGAAAACTGCAGGGCATTTTTGGCCTGGTCGACCAAGGCCTCTGTCATCAATCCGGCGTTGTAGGGGTGTTCCATGCTGCGCCGCGCTTTGACCAGGTCTTTGGACCAGTGGGTCAGTTGCCGGACCGACGCCGACTGGCCCTGCGCCGGGCTGGCAACGGGCGCCAAGTGCGTCGCCTCAAAAAACCGGGGTGTGGCCCCGGTTTTAACGGCCAGCAGGTCGTGGCAAAGTTTTTGCAAAGCGTCAATGCACTGCGCCGCAGACCAATCTTTGAACCAGCTAACGTCGCCTCGCAACATGGCGGCTGGAATGCCCGCCCAGCCGGCCGCAAAACTGGCCAGGTTCTGGCTGGCATTGGCAAACTGCAAGGCATCAAAGGGCCGTCCACCGGCGGCCCGCAGCAAGACCGGTGCCTGCGCGCCTGCAATGCCCTGGGCTTGCAGCCAGGCCAGCGACGACGCCTCGTCCGGCCAGAGCATGGTGTGGCCAATGCAGCGGCTGCGGATGGTGGGCAACAATTGGTGGGCCGATTCACTGGCCAGCACAAACCTCACGTCACCCGGCGGTTCCTCCAGCGTTTTGAGCAGCGTGTTGGCGGTGATGTTGTTCATGCGCTCTGCCGGGAACACCAGCACCGCTTTGCCGCGCCCTCGCCCACTCGTTCGCTGCGTAAACTCGACCGCGTCCCGCATGGCATCGACGCGGATCTCTTTGCTGGGTTTTCGTTTTTTGTCGTCGATTTCTTTTTGCGCGGTTTCCGACAGCGGCCAGCCCAGCGTTTCCATGACGGTTTCGGGCATCAGCAAAAACAGGTCGGTATGGGCGCGCACGTCAATCGCGTGGCAACTGGTGCAGATGCCACAGGCGCCTGCTTGCGACGGGTTGTCAGCGCAGCTGCGGGGAGAATCACACAACCACGCCCGCACCATCGCCAGCCCCAGCCGGTATTGCCCCAGGCCCGACGGCCCGGCCAGCAGCCAGGCGTGGCCGCGCTGCTGAAGCAGGCTGCCCAGCTGGCGCGTGATCCAGGGCGGCTCTGTGGCCACGTCCGAATCTGTTGCCTCCATGGTTGCGGCTGTGCTCACACCGGCCCCGTATTGGCCGCCACCATGATCGCCAGCCAGCCCCGGCGCACCATGGCCAGGGTGATTTGCTGCCACACCTGGTGGCGGCTTTGGCTGGCATCAATGCGCACAAACCGTTGCGGCGCGGCCTGGGCGCGCTGTGCATACCCAGCGGCGACTTTCCGGAAAAACTCGACCGGCTGGGCTTCAAACCGGTCCGGCACCCGGGCGGCACCCAGGCGTTGGGCCGCGATGTCGGGCGACACGTCAAACCACACGGTCATGTCGGGCTGACGGATGCCGTTGGGCTGGTGAATGCCGTTGAGTTGACTGCAGCCCGATTCGGCAGGCAAAGTACCCGAAAGTCCCTGTAGGCTCTGCACATGATGCTCTAACATCGATAGCAAACCCAAATCAAACCCGCGCCCTGCGCCCTGGTAGGCAAAGGTCGCATCGGTGAAGCGGTCGCTCAAGACCACCTCGCCGCGCGCCAGGGCGGGTTCGATCAATTGCTGCAAATGGTCGCGCCGGGCGGCAAACACCAGCAGCGCTTCGGTCATGGCGTCCATGGCATCGTTCAACACCAGGCTGCGCAGTTTTTCTGCCAGCGGCGTGCCGCCGGGCTCCCGCGTGACGGTGACCCCCCTGCCCTGCGCTCGAAACGCCTCGGCCAGGCCCTCGATGTGGCTGGATTTGCCGGCGCCGTCAATACCCTCAAAACTGATGAAAAGTCCGGCCATCACTGCTTTCTCTGGTATTTGTTCACGGCACGATTATGGTCGTCCAGCGTGGCGCTGAACTGGCTGCTGCCGTCGCCTCGCGCCACAAAATACAGGGCCTTGGTGGCGGCCGGCTGCACCGCGGCCAGCAGCGCCGCTTTGCCCGGCATGGCAATGGGCGTGGGCGGCAGGCCGGCGCGGGTGTAGGTGTTCCAGGGCGTGTCGGTTTGCAGGTCGCGCCGGCGCAGATTGCCGTCAAACCTGTCGCCCATGCCGTAAATGACCGTCGGGTCCGTTTGCAGCAACATGCCGATCTTCAAGCGGTTGTTGAACACGCCGGCAATCAGCGGGCGGTCTGCACCCTTGCCGGTTTCTTTTTCGACGATGCTGGCCAGAACCAGCGCCTGGTCCGGACTTTTGAGCGCGCTGTCGGGCTGGCGCAACGCCCAGGCCTGCGCCAGGTGTTTGTCCATGGCATGGGCGGCCCGTTTGAGCACGCTCAGGTCGCTGGAACCCTTGGCATAGGTGTAGGTGTCGGGAAAGAACCGCCCCTCCGCGGCCAAACCGGGCTTTTGCAGCTTTTGCATGATCAAATCTGCCTCAAGTCCCCGTGTATCGGGCTTAAGTTGCTCTTCTTTTGAGAGTGCCGCGCGGACTTGGCCGAAGGTCCAGCCTTCTACCAGCGTCACGCTGAACATGGAATTTTGCCCCTGGATCAGCTTTTGCAGCAGGTGCACGGGTGTGATGCCCGCTTCAATTTCATAATTTCCCGCCTTGATGTTGCGCGCCTCGCCCGAAACCCGAAACCAGGCGTACAGCAGACTGGGGTTGACGCGCACGCCCGCGTCAGCCACGGCTTGGGCGACGGCGCGGGCGGTGGTGCCTGGCTCGATGGCCAATTCCAGCGCAAGTGGTGTGGCGGGCGCGGCCATGTCTGCCCCTGGCGCTGAAGAAGAAACCGTTGAATCCAGCGCCAGGGCTTGATTCAGCCACCAAACAGCACCACCTGCCCCACAGCCCGCGAACAATATCAGCGTCAAAAATATGCGTCGCACAGCCCTACAAATCCCAGAAAAATAATCATTGATGATAATTCAGGCCATGAACCCAGCGTCCCCTGTTCCCCCCGCCACAGCGTCTGCCCCTGTCGCTGGCTACGCCTTGCCGGAGGGCCACGTCGTCCTGTCGCACCTGGGCGTGATCCGCGTGGAAGGCGCCGATGCTGTCGCTTTTTTGCAGGGCCAACTGACCCAAGACATGGCCAGCCTGTCCTGCGGCAGCGCCAGGCTGGCGGCGTTTTGCTCGGCCAAGGGGCGGATGCAGGCTTCTTTTTACGCCTACAAACGCTCAGAATCCGAGATTTTTTTGGTCTGCAGCCGCGACATTCTGGCCCCCACCTTGAAGCGCCTGACCCTGTTCGTGATGCGGGCCAAGGCCAAATTGACGGACGTGACGGACGCCTTCACCATCATCGGCCTGGCCGGCCAGGCGGCCTTGGCGGCCTTAGCGGCACCTGACATCGCTACAAAAAACATACCAAACAATGCAGCGTTGACGGGAACTTCTGGCATATTCGAGCCTGAAGTTGTGTTTGATCTGCCGCCAGCGGGTAAAACAGCGCGGGGCCTGTTGTTGCGGCAAAAATCGCCAACTGACGCCAGCACCGAGGCCAGTCTGCCTGACACTTTGACCGACGCGCTGTGGCGCTGGGGCGAGGTGCAAAGCGGCGTGGCCACCATCACCGCGCCCATCGTCGATGCCTTTGTGCCGCAGATGCTGAACTTCGAGTCCGCAGGCGGCGTGAACTTCAAAAAAGGCTGCTACCCAGGGCAAGAGGTGGTGGCGCGCAGCCAGTTCCGGGGCACGCTCAAGCGCCGCGCCTACCTGGTGCACAGCCTTGTGCGCTTGGCAGCGGGTGATGAAGTCTTTGCCGACCAGGACAACAGCCAGCCCTGCGGCACGGTGGCGCAGGCCGCTGCGGCCCCAGGCTCCAACGGCCAAAGCGGCCAAAGCGGCGGGTTTGACGCGATTGTGTCGATGCAGGTGGCGGCGGCTGGCAACAGCCCCCTGCGGCTTGGCTCAAGTACGGGTCCCCTGCTTGAGCTCCGGGCAATGCCGTATCCATTGCTGGACGATATTTGATATATTATTCAGAAAACTAATTGACTGGCTACTTTATAAGCAGGTATGGCTTAAGTCCCTATAAATGCTGAATAATATGCTATACTAAATGATAAAAATCTGATGAATAAAAAGTCGGTTTTTAAAATAAAAGCAAAATAACCGATTTTAAAATGGCCAATTTTATTGCCTAATTCAATGCCTTGAACATCTCGATGTGCGCAATGCCCGCCTCGTCAAACGGCTCGCCACTGGCCACAAAGCCCAGCCGTGCATAAAACAACTCGGCACTGCGCTGGGCGTGAAGCCGCACCTCAACGTCGCCGCGTTCACGGGCGACGGCCATCAAGGCCAACAACACTTCGCGCCCCAGCCCGTTGCCACGCAACACCCTTTGCACCGCCATGCGGCCAATTTTGGCAACACCGGCCTTTGATGCCAGCAAACGCCCGGTCGCCACAGGCAAACCCAGGCGGTTGTAGGCGACCGCGTGCACACTGGCTTCGTCGGCTGCGTCCCATTCAAGGTCTTGAGGGATTTGCTGCTCATCGATGAAAACGGCCGTGCGAAGGCTTCGGGCAGGGCTGCCCAGCTCGCCCCAGGGGCCGGTTTTAACCTGCACCATGGCCTCGCCCGCTTCAAACCCGGTAAACCAGTCGCGCAGCAGCTGCGGCACCGGGCGCGAGGTCTGTGTGGCCGGGTCGGCAAACACATACAACAGTTCGCCGCTGATCAGGTGCTCGTCGCCGCGGAAGATTTCGCACTGGAACAGAATGGACGAGGTGCCGATGCGCGCACACTTCACACACACGTCAAGCACGTCGTCATAACGCGCCGAGGCGTGGTATTCCACCGTCGCCTTCTTCACAAACAGGTCGCCCTGCAGATGGCTCAGCACCGCCTCATACGGCAACGCCATCGCCCGCCAGTAGTCCGCCACGGCGGTGTCGAAATACATCAGGTAATGCCCGTTGAACACAATCTTCTGCATGTCCACCTCGGCCCAGCGCACCCGCAAACGGTGCCCAAAGCGGAAGTCGCGGGGGGAGTGTTTGGCTTGGGCGGATTTTTGCGATGAGCTGCTCATGGTGGGGGGATACCGGCGTCGAATGGTGTGGTGATTGTGCTGATTGTGCTGATTGTGCAGATTGATCACAACGCGGCGGCAGTTCAGGCCGGGCCGCAGCAATCAAAGCCGCTTGAAAAACAACGGGGCGGCTAGCCCGTGCGGATCACCGAAATATGCTCTGTGCCGCTTTCAGGCAGCCAGACCTCGCCTGGGCGGCCGAGGATTTGGCGGATGGTGGCGCCCGGGCGGGGCATGGCCAGGGTGTCGAAGCGTTCTGGGCCGGGGTCAAAACGCAGCAGGGTGTTGGCGTTCCAGTCGGTGCACCAAACCTTGTCTTTGTCGTCCACATACACCGCATAGACATGCGGGTTCTCGCCGGGTGCGCGCCAAGTTTTCCAGCTCGCAGGGCCCGTGCCCAAAGACGGATCGTGCATTGACAAATTGCCGCTGTTCCACTCGCTCACCCAGATGCGGCCCCGGCTGTCGGACCAGACCCGGCGTGCGCCCTGGTTTTTGGTGGGCGGCTCCACCACGCGCGACTCGCCGGTTTTCAGGTCGATCTGCGCGATGAAGGACCCGGCCAGCGAGGCCCACCAGACCTCGCCTTTGGGGGTGGCGCAGATGCCGTAAGGGCCGCGCCCGCGCGGGGCGTCTTTCACCGTCACCTCGCCGGTATTGACGGCAAGCTTGCCCACATAGCCGCTTTGCCCGGTAAACCACAAGTCGCCCGCGCCGTCGAAGGCGCAGGTGTTCAAGTTGGTGTAGGGCGTGCCGGTTGGCAGCGGGTAGACCTTGACCTGGCGGCTGGGCCAGGCCACCCGCACGATGGCGTTTTGGCCACCATCAGTGAGCCAGGCTGCGCCGTCCGGGCCCTGGATCACGCCGTGCGGCGACGACCCGCGGCCCAATGGAATCAGTTCGGTCTTGCCGGTTTGCGGGTCGAAGTGCCCGAGGTGGCCGCTGCCCTG
>JANYCG010000165.1 GCA_025360385.1 Burkholderiales bacterium | reverse complement strand
GTGGGTGACCGGCGGGTGGACGCCAAGGGAGCGACCATCACCCTCTCAGAGGGGCAGACCGAAGTGGCCTTTGCCTTGGTGCAGAAGGGCGGGCTGAATGAGGACGCCAGCGGCAGCTTGAGCGTGAGTTTGCAAAGCCAGGGCAGCAACGATAGCGGGGCTGTGGTCAGCCCAGGCGGGCAGGAAGACATCCAATCCAACACCTGGGGCCTGACCGTTAAAAACAGCGGGCCAGTCAGTCGCCTGTACCTGGGCGACCAGCGTGGCAAGCTGGTGGGTACCGAGGTGCAGCTGCAAGTGCAGCCAGATCAGGCCCGGTACGGCAGCTACGACTGGCAGTCCACGCAAAGAAAGGCCGATGGGACCTTGGCGGGCGGCGTGGCACAGGCAGGCTTTGATGACGTGATCTCTGCCGTGGGCGACAGTGGCACTGGCATCGCCACGCAGAACGTAGAAATGCGGGGTTTGGAGGGCAATGACGCCCTGTCAGGCGGCAGCGGCGATGACGACATCGACGGCGGCGGATTGATTGACTCCAGACGCGAACTCTTTGGCGATGCCACCGTCCTCACCCGTGGCCCTAAAGCAGGCCAAACCGCCGTCAACGGCTTTGAAGCGCTGGCCGATCTGGACAGCAATGGCGATGGCAAGTTTGATGCAAGCGATGCGGCCTACACATGCGTCAAGCTGTGGCAAGACACGAACCAGGGCGGTGTGAGCCAGGCGGGTGAACTCAAAACCTTGAATATCCTGGGCATCACGCAAATCACCCGCCAACGTTGGTCGCAATGCAATATTGCAAAATCAATAGCAAATTGTTCATATTGCATGAGAACTATAGGCCTATTTTGCATGAACCCAACCTGTAAACACCAACGCCTGATCGCCAAGCTGCGCAGGCCGCGAACCCGAACGCGATGCACGCCATTGCACCAGGGAGCGTGTCATGCGTGAGTCAATGTGCGGTTTGCGCAGAGCAATACGCTTAGGGTTTGGAGTGGGGCTGCTGATGGTGGGGGCAGCGCAGGCAGCCAGCTTTGACTGCGCAAAAGCACAAAGCACGATAGAGAAGATGATTTGTGCGGATGCTGAGTTATCGAAGCTGGATGAGAGTTTGGCAGCGGCTTATGTGGCGGCACTGAAAGCAAGCGGCGATACCGCACACATCCGACAGAGGCAAAAACAATGGCTCAAGGAGCGCAATGCTTGTGATGACGCTGCATGCGTCAAGAATTCCATTGAAAACCGCATCAAAGCAGAACCAAAAGGCACCCCAGTAAAAGTGTCCTACATCGTTAAAAGTGACAAAGACTGGGTCATTTGCGGTGCGTACACCAAAGCACTCAATACGCTTCCCGTGGATGCGGATTTCCCATATTGCAGCATCACTGACCTAAAAGTCACGGGGGTCAGTTTGCCCAAGTGGGAAGTGATGAATGTCGAAGATAACTTGCCGCTATTGCACCAGATGGAGCTGGTGGCTTGGCATGCTTACCGCAGTGGTGAGATCGGTGTCAGTGGTCGATATGCCCCACCGCAAGAATTCAAAACTTGGGATTCGTATCGACGTTATCGCGTACAGCAACAGGAGCAAATGCTCAGGTTGCGCAAGGTTCGCATGCCTCTTGTAGCGACTGGGCCAACAGAAACCCTACTGGCATACGACGGCGACATTCATGCGTGTAAAAAATCTGCCGATTGGGACATTTATACAAAAAGTTATCGCGATGGTGAAGCGACCTCGCCCATGAAGCGTCTGGTGGATCAAAAAACCGGACAACTCATTGGCGACCCCAACTGGGATATAGCGACCTGGGGCGAAGTCATCTTGCACCAGCAAATCCCCTACCTGGTACTGCCAAATGGAATTCCAGGCAATACACCGGAACTCATCATCAAGCGTTTTGAAAACTCCACAGAAACCCGGCCCGAAAACCTGAGCACCGGCAAATCCGGCTACCTGATCCATGAGCTGTGTCGCATCGTGCGCACCGTCCCTTTGACCTCGCCACTTTCCACGCGTTCCTCTACCCAATCCATTTCTCGCTAAAAGAACAAACACCATGCCCACCTCCATCACCATTCCTGCCAGCCTCATCATGAACGCTACCACACGCGATGCAAGGCTCAAAGAATTCTTGAAGCAATTCGAAGGCTTCAACTCCAGCGCGTATTTTGATTCTGCTGAACTTGTGACCATCGGCATTGGATTCAATATCGATGGGATCGCAACGAATCCCGTTCGGAACAGAGTTCTCAATGCCATGGGCTATTCCTCCTCAGATTACGAAGTTTTCAAACTTGCCATGGGAAGCGCCCCTATGACAGAAATTCGTAGCATGGCGCACAGTACGAAGACGCAAAAAGATGCCCGAGACCAAGCGTTAACCAACTACCTCTCAGGCATCGTGAATGGGCATAACTTCGTTATGAGTGATGCACAGGTTGATGCAGCGTATAGCGTCATCGTTGGGCCATTCATCACCACAGTTGCGCAACTCTTTCCCACACCGTCGAACGAGCAAATCGCTTTAATTTCAGCGGCCTATAACAACGTTTATGGCCTTGGCATCAAAGCCGCCCTCGCGCTCCCCGACCCCTTTGAAGCCCGCGCCGAAGCGTGGTACCAAATCCGCTACGTGCACATTGAGGGCCAGAACGACAAACGCCGCTACGCAGAAGCCGCGCTCTTTGGTTTGACCGAACCCGGCGCCGCCATGTCTGACGCTATCGCACGCGCCGTCTATCGCATGTACACCGCCCACTCTGACGAAATGATCGGGCACGACTTGGCCTACGCAAAACTTGTCACAGGTGCCAACCAGGATTTGCAAAAGGCAGGCTTCGCAGGCAACGCCCAAGACCTGGAACCAACCCTTACGCCCGCCGCCAACTACCTTATGACCCAGTACGGCCAAGGCAAAACCTTCTCCCCGCTGAACATCTGGGTATCCAAATCCAGCGGTGGTGCTGTGATGGGGTCTAGCAGCGGCGCAGACCTGATGATTGGCGATGCGGGTGCAGATGTGCTCACTGGAAGAGGAGGCGACGATATCCTCATCGGTGGCGCTGGCAACGACACCCTCAAAGGCGGTGAAGGCACCGACACCTACACCTTCACAGGCACCTGGGGCAAAGACACCATCCTGGACAGCGACGGCCTGGGCAGCCTTGTGGTCAACGGCCAGGCCCTGGGGGTTTTCAGCGGCCTGGGCAATGGCCAATACGGCACCAAGCTGGCCGATGGCACCACGCTGGGCCTGGCCCTCGTCAAAGACCCCCAAAGCCCTGGCGGCTACAGCGCCATCCTCTCAGACGCCAGCGGGGCCAACACCATCACCGTCCAACACTTCGACTTGCAAAGCGCCCACGGCGCTCAAGGCTACCTGGGGCTCAGGCTGAGCCAGCAGGTGGCCCTGACAGCTGCAGCCGGTGCAGGCTCTGGCAGTGCGGGCTCTGGCAGTGCGGGCTCTGGCAGTGCAGTTGCATTTGCAGGCTCCAACTTCTGGGGCAAAGTGGGGGCCACGCTGTCAGACCTGGTGGGCCAGGCCAGCAGCTTCATCGAAGGCTCGGGCCAGATGTTCAAGGCCAGCCTCTCCTCCCCGGCCAAATTGGGGGACGTGCTGAAGTTGAGCCTCAACGGCGAGTTTGGCGGGGGCATGCAAGCTATTGTGGGTGACCGGCGGGTGGACGCCAAGGGAGCGACCATCACCCTCTCAGAGGGGCAGACCGAAGTGGCCTTTGCCTTGGTGCAGAAGGGCGGGCTGAATGAGGACGCCAGCGGCAGCTTGAGCGTGAGTTTGCAAAGCCAG
>JANYCG010000288.1 GCA_025360385.1 Burkholderiales bacterium | reverse complement strand
GCCAAAGTGGCCGGCTCGGTCAGCAAGAAGACCCACTACCTGTTGGCCGGAGCCGATGCAGGCAGCAAGCTGGACAAGGCGCGGGAGCTGGGTGTGGCGGTGGTTGATGAGGCGCAGATGCGGGAGATGCTTGTGGCTGGCAGTGAACGATGAAAAGCCCCGATTTGCTTGGTGTACCCAATGGAGTACGCGCAGGAGCAACTTCGCGCGCATGCTGCGCAAGGCGTTGTGGCCTGATTTTTTCGACTCCCAACTTGTGGTGGTAAAAAATGCCTGAAAACCCCAGACAGTGTGATCAAGTAGCTACTGAAACAGTAGCAAAAAACCTTAAGCCGGGTCGAGCACGTGCCTTTCAATGTGCAGCGCCGCAGCGATGGCCATGTTCACCAGAGTGCCCAAGTCAAACGAGGTGACCTTGCCGCGCAATGACATCCCGCACGCTGGCATACCGTTGGGTGGCCACGGAATTGGCACCTTTCGCAAATCGCAAAAAACTCACCCAGCCCTGACTTCATTGAGCAACTCTGGATGCCGATCCAGCAGCTTGAACAGCTTGACCAGGGCCAGCGGTGGCTTCGTCTTGCCGTTTTCGTAGCGCGAAAAGGCATTGACGCCGCCGCCGAAGATTTCAGCGGCCTCGCGCTGGCCCAGATCCAGCCTTTTGCGCACCTGGACGATGAAGCCCGGGTCCACAATCGCCGCGTTCACCTGTTTGTTGAAGGCCTGCATTTCGCGCATCACGCGCGTGGTCTCCTTCATGTCGGTGATGGACTCATCGCATGCAGGGCAAAAATCGGCTGTCACCGCCGAGATGGTGGTGCTTTCACCCTTGTAGGTGTAGGGCAGGTCGCGCGTGCCGTGGATCAGTTCGGCCGCGCCGCAAGCGGGACATTTCATGGTCAAAGCTCCTTGAATGAGACGATCAATACGTCGGCGATGATTGTCAGCTTCAGATAGACGTCACCCGCTGGCGTGCGCGGGCGGTATACGTCCTGCCAAATGGTGTGATCCGCGTGGGTGGTCATGCTCTTGTAAAAGTCAGCCGGCTTGAGCGCCGCAACCACGGCCAACATGGCAGACAGGTCCAACCCCATCGCCGTTGCCCCTATTCTTGCCGACTGGGTGGTACGCACTTTGCCAGCACCCACCAAAGCTCTGACCACGGCCAGCTTGCAATGCGGGGTGGATTCTTCCATGGCTTGAAGCTTAACCTAGTTGGTTTTTATTGGCAAGTAGGTTAAAAATGTAATATTGAACCGGCCTGTTGAAGTCTTAAATTCCGTTCAGGCTGAGCATGTCGAAGCCCTTCGACAAGCTCGGGGCGAACGGTTCAAACATCACCGGGCCGGGTCAATAGGTTAAAAATGTGGGTTTCAGCGGTGTTGCAGGCAATGTGCCCGTGGAATGCTCAACTCCAAGTCCAAAGGCCTCTGTCTGCCGGTTCACAATGAATCGTTCTGCTCGAAACCAGTAAACTGCGGCAATGAACCGGAAAGAAACGCTTCAGCTTCTCACCAAGCACAAGGCCTATTTGACCAAGAATTTTGGTGTGGTCAAGCTCGCGCTCTTTGGTTCAACGGCACGTGACACTGCGGGTGCGAAAAGTGACGTGGATATTCTGGTCGGCTTTGCAGGGCCCGCCACTTCCACGCGCTATTTCGGGGTTCAGTTTTATCTGGAAGATCTGCTTGGCCGTCGTGTTGACTTGGTGACTGACAAGGCGCTTCGGGCAGAACTTCGGCCTTTTATAGAGCAGGAAGCCATGCATGTCTGACGCTGCGCCAAATCGCGAATGGCGCTTTTATCTCGACGACATGATAGGGTTTTGCGAGAAGGTTGAGATATTTACCGACGGGCTTGATCAGGTTCGCTTTGTAAACGATGCCATGCGTTTTGACGCCACGATTCGCAATATTGAATTGATTGGTGAAGCCGCAACTCATATTCCAGAGGCGATTCGTTTGGCCTGCCCATCCATTCCGTGGCGGATGATCATCGCGACGCGCAATCAACTCATTCACGGCTATCTGGGTGTCGATAACGACACGCTTTGGAGCATTGTTAAAACTGATGTTCCGGCGCTATGGTCTGCGCTGCAACAGTTGAAAGTTATGCTGCCGCCATGACAGTTCGAGAAATTTTAAAAATGGGCGACCCGCGCCTGCTGCGCATCGCACAGCCAGTGACCCGGTTCGACAGCGACGAGCTGCATCTTCTCGTCACCGACCTGCTGGACACCATGCATGCTGCGAATGGCGCCGGCCTGGCAGCGCCGCAGATCGGCGTGGACCTGCAGCTTGTGATATTCGGCACCGACGCGCCCAACCCGCGTTATCCAGATGCGCCGCCGGTGCCGCGCACGGTGCTGGTCAACCCTGTCATCACGCCTTTGGGCGATGAAGAAGCCGAAGATTGGGAAGGCTGCCTCTCGGTGCCGGGCTTACGCGCAGCGGTGCCGCGCTGGGCGCGCGTTCGTTACGCCGGCTTTGACCAGTACGGCGACAGGATCGAACGCGAGGTGGATGGCTTCCATGCCCGCGTGGTGCAACACGAATGCGACCACTTGATCGGCAAGCTGTACCCGATGCGGGTGCGGGATTTTGCCAAATTTGGTTTCACCGACGTGCTGTTTCCCGGTATCGCTGCAGCAGACGACGATTGACGCAATGGGCCGGCGCAGTCGGGCTGCAGGCTGCCTGATTCCGGGTTATCGTCGGTTCGGTATCAATGACACGAATGGAGAATACATGTTCCCTCGATCCCACTGGCTTGGCCTGGCCGCCATCACCGCCGCGCTGCTTGCCCCCGCTGCACATGCTCAAATGACCCCTGACATGGCTGAAAAAATCAAAGCCATCGGCCGCGTAACCCGCCGGCCACAGCGCCGCTGTACGCACCGCGCGTCATCGAATCAGAACCCTATGCCGGCGTCACCGTGCAGCGCGACATCAAGTACGGGGATGACCCGCGCCATCTGCTGGATGTGTTCACGCCGCAAGCCGCATCCACCACGCCTCGCCCGGTATTCGTCTTTGTGCATGGTGGTGGGTTTGTGCGGGGCGACCGTCGCGGCCCTGGCAGCCCGTTTTATGACACGCTGATGCTCTGGGCCGTGCGCAACGGCATGATCGGCGTGAACATGACCTACCGGCTGGCGCCCAAGGACTTGTGGCCGGCTGGGGCGCAGGACGTCGGCCAGGCCATCCGCTGGGTGAATGAGCAGATTGCCGCACGCGGCGGCGACCCGAAAAAGGTGTTCCTGATGGGGCACTCGGCCGGCGCGGCCCACGTGGCCTCGTATGTGGCTGACGAGCGGTTTCACCAGGTGCCTGGCTCCGGGCTTGCCGGTGCTCTGATGCTGTCCGGCCTGTTCCTGATTTCGCCGGAATTGACGGCCCAGGAAGAGCCGACCAGGCTCTACTTCGGCGCTGACCCCGCCACCTATGGCGAGCGTTCGGCGCAGAACGGCCTGCTCAAGACCAAGGTGCCCTTGTGGGTCGGCTACAGCGAGCTGAACCCGCCCGGCTTTGTGATGCAAAGTGAAGGCCTCAATGAGGCCCTGTGCAAAGCGGGCCGCTGCCCGGCCTTTGTCCGCTTTGCCGGCCACAGCCACATGTCGGAAATCTACTCCATTCACACCGACGACAAGGTGGTGAGCGACGCCATGCTGGCCTTCGTGAAAGCCCGCTGACCGAGCTGACCTGCCAGGCTGACCTGTCAGGCTGACAGAGCTTCGAGCAGTTCGGTTTCGATCTCGATCTGTGCCTTGTTTTGCTGCAGTTCGGGCCCGTCAATCAAAAACGTGTCATCCACGCGTTCGCCCAGCGTGGCGACTTTGGCCAGCTGCAGGTTGATGCGGTGGCGGGCCAGCACCCGGGCCACGCTGTAGAGCAGCCCAACCCGGTCGCTGGCTGAAATATTCAGCAGCCAATGCTGGGCTTTTTCATCGGGCCGCAGGCTGACGCGCGGCGCAATCGGGAAGCTCTTGACGCGCCGCGAAACCCGGCCCTTGGATGGTGCAGGCAAAGGCCCGTTATCCGAGACGGCCAGTGCCAGATCATTCTCCAGCATGGCGGTGACCTCGCGGTATTCCTCGGGCAGGGCGGAGGTGACGATTTGAAAGGTGTCCAGCGCGTGGCCATTTTTGGCGGTGTGGATCCGGGCATCCAGAATGCTGAAGCCGTTCTGGTCGAAATAGCCGCAGATTCGCGCGAACAGGTCCGCCTGGTCGGGTGTGTACACCAGCACTTGCAGGCCGTCCCCCACCGGTGAGCGGCGCGCCCGCACAATGGGTTTGGCCGAGCCGACAAACCGCGACAGTTGCTTGGCATGCCAGGCAATGTCAACCGCGTCGTGGCGCATGAAATACCCGACATCCAGTGTGTCCCATAGCGGTTTTTGCGCTTCAAATGGCATCGCATACAAGGACACCAGCACCAGCGCCTCGCGTTTGCGCGCTTCAACCTCCGCGGCTGCGTCAGGCGCCCGCCCGCCCAGCACGCGCAAGGTGTAGCGGTAAAGGTCTTCGAGCAATTTTCCCTTCCAGGCGTTCCAGACCTTGGGGCTGGTGCCACGGATGTCTGCCACCGTGAGCAGGTACAGGGCCGTCAAGTAACGCTCGGTGCCAACCCGTTTGGCAAATGCGGCGATCACGTCGGGGTCGCTCAGGTCAGATTTTTGTGCGATGCGGCTCATGCTCAGGTGTTCACGCACCAGAAACTCGATGAGATCGGTGTCTTGCTTCGCGATGCCGTGTTGCTTGCAAAAACGCCGCGCGTCGGCCGTGCCAAGCTCCGAATGGTCGCCGCCGCGCCCTTTGGCGATGTCGTGGAACAGCGCCGCCGTGTACAGGATATAGGGCTTGTCCCAGCCGGCCGCCAATTGCGAGCAAAACGGGTATTCGTGGGCGTGTTCCGCTAAAAAAAACCGCCGCATGTTGCGCAGCACCATGAGGATGTGCTGGTCCACGGTGTAAACATGAAACAGGTCATGCTGCATCTGCCCGACGATGCGCCTGAACACCCACAGGTACCGCCCCAGCACCGAGGTCTGGTTCATCAGCCGCATGGCATGGGTGATGCCGTCATGCTGCATCAAAATCTGCTTGAAGGTATCGCGGTTGACCGGGTCGTGGCGGAATTTGCCGTCCATGACCTTGCGCGCGTTGTACAAAGCCCGCAGCGTACGCGCCGACAGGCCCTTGGCACCGACCGTGGTCTGGTACAGCAAAAAGGTCTCCAGAATCGCATGCGGGTTGCGCTGGTACAGGTCGTCACTGGCCACTTCAATCATGCCGGCTTTGTCATGAAACCGCGCGTTGATGGCTTGTGGCGCGTGGGCCGACGGGTTGAGCCGCTCCTCAATGTTCAAGAGCAAAATCTGGTTGAGCTGGGTCACGGCTTTGGCGGCCCAGTAGTAGCGGCGCATCAAGGCCTCGCTAGACCGAACCGGCAGGTTGGAGCCGTCTGGCGCCACTGAGGCATAGCCGAAAGAGTCAGCCACAGCGGTCTGCAAGTCAAACACCAGACGGTCTTCGCGCCGGCCGGAGATCAAGTGCAGGCGGGCGCGGATCAGGTGCAACAAGGCTTCGTTGTGTTTGATCTGCTTGACTTCGAAGGGCGTGGCCAGGCCGTTTTTGGCCAGATCATCCCAGTGGGTGCCATACCCCGCCGCCTTGGCCACCCACAAAATGACTTGCAAATCGCGCAGGCCGCCAGGGGATTCCTTGCAGTTGGGTTCCAGCGAGTAGGGCGTGTTTTCGAACTTGTTGTGGCGTTGGCGCAGCTCCAAAGTTTTGGCCACAAAAAACGCTTTGGCATCCAGTGCGGCGCGAAACTGCGTTTGAAATTGGTTGAAAAATTGTGCATCCCCAGTCACCAGACGGGACTCCAGCAACGAGGTTTGCACGGTCACGTCTTTGTGTGCCTCGGCCAGGCATTCCGTCAGCGTGCGCACGCTGGAGCCAATTTCAAGTCCGGCGTCCCAGCAGCTTCCAATGAACGCTTCGATCTGGGCTTTGAGCACCGGGTGGCTGTCTGGCGATTCGGTGTCCGCAAGCAGCAGCAGGACATCAACGTCGGAGTTCGGGAACAGCGCCTCGCGGCCAAAACCGCCCACCGCGACCAGTGCCAACACCCCGGAAAAGCCGGCCTGCTGCCACAGGGTTCGCAGGCTGTTATCCGCCAGATGCGAGAGTTTTTGCAGCGCCGCATGCACCCCACGTGTCGAAGCGCCGCTGTTGGCGATGGCTTCAAGCAATGCCGCTTTGGCTGCGCGATAGGTTTCGCGCAGTGCCTGCGGCGAGGTCATGCGGCCACGGGCGAGCTGGCGGGCGTTGGTGCAGCCCAGGCGGACCAGGTTACTGGCGCAATAAAACCTGGCGTGGGCGGGCTGCCCGCCGACAGGGTCAGCACCTCGTAACCGGTCTCGGTGACCAAAATGGTGTGCTCCCATTGGGCCGACAGGGAATGGTCTTTGGTGACAATGGTCCAGCCGTCTTTTTCGGGGCCGTCCTTGATCTCTTTGCGCCCGGCGTTGATCATGGGTTCGATGGTGAAGGTCATGCCGACTTTAAGTTCGTCCAGTGTGCCGGGTTTGCCGTAATGCAGCACCTGCGGCTCTTCATGGAAGATGCGCCCGATGCCGTGTCCGCAAAATTCGCGCACCACGCTGAAGCCCTGGCTTTCCGCAAATTTTTGGATGGCCCAGCCGATGTCGCCCAGGCGGGCACCTGGCTTGACCATCTTGATGCCGTGCCACATGGCGTCATAGGTGACGGCGCACAGGCGTTTGGCGACGATGGATGTGTCTCCGACCAGGAACATGCGGCTGGTGTCGCCATGCCAGCCGTCTTTGATGACGGTGACGTCTATGTTCAGCACATCGCCTTTTTTAAGCGCCTTGTCGTTCGGAATGCCGTGGCAGACCTGGTGGTTGACCGAGGTACAAATCGACTTGGGGTAGGGGATGTTGCCGCCGCCCGTGTAATTGAGCGGTGCCGGAATGCCGCCTTGCACCTGGGTGATGAAGTCGTAGGCCAGTTTGTCCAGCGCATTGGTCGTGATACCCGCTTGAACATGGGGCGTCAGAAAGTCCAGCACTTCCGAGGCCAGTTTGCCCGCAATGCGCATGCCTTGAATGCCATCGGCATCTTTGTAAGTGATCGTCATGGGCTCAATTATCCCAGAGGGCGAAGCCCACCGCTTGGCCTGAATGCCAGGCATCGGTTTTGGGACGGGGCGGCAAGATGCTGACGGCCTGCAGGCGGGTAAAATCGAGGCGACCAAAACCAGCGCAGCCCCGCCCCAATTCACCTGGTTTGGCTGTCCGGCTTTATCGCTGCCTCTTTCCCACCTTCGCCGCCATTCCAACCCGCCCATGCCTTTGCACATCACCCCATTTGAGGGCGGCAGCGCCCTGAGCAGTTTCCGCGCCTTGCAACTGTTGCCCAAGCTGCAGGCGGTGCATGAACGCGTCCACGCCATTTCAGCCCGTTTTGTGCATCTGGCGCTGTCGGATCTTGAGCTGACAGGTCCAGTCCATGACCGGTTGCAGGCCTTGCTGACCTATGGCGAACCCGGTGCGGCGGCGTTTGACCTGATGGCTGGTGATGCCGCCGTGGTCATTGTCACGCCGCGTCTTGGCACGGTGTCGCCCTGGGCGTCCAAAGCGACCGACATCGCCCACAACTGTGCGCTGGCGGTGCGACGGGTGGAGCGTGTGGTCGAGTACCGCATCAGCCTCAAGCAGCCCCTGATTGGCAAAGCCGTGTTGACGGACGGGCAACGCGCCCAGTTGGCAGACCTGCTGCATGACCGCATGACCGAAAGCGTGATGTTCGCGCGCGACCAGGCCCTGCAATTGTTCACGGCCCTGCAGGCCGCGCCCATGGCGCATGTCGATGTGTTGTCGGGTGGCAAGCCGGCGTTGGAAGCCGCCAACCGCGAGTTTGGCCTGGCGCTGGCGCAAGACGAAATCGACTACCTGGCCGCCGCCTTCACCCAGTTGCAACGCAACCCGACGGACGTGGAACTGATGATGTTTGCGCAAGCCAACAGCGAACATTGCCGCCACAAGATTTTCAACGCCCAGTTCACCATTGACGGAGTCGCCCAGGCGCACAGCTTGTTTGGCATGATCCGCCACACCCACCAGCAAAACCCGCAGCACATGTTGGTGGCGTATTCGGACAACGCGTCGGTGATGCAGGGCAGCGTGGTGGAGCGCTTTGTGGCCCGTCCAGTAGGCTTACCCGGCACACTGCCAGCGGGGGCAGAAATGGGGTCAAATTTACCCATTTCTTCGTCTATAGAGATAGAAAGTGCCGTAAGTCCTCATGGAATAAGCGTATCCAGCTATAAAAAATATACTGAGACAAACCATGTCCTGATGAAGGTCGAAACCCACAACCACCCCACCGCCATCTCGCCATTCCCCGGCGCATCCACCGGGGCAGGCGGTGAAATTCGGGACGAAGGCGCCACCGGGCGGGGCTCCAAACCCAAGGCCGGGTTGACCGGGTTCACGGTGTCGAGACTTGATTTGGGTGGACGCAACGCCTTGCCCACCCGCAGTCAAACCGGGTCCTACGGCAAACCCGGGCACATCGCCAGCCCCCTGCAAATCATGATGGAGGGGCCGCTGGGCGGGGCGGCCTTCAACAACGAGTTTGGCCGGCCCAATTTGTTGGGTTACTTCCGTGAATACGAGCAAGACATATCGCACACCACAGCGCAGGGCGAGGTGCACGAGCAGCGCGGCTACCACAAACCCATCATGATCGCCGGCGGCCTGGGCGTGATTGATGCGACACAGACGCACAAAATCGCGTTCCCTTCGGGTAGCCTGCTGATCCAGTTGGGAGGGCCTGGCATGCGCATCGGCATGGGCGGCAGCGCCGCCAGTTCCATGGCCACGGGCGCCAATGCGGCGCAGCTTGACTTTGACTCGGTGCAGCGTGGCAACCCCGAAATCGAGCGGCGGGCCCAAGAGGTCATCAACCACTGCTGGAACCTCGGCCAGGGCGATGGCTCCGTGGGCAGTGGCAACCCCATTCTGGCGATCCACGACGTGGGCGCGGGCGGGCTGTCCAATGCCTTCCCAGAACTGACCAACGACGCGGGGCGGGGCGCACGGTTTGACCTGCGCGCCGTGCCGCTGGAAGAGTCTGGCCTGGCACCCAAGGAAATTTGGTGCAACGAGAGCCAGGAGCGTTATGTGCTGGCCATCGCGCCCGAGTCACTGGTTTTGTTCAAAACCTTGTGCGAGCGCGAGCGTTGCCCGTTTGCGGTGGTGGGCGTGGCGACCGAAGAGCGCCAACTGGTGCTGGCTGATTCTTCAACCCCCTCGACCCCTTTGACCCCTTCGACTCCTTTGTCAAAGCTCAGCACAGGCGGCTCTGGGCGAACGCAACCGGTCGACATGCCGATGAATGTATTACTCGGCAAGCCCCCCAAAATGCACCGCGACGTGACCACCGTCACCCGCCAGTTCAAGCCCATCGACCTGACTGGCCTTGCTTTGCAACAAGCCGCCATCGACGTGTTGGCCCACCCGACCGTCGCGTCCAAACGTTTCCTCATCACCATTGGCGACCGCACCGTGGGGGGCATGAGCCACCGCGACCAGATGGTCGGGCCCTGGCAGGTGCCGGTGGCTGATTGCGCCGTGACGCTGGCAGACTACCAAGGCTTTGCCGGCGAGGCCATGAGCCTGGGCGAACGCACGCCATTGGCCAGCATCAATGCGCCCGCCTCGGGCCGCATGGCGGTGGCCGAGGCCATCACCAACCTGCTGGCCGCGCCGATCGAACTGGACCGAGTCAAGTTGTCGGCCAACTGGATGGCTGCCTGTGGCGAGCCGGGTGAAGACGCGGCTTTGTACGCCACCGTCAAGGCCGTCGGCTTGGCGCTGTGCCCGGCCCTGGGCATTTCAATTCCGGTTGGCAAAGATTCCCTGTCCATGCGCACAATTTGGGAGGCGCCCTGCGGTAGACAGGCTAACTCCGGTGCAGTCGAAGTGGTTCAGAAAAAAGTGACGAGCCCGGTGAGCCTGATCGTCACCGCCTTCGCCACACTGGCAGACGTGCGGGGCACGCTCACGCCCCAGCTTGACGCTGCCGAGCCTGACAGCACGCTGATACTGATCGACCTGGGCCGTGGCAAAAACCGCATGGGCGGCAGCATCCTGGCGCAGACGCTGGACCAGTTGGGTGATGAGGTGCCAGACCTCGATGACCCGCAAGACCTGGTCAACCTGGTCAGGGCCGTCAACACCCTGCGCCGGCAAGGCCAGCTGCTGGCCTACCACGACCGCAGCGACGGTGGCCTGTTTGCCGCGGCCTGCGAAATGGCGTTTGCGGGCCATGTTGGTATCGCCCTGAATGTCGATTTGCTGGTGACCACGGGCGACGGCATTTCTGACAGCCGCGCCGATGTCGGTGACAGCAAAAATTGGGCCGGGCAAGTGGGCGCGCGGCGCGAAGAGCTCACCCTCAAAGCCCTGTTCAGCGAAGAGCTGGGCGTGTTGTTGCAGGTAAAAACCACCGAACGCAGCGCAGTGATGCAGGTGTTGCGTGCGCATTCTTTGAGCGCGTTCAGCCACGTGGTGGGCAAGACGCGTCCAAAAATCAGCCCGGCAAGCCCTACGGCCGCCACGGCCACCGGTGTCGGTGAGGTGCAGGTCTGGCGCGATGCCAAAGCTGTCTTCAGCGCCAAACTGCAAGACCTGCACCAGGTATGGGACAACACCAGCTGGAAGATCTGCCAGTTGCGCGACAACCCCGCCTGCGCTGACGCAGAACACGCCGCAGCGGGCGACCCGCTGGACCCGGGTCTGCACTGCCTCATGCCGACAAATGAGGCTGAAGTCCCCGTCAATGCTTCACAGTTAGCTTCTAATATTGTAGCGCCTGCCTTGCTGCTGTCCCGCCCCCGCGTGGCCGTGTTGCGCGAGCAGGGCGTCAACTCCCACGTTGAAATGGCCTACGCCTTCACCGAGGCGGGATTTGAAGCCTTCGACGTGCACATGACCGACCTGCAGACCGGTCGCGCCACGCTGGCCGACTTCAAAGGCGTTGTCGCCTGTGGCGGCTTCAGCTACGGCGACACCTTGGGTGCCGGCATAGGCTGGGCCCGGTCCATTACCTTCAACCCGCTGTTGTCCGACCAGTTCAAAGCCTTCTTTGGCCGTGCCGACACGTTTGGCCTGGGCGTGTGCAATGGTTGCCAGATGTTTGCGGAGCTGGCCAGCATCATCCCCGGTGCACAAGATTGGCCGCGCTTCACCACCAACCAAAGCGAACGTTTTGAAGCCCGCCTGAGCCTGGTCGAAGTGCTGGATTCACCCAGCCTGTTCTTCAAGGGCATGGGTGGCAGCCGTCTGCCGATTGCCGTGGCCCACGGCGAAGGTTTTGCCAACTTTGACCCCGCCAGGGGCGGGCGCGGCAACGTCGGCAAAACCATCGCCGCCATGCGATTCACAGACCACCATGGCCAAGCGACCGAGCGTTACCCCTTCAACCCCAATGGCAGCCCGGGTGGCCTGACGGCAGTGACCACCGTCGATGGCCGCTTCACCGCCATGATGCCCCATCCCGAGCGCGTGTTCCGCAATGTGCAGATGAGCTGGACCCCACTCGGCATTGATGGCTTCAGCCCGTGGATGCAGCTGTGGCGCAATGCACGGCGCTGGGTGGCTTAAGGGCCAGGATACGCGTCCGGTTACGCGCCCAGCCCCGGGGTTTATTTCCGGGGCGCGGTCATGGCGGGGTACTTTCCATGCGGCTCGTCGTGGGCGAATGTGGGGTTGAGCATTCACTCGTTGACTCGAAGGATATTTGGCACCCTTCGGCAGGGATACATGCAAAGATATTGGGTGTAAATGGGTATATTATTGGCGCATGCTACAGGTCGAGTCGCTGCGAATCACACCAGAAGTCCTGAGCTTGATCGCTCGGATTGATGAGTTCAAGGGCGCATGGCGGGCACTGGGCACTCTCGCACCCGACCGGTTATCCGCCTTGCGCAGAGTCGCCACCATTGAGAGCATTGGCTCTTCCACCCGGATTGAGGGCAGCAAGCTCTCTGACCGTGAGGTGGAAAAACTACTCTCCAATCTGGAAATAAAGTCGTTCGAGACACGTGACGAGCAGGAAGTGGCTGGCTACGCCGAACTGATGGACTTGGTGTTCAGTTCATGGCAAGACATCCCCTTCAACGAAAACCACGTCAAGCAGTTGCACCAAAACCTGCTGCGCCACAGCGAAAAGGATGATCGGCACCGGGGCCAGTACAAGACCAACTCAAACAGCGTGGCCGCCTTTGATGCAAATGGCTCTCAGATCGGCATCGTGTTCGAAACCGCCAGCCCGTTCGACACACCGCGCCTGATGGCGGAATTGGTGGCGTGGGTCGCCCAAGAACGCGACAAGGCGCTGCTGCACCCCCTGCTGGTCATTTCAATTTTTGTCGTAGTCTTTCTGGAAATTCACCCATTCCAGGACGGCAACGGACGCCTCAGCCGCGCGCTGACCACTCTGCTGCTGATTCAGGCAGGCTACGCCTACGTCCCCTACAGCTCGCTGGAAAGCGTGATTGAGGTCAACAAGGAAGCCTACTACCTGGCACTGCGCCAGACGCAGGGAACGATTCGGACAAAAACACCCAACTGGCAGCCGTGGTTGGTGTTCTTCCTGCGGTCGCTCGCAGAGCAGGTTCGTCGCCTAGAGAAAAAGATCGAACGCGAAAAAATAGTACTGGCCAAGATGCCGGCGTTGTCACTACAGATCGTAGAGTTCGCACGCGAACACGGTAGGGTAACCATCGGAGATGCCATCAAGCTAACCGGCGCCAGTCGGAACACGCTCAAGCAGCATTTTCGCAATCTCATCGGACGTGGCAGTTTGAACCAACATGGAAGCGGTCGGGGGGTCTGGTATGACTTACGATAACTCAACAGACACTAAAAATAACAATCTAAACACCAGGAGATGACATGCAACCGAATTACGTCTCTGTGGGTCAGATTTAGGGTGGCCCTGACCGCTTGACCGCTCCACTGTTTCAGCGGCTTTATGTATGGTCAAAAGAGGAACAATGGCTTCCGCTCTGCCGTGGTGCGGTCGTTATGGTTTCAAATTGCTAGTGAAACGCCAGATAGAGGTATGACAATTTTAGGCTGGAAGCCGACATTTCCCTGACGCTGTGGACGGGCCTGCTGGCTCCGGCTGGCACGCCCGCGCCGGTGATGAAACGCCTGCAGGACGAACTGGCCAAAACCCTGCGCGACCCCGATGTGCGCAGCCGCCTGCTGGCCATGGCGGTGACGCCCGACAGCGGCAATGCAGACAGCTTCGCCAAGACCATCGCCACCGAAATCGAGCTGTGGGCGACGGTGGCCAAAGCGGCCAACATCAAGGCTGAGGCGAACTGATTCTGCGCTGCGCGTCGTGCCTACAACGAATCACAACAAGCAAACCAGGAGACCAGGAGACCAGCATGAGCATCCAACGCCGTACCGTTTTGCAACGCCTCACCGCAAGCGCGTTTGCACTTGCCGCTGGGGCCAGTCCGGCACAGTCCGACAACTGGCCCGCCAAACCCATCCGCTACATTGTTCCCTTCGCCCCTGGCGGCACCCCTGACATTCTGGCGCGCATGGCCGCCGAGTAACTGGCCATTGCCCTGGGGCAGCCGTTGGTGATCGAGAACAAGCCGGGGCAGGCCGTGTTTGCGCCAGCCGGCACGCTCCTGGCGATCATCGAGCGGCTTTACACGGAGAACACGGGACTGAAAGTCACCGCCCTGCGGGTGGCGCCACCGTTGCGCCTTCGATCCCGTGGCGTGCCAGCGCCTTGGCAACAAAACCAGAGGCCTTCATCTCCTCCACAAAGGCCGCCAGATAACGCTGCGCAGCGTCACGGCCTTTGGGTAGGCCCATGGCCTGGTGGATGGCCATGAAGCGGCCCTCCAGCAGGCGCACTTGACCACCGCTTTGGTTGATGCGCTTGGCATCCATCTCAAGCTGCTGCTTCACGCCGGCGGCCACTTCGACGTTTTGCGCCAGCATGTCGCCGACCACCTGCTGGGAGGTTGAGGTGTAAAGCAGCTTGGCGGCTTTCAGTTCACGCGATAAAAACAAGTCGTAGGCGCTGCCCTTGGAGACCATCACCCGGTTGCCGGGACGGTCCACCTCGGCGTTGGCGCGGATGGGCGAGCTGTTCTTCACCAAATAAGCGCCTTCAATGATGACGTAGGGCGGGGTCTGACCGATGTCGGCACCACGCACCGGATCGACCGCGACAAACGCGATGTCCACCTGGGCGGCAGAGGTGGCCTCCACCACTTTGCCCGCGTTGTTGAAGTGAACCAGTTCGACCGGGCGGCCCAGGCGCTGGCCGAGTTCACGCGCCAGGTCGACCGACACGCCGCGCATCTCGCCGGTGGCCTCGTCTTTTCTGGCCAGAATCGGATTGCCGAAGTTGATGGCCGCCTTGAGCGTGCCCGACGGCGCAAACTCGCGGCTCAAACTGGACGGCGGCGCCACCGCAGCGGCCGGGGGCGGCGGGGTTCTGCAAGCCGACAGCAAACCCGGCAAGAACACCAGCAGCGCCAATGCCTTCAACGGCCTCGCTGTGGTGACCCGCAGTACGGTTGGGCTTGCGCCGCGCCAAATTTTTTTCATGAGTGTGTCACCTGCGGTCTGGAAAAAAAATGGGAAATCCAAGCGTGTCATGGAGGCAATCATTTTGCACCCGCCATGGCCTGCGTACACTCCATGCCATGACTTTACGCACCCTGCCAGCTTCGCGGTTTGACGCGGTTGACGCCCTGCGGGGACTGGCCATGGTGTGGATGACGGTGTTTCATTTCTGTTTTGACTTGAACCATTTTGGCCTGGCGCGGCTGGATTTTTACGCCGACCCGTTCTGGCTGCACCAGCGTACTTTGATTTTGAGCCTGTTTCTGTTCACCGCAGGCCTAGGCCAGGCGATTGCTGTGCAACGGGGACAAAGCTGGCCGCGTTTTTGGCGGCGCTGGGGCCAGGTGGCGGCTTGCGCCGCTTTGGTGTCAGCCGGGTCTTACCTGATGTTTGGGCCGCGCTTCATTTATTTTGGCACCTTGCACGGCATTGCCTCGATGCTGGTCGTGATGCGCCTGACGGCCAGTTGGGGCCGGCTATTGTGGTGGCTCGGCGGCGCGTCCATTGCTATATCAATAGTAGCAAACTATGCAATATCCACGGGGACATTTTACGAATTTCCGTCTGCATTCGATGAAAAATGGCTGAATTGGCTCGGGATCATCCGCCATAAGCCACAAACCGAAGACTACGTCCCCATCTTTCCCTGGATTGGCGTGATGTGGTGGGGCCTGGCGGTGGGCAACTGGCTGATGCGCCGTCAACCGGCGTGGTTGACGCATGCCTTGCCCGATCCCAGCCGCGCAGTCAAAGCACTCGCGGGTTTGGGCCGCTGGAGCCTGGCTTATTACATGCTGCACCAACCCATGATGATCGCTGCGCTCACGGCCTTAAGCTGGGCCTCGACCGGGGTCGGGCGCTGAAGCCCAGGCGGTCTATTCGACTTTGGCCTTGCCGCGCAAGTCTTCCTGGAACTTGGCCAGCTTTTGCTGGGTAAGCTGCTGCGAAATTTGCGGTTTCACGTCGTCAAACTTGGGCAACTGCGCTTCGCGGGTGTCGTCCAGGCGGATGATGTGGTAACCAAACTGGCTCTTCACCGGGGTGTCGGTCATCTTGCCTTTTTCCAGGGCAATCATCGCGTCAGAAAACTCCTTGACGTAGTTGGCGGCGGCGGCCCAGTCCAGGTCGCCCCCATTGGCGCCGGAGCCTGGGTCTTTGCTGGATTTTTTGGCGATGTCGGCAAACTTGCCGCCTTTTTTGATCTGCGCAATGATGGCTTTGGCGTCGGCTTCTTTCTCCACCAGAATGTGGCTGGCCTTGTATTCTTTGCCGCCGTTGGCCGCAGCAAATTTGTCGTATTCGGCTTTCACGTCCGCGTCTGTCACGGGGTTGCCTTTTTGGAAGTCGCGGAACAACTCGCCAATCAAAATGGACTGGCGGGCGAGCTCAAGCTGCACCCTGAAGTCGTCGCTGGCGTCCAGCCCCCGTTTTTGTGCCTCTTGCATGAAGATCTCGCGCGTGATCACCTCGGTGCGCAACTGCCCTTCGACGTCGGGCGTGACGGGCCGCCCAGCGCGGGCCAGTTGGCCTGCCAACTGATCCATGCGCGCTTTGGGCACGGCCTTGCCATTGACAATGGCCAGGTTTTGGGCGTTGACCGTGGTGGCCAACGCCAGCAACATGGCTGATGCGGCAATCGCCGTTAAAAAATGCTTTGTCATGAAAATTTCCTGAGGAAGGTGCAAAAAGGGGAGTTTAAAAATGCCGCAAGCCAATGCAGCAAGCTGTCGCGACTAGGAGGCCTCGCCGCGGTCAATTTCAATCGCGATGGCATGCACGCCCTGGTCAATAAAAACCTGAAGCGAATCATACACAAGCCGATGGCAGGCCACGCGGCTGTTGCCCGTAAAGAAAGGTGAAGCCACACGCACCCGAAAGTGCGTACCAAACGGGGTGTTGTTGCTGCCCACATGCCCGGCATGGGCGGCGCTTTCGTCCAGCACGGCCAGGCGGCTGGGTTGCAATTGGGCGCGCAGGCGGTCCTCTAGCTGCCGCGCGGCGCCAGCGTCGGGGCGGTAGGCGGGCGTTGCGGTCACGGTTTGGGTTCCTCGGGCTTCAGGTCGTCCGCCTTCAAATGCGGCGAAATATACAGGCCCTGCCCAATGATGAAGGCCAGCGGAAACACGTAGCCCCAAATTTTGAAGTTGACCCAGTCATCGGTCGAAAAATTGGCCGCCACGTAAGCGTTGATGAAGGCCATGAACACGCAGTAGAAAATCCAGATTTTGTTCAGGTTCATCCACACCGGGTCGGGCAGGTCAAGCTGGCTGCCCAGCAGCAGTTTGAGGAAGTTTTTGCGCGCGCCCCACAGCGCAATCGCCAGCCCCAGCGCCATCGCCAGGTACAACACTGTCGGCTTCCATTTGATGAAGCGTTCGTCGTGCAGGGCCAGCGTGAGTGCGCCAAACGCGAGGATCATGGCCAGGGTGATTTTGTGCAAGGTGCTCAGCTTGCCGTCCAGCTTGTAGATGACGGCCATTTGCAGCACGGTGGCGACCATCAGGACACCCGTGCCCACGTAGATGTCGAACATTTTGTAGCCGATAAAAAACAGCAAAATCGGCAGGAAATCCAGCAAAGTTTTCATGGGGTTAATTCAGGCTCGTTCAGTCTTGCGCTATCTTGGTTGGCGTGGTGCGGCGTCGCTTTTCGGGTGTCACGGGGCGGGTTTGGCAGGCATGAATTCAAGCGATGCCGAGTTCATGCAATACCGCAGGCCGGTGGGCGCCGGGCCGTCTTCAAACACGTGGCCCAGGTGGGCACCGCAGTCGGCGCAATGCACTTCGGTGCGTTTGGCCCACAACATGCCGTCCACCTTGGTGCCTACGGCCGCCTCGTTGATCGGCTGAAAGTAGCTGGGCCAGCCTGTACCCGAGTCGTATTTGCTGGCGGCGTCAAACAGCGGTTTGGCGCAGCAAATGCATTGGTAGATGCCGGCACCCTTGTTGTCGGCCAGGCGGCCAGTGAAGGCGCGTTCCGTGGATTCATGCCGTGTCACGTCAAAGGCCAGGGCTTCAGCGCCCTTGGCCTTGAGCAGCGTTTTCCAGTCGGCATCCGTTTTTTCAATTTTGTAGGTCATGGGGTGTATTTTCTCAGGTTTCAACGACGTCGGTTTTCACGGTTTTATCGCGTGATGTTCGGGTCGACGAACCTGAAGTTAGTCGTGTCGGCGCGCGCTTTGAAATTGCCACGGTCTGGGGGCTTGCGGATGCTGACCGCCTTGCCGATCCCGTCACCCGCCCGGCGTGGCACGGCGGTAGCGTCACGCGGGTGGGCTTTGGACGCGGCACACTCACCGTTGATTTTGACGGGCCTTCTGGCACCGATCAACCCCCAAGCTGTCAAGACGAACAGCTGATCTCAATCCCGGCCGCCCAATCCGGCGGAAAGCCTGCATAGGCTTCAAATTCGGGATGTTCGTCACAGGGGGATTCAAGCAGCGTGAGTAAGGTGGCCACGCCGCTGAAGTCTTTGAGCTTGGCGGCGCGGATGGCCTGTTCGCCCAGATGGTTGCGCAAAACGTACTTCGGATTGGTTTTGAGCATCAATTGTGCCGAATGTCCCTTTGGGTATTGCATAGTTCGCTCTTTATACAATAGCGCCCATGCGTCGAACCTTTCCCGATCCAGAAACATATC
>JANYCG010000250.1 GCA_025360385.1 Burkholderiales bacterium | reverse complement strand
CCAGTTCATCACCAAGGGGCCTTTGTAGACGCCGCGGCGAATCATCCGCTCGATCGTTTCGAAGCTGTTGATGTTGTAGCACTGGAATGCGCTCTGGATACCCGCGTTGCTCAGGCGCCGGATGTGCTCTTCGGCCCAGCTCGGGTTGGAGGGCACGATCATGTCTTTGTAGGTGGCATGAAGATGCGGGAAGCCGCGCGAAACGCCACGGAAATCATCTTCGCCCGCATGCTCGGTCACGTTCATTTGCGTCGTGTTGACGGTCACTGTCACTTGGTCGGGCTTGGGCGTAAGTTCGGCCAGCATGTGGCGCGTGTCGTCACTCAGCCACTTGGCGGCCGAGCCATCGTCCTCGGGTGCGAAGCTGATGGAGCCGCCGACCTGGATCACCATGTCGGGCACCGCCTTGCGCACCCCGGCGATCAGTTCGTTGAACATCGACAGGCGCTTGCTGCCCTTGCCATCGGCTTCACGCACATGCAAATGCAGCACGGTGGCACCGGCGTCGTAACAATCTACCGCCTTCTGAATCTGCTCCTCCATCGTGATGGGGATATCTTCCGGAAAGTCTGAGGGAATCCAGCCTGGCGCATAGGGGGCGGCTGTAATGATCAGGGGTTGTTGGTTCTCTGGATACAGATGGCCGTCAAGGAAGTTCATGGTGATGGGTCTCCAAATTTAAATGTGTCTGTTGAGAATGTCGAACCAGATAAAAATGCTTCAGAATTCATCTGTGGCGAGGCATGAATCATCCGTTTTTGCGCCAGGCTTCACTTGACATTTCATGTCTTTGACTTTGCTTTTTATGACATTTATTGTTTGCAAAGAACGAATGTGGTAACTGTTGTGGGTGCCGATTGAGTGCGAAAGTTGCCAGAATGTGGCAGTCCGATCGGGTGGCCACCCATAGCCGGTCAATCGTTTTCCCGTTTGCGCCAAGCTGCGGCGCTCAGCCCGATTTCTTTCTTGAACCAGTGCGCAAACGCGCTTGCGCCCGAAAACCCGAGCAGCTGCGCAACTTCCGTGATCGAATGGTCGCTGTCGCGCAATTGCCGGATGGCGAACTCCATCCGCACGGCGTGGAGCACGCTGCGAAAGGTTTCGCCATCTTGCGCGAGTTTGCGATGAACTGTCCGCCGGTCCATTCCCAGATGCGAAGCCACTTGGTCTGCTGTGCATCGCCCCAGCGGCAACAAGGCGGCTACCAGCTGCCGGATGGGGTCGCCGGCAGACGTCTGCGAAAGCGCCAAGGCTTTGTCCAGCGACGTCCTAACCTGGCGCGCGCTATTGGCATCGGTATTGGGTAATCTGGCCTCCAAGTCCGTGCGGGCGCACACGATGCCGTTGAATTCGGCGCTGAATTCCAGGCTCTTGCCAAAAAAAGCGGTATGGCGGTCAAGCTCCTTGGGTGAACGGTGGGCAAAACACACCCGACGGGGCGTCCAGGACGGGCCCAAAATTTCTCTCAGCACTCTGTACATAACGCCAACGGCCAGCTCTACAGACTGGCGCATGACATCTGCATGGTTCGCAATAAGTTCTTCCCGGATCATGACCAGGTGTGGGTAGCAGTCAATCTGGATCCGCAGCGACGCGTTGATAAGCCACAAATACCGCTGCAAAGTCTCCAGGGCCGCGAGTGCCGTAGGCTCTTCGCGCAAAACCACACTGATGGGCCCCAGGTTGGAAAGACGGCGCCCCGCCGCCAAACGCAGCCCGAAATCTTCTTTGCCGCTGGTTTCAGCACTCAATTCCAGAAGTTGCCTCACGCGGTCAGCGGAAATAGGAGTGTCGGCCTCGTTCAAGGCCTGTGGCGCGAGCCCAACTCGCCTTAGCATGGCGTCAGCATTCAGCCCCAATGAAGCGGCCAACTCTGGGTAGCCGTACAGCGAGGCACTGCGTACAAAGCGGGAAATTTCTGACATGTTTTGTCCCAATTTAACAAAAATTTGTCCCAAATTATCAATCAAATCCTTGCGATTTCTCTATACTTGAATGAATCCATTGCCATTTTTAATGGGTTTCCTGTACGGGCTGATCTAAATTTGCCAGTGGATGAAAACATAGCCCTGCTCAGGGCTTTGCCAATATTGAAACAATCTGGAGACAAACTGCTATGAAAAAAACCCTCGTCGCCCTGGCCGCTATGGTTGCCTCGGGCGCTTTTGCCCAATCAACGGTCACGATCTCCGGGCAGCTTGATGCCGGTCTTGCGATCAGCACCAGTGGGGCCAACGTGCAAACCACCACTTTGGCCGGCGGGCAATACGGTGCCTCGCGACTTCGTTTCGTCGGCGTTGAAGACATGGGTGGCGGCAACAAAGCCAACTTCTGGCTCGAAATGCAACCCAACCTGGCGAGTGGCGGCACCTCGGGCAATGGTTTGTTCAACCGCAGTGCTTGGTTGGGCATGTCGGGTGGCTGGGGTGAGATGCGCCTTGGCCGTCAAGGCACCACTACCGTGGTACTCGCCTGCACCGTGGCCCAATTGGGCTGCTACGGCGGCTTTGGCGCGGGTGGCGTATTGCTGTCCGGCAGCAGTGGTGCCATTGGCCCCAATAGCGGCGGCCAAAACTGGATTGCAGCCACTCCGTCGCGCGCCGGCGCAGGCCTGGCAGTTTCGTCAGTCGGCGGTGGCTTCAACGCTCAGGTGCCGACCCCAATCGTTGCCGGCACCAGCCCAGGCGCCAATGCAACCACCGCAAGCACCACCGGGCAAGATGTGGTGCGTGTCGTGAATGCCGTCACCTACTTGACGCCAACCCTGGGCGGCTTCTCCGCCCAAGTTCAATACGCCTTTGGCGGCATTGCGGGTGCGGCGGGCGACGGCGCGACCACGGGCTTGCTGGCGGCCTATGCCAACAACGCCGTGTGGGCATCGCTGGCCTACAGTTCCGTCAGCGGCTCGGCGACAAGCCCGGCCACTGGCACTCTGACGACAATGGCTGGCACCTATGACTTCGGCATGGCCAAAGTCGGCCTGATTTACCAAAAGGAGGGTGCTTCTGCCAATGGTGGTCCACTTGCCGTGACCTTCACCGACGCCACCGCCTACGCCTTAACCTTGTCTGCGCCCATTGGCGCCACGACTCTCTATGGCCGCTTTGGCAACCGAACTGTGAGCGGCGGCACCAACACCCTAGGCACGATCGCGCAGGTCATGAACATTGGTGTCACCTATGACTTGTCCAAGCGCACCAAGTTGTACGCCGACTACGTGGCTGACACGGCACCTGGTCAATCCGGGGTGATGGCCGCGACCAATCCGACCCAGCTCGGCCTGGGCATTCAGCACACGTTCTGAACCGTGCGCGTGCCAAGGGTCGTTCAGGCCCCTTAGCACGGCATTTAGCTGAGCCACCTTGAAAGCCACACTGCCTTTAGGCAAGGTGGCTTTTTTTGTGGATCAACACATTTCTCAAGACCTTCGGCCGACACTTAGACGATGCGTGTAGACGCCGACAGAGCCTGGCCTGCGAAACTGTCGACACACGCCTGCCGCACTCTTGATGTTGCCCAGTGACCTATGAACCGTTCGCCCTGAGCTCGGCATGTCCAGAGCTTGCCAAAGGGGCTTAGGGTTTCGACAGGCTCAACCCAAACGAAACTTTAGATTTGATCGGATCAGGTCCATAGTCGGGAAATCCCCGTCGACGACGTCCCAACTTGACAAATAAATGTCCCAACAAATCAAATGTATTTTTTTGATATCTTCATACTTTGAGTCTGTTCTCATTTCGAATTTTTTCAAGGAATTACCCATGAACTTTAGCTTTCGACCCATTTGCCGCACTTTGATGGCTTTGGCACTCGGTGCGGTCGCGCACGGGGCCATGGCCTGGACTGATAAACCCGTCAAGATGATCGTGCCGGCACCGGCCGGTGGCACCATGGACGTGGTCGCCCGCATCCTGGCCGACCAGATGTCGGCCGACATTGGGCAACCCGTGATTGTGGACAACAAACCCGGCGCGGGTGGTGCCATCGCCGTGCAGGCCATGATGGCGGCGCCTGCCGACGGCCAGACCATCATGGTCACGGCCAGCAACATCCTGACCGAAATCCCGCACGTCATGAAGACCAGCTTTGACCCACTCAAAGACGTGCGTCCCGTGGCCACCGTGGCGCGCGCCGGCATGGTGCTGGTGGCGGGGCCGTCTGTTCAGGCCACGGACCTCAAGGGCCTGATCGCCTATGTCAAGGCCAATCCGGGCAAGCTGAGTTTTGCATCGTACAGCGCAGGCACCAGCTCGCAATATGCCGGCATGATTTTCAATCAGAAGGCAGGGCTGGATCTGCAACACATTCCTTTTGCTGGTTCACCGCCCGCTTTGACGCAGGTAATGGGTGGCCAGATTGCCGTGATGTTTGACGGCATCGTGACTTCCATGCCCCAAATCAAGGGTGGCAAACTCAAGGCGTTTGGCGTCGCCAGCAAAACCCGTTCAGCCCAATTGCCGGACGTGCCGACCCTGGCAGAACTGGGCTTTCCCGACATCGAGTTCAGCAACTGGGTGGGCACCGTGGTGGCCTCAGGAGTTCCTGCTGCGATCGTGGACAAAATCAATGCCGCCACGCTCAAGGCAGCAGCAGCACCCAAGATGCATGACCGCCTGGTGGCCGCCGGGTTTGAGCCCAACACCAGCCTGACCTCGGCCCAACTGGCCGCGTCGGTCAAGGCCGAATTCGACCGCAATGCGGTGATCGTCAAGACCTTCAACATCCAGTTGAACCAGTAAGCAGCCTATCCGCACAACGGCAAGGAGACATTCATGAGCGCAACCACTGCCACCCGCATCCGCGTTGAACCCCTGACTTGCGCGATTGGCGCGGAACTCTTCGGCGTAAGCCTCGCCGATGCGTCCCGCGACGACGGGCTGTTTGCTGAAATCAAGTCCCTGCTGCTCAAACACAAGGTGCTGTTCCTGCGCGACCAGGACATCAGCCGAGCAGAACACGTGGCGTTTGCGCGCCGGTTTGGCGAGTTAGAAGACCACCCGGTGAACGGCAGCGACCCTGACCATCCCGGCCTGGTGCGCATCTACAAGACACCCGACGCGCCCAACGACCGTTACGAAAATTCGTGGCACACCGATGCCACCTGGCGCGACAAGCCCCCCATGGGCTGCGTGTTGCGCTGCGTGGAATGCCCACCCGTGGGCGGCGACACCATGTGGGCCAACATGGCGCTGGCCTACGAGAACCTGCCGGCGCACATCAAGACCCAGATCGTTGGCTTGCGTGCGCGCCACAGCATTGAATGCACCTTTGGCGCGGCCATGCCGATTGAAAAACGCCTGGCGCTCAAGTCGCAGTTTCCCGATGCCGAACACCCTGTGGTGCGCACGCACCCTGAAACCGGCGAAAAAGTGCTGTTTGTGAACGGGTTCACGACCCATTTCACCAACTTTCACACATCAGCCAATGTGCGGGTCGGACAAGACTACACCCAAGGCACCAGCAGCCTTTTGCAATACCTGATCAGCCAGGCCATGATTCCCGAATACCAGGTGCGCTGGCGCTGGCAGCCCAACACCGTGGCCATCTGGGACAACCGCTGCACCCAACATTACGCAGTGATGGACTACCCGCCCTGCCATCGCAAGATGGAACGCGCCGGCATCATGGGCGACGCCACTTTTTGACACCAAACCCTAATTTTTTCCTCTACTCCCAGGATTGACTATGAATTACCTCGATGGCTCCTTGTATCCCGAAAACCAGCCCCCGTTGGTCATCACCGCCGCGCCTTACGCCCCGTCCTGGATCCCTTCGGATTTCCCCGAAGATATCCCCGTGACCATGGCTGAGCAGATCCAGAAAGCTGTGGACTGCTACAACGCCGGCGCCACCGTCTTGCATCTGCACGTGCGCGAACTCGATGGCAAGGGCAGCAAGCGCCTGTCGAAATTCAATGAGCTGATCGCCGGCGTGCGCAAGGCCGTGCCCGACATGGTGATCCAGGTTGGCGGTTCGATTTCCTTTGCGCCGGAATCTGATGGCGCCGCCGCCAAGTGGTTGAGCGATGACACGCGCCACATGCTGGCCGAACTCGACCCCAAACCCGACCAGGTGACGGTGACAATCAACACCTCGCAGATGAACGTCGTTGAGCATTGGGAAGACGCCGATGTGAAAGGCACCTCGATGGAAGACCCGGCGGTCTATAACGCCTACAAGGAGATGACCGTGCCAGCCCAGCCGGGCTGGGCCGAGGAGCACATCCGCCGCTTGAACGCGGCAGGCATCCAGAGCGCCTTTCAGTGTTACAACATCAACAGCTTCGATTCAGTGGAGCGACTGATGCGGCGCGGCATCTACAAGGGCCCACTGGTGATGAACTGGGTGGCCATCGGTGGCGGCATGGATGTGCCCAGTGTGCACAACCTCGCAAACTTCATGCGCGCCGTGCCCGACGGTGCCATGTTGACGGTGGAAAGCTCGATGCGCAACGTGTTGCCGGTCAATATGATGGGCATCGCCCTGGGCCTGCATGTGCGCACAGGCATTGAAGACAACCTCTGGGCGCAAGACCGCAAATCGAAGCTCGGCACCGCGAAACAGGTCGAGCAACTGGTGCGCATGTCGCGCGAGTTCGGTCGTGAGATCGCCAGCGGGAAACAAGCCCGCGAGATTTGCAAAATCGGCGTGTTTTACGACACGGTTGAAGAGTCGCTGGCCAAGAATGGCTTCGCGCCAAATGTCGCGGGCCGCCAACAGGGCTATCTGCGCAAGGTGGCATGACAACATGGCCAAAGCAATACGCTTTTACGAAATCGGCGGCGCCGACGTCCTGAAACTCGAATCGGTGGACGTGGGCGAGCCCGGCCCGGGCCAGGCGCGTGTTCGCCACACCGGCATCGCGGTCAATTTCATTGACATTTACTTCCGCACCGGGCGTTATCCAGCAGCGTTGCCCAGTCATCTGGGGTCGGACGCCGTCGGCGTGGTAGAGGCGGTTGGCCCCGACGTGACAGACATTGCGGTCGGCGACCGCGTGGGTTATCTGATCGGACCTCAGGGTGCCTATTCGGATGTGCGGGTGATGCCGGCCGCAGTGTTGATCAGGCTGCCCGATGGCGTGTCCGACAGCACGGCCGCCACAATCATGATGAAGGGCATGACGGCGCAATACCTGTTTCGCCAAGTGTTTCCGCTCAAGGGTGGCGAGACCATTCTGTACCACGCAGCAGCCGGCGGTGTGGGCCTGATTGCCTGCCAGTGGGCGCGTGCCATGGGTGTGACCATGATTGGCACGGTGAGTACAGACGAAAAAGCTGCTGTGGCAAAAGCCAACGGTTGCACTCACACCATCGTGACCTCGCGCGACAACATTGTGGATCGCGTGAAAGAGATTACTGGTGGCAAAGGTGTACCGGTGGTTTACGACTCTGTAGGCAAGGACACGCTCGAAGCATCTTTGAACTGCCTGCAGCCGCGCGGCACGCTGGTGAGCAATGGCACGTCGTCAGGCCCGGTCATCATCGACACGATGCAACTTGCGGCCAAAGGTTCGCTGTGGGTCACGCGCCCGGCCATGATGCACTACATCATGCCACGTGCCCACATGCTGGCCATGGCCGATGAGGTGTTTGGCATGGTGCTGGCCGGCAAGATCAAAAGTAAAGCGTCGCAGACCTTCCGGCTTGAAGACGCGGCCGATGCGCACCGTGCGCTGGAGTCACGCCAGACCGTTGGCGCGACCGTGCTGATTCCCTGACAAAGGCCTTAAGAAGTCGCGCCAAAACCGTACAGCCGCGCCGGGTTAAGGCAAAG
>JANYCG010000197.1 GCA_025360385.1 Burkholderiales bacterium | reverse complement strand
TTTTGCGCAGAATATTTATTGAAGCCCGACAGCTTGACGGTGGCGCGGCCCGTGTCAGCCAGGCCAAGCACGGCTGCAAAACCTGCGCCCCGAATGCCCTGAGACAGGTCGGGCCGTCCACAATGGTCTATCAAAATGGAAGCGCCGCAGCCACGCAGGGCAGGGGCGATCGCCTGCATTTGAACGCCGTCAACCTGCACATTGGCGAACAGGCTCAGCCCCGCAAGCCGCTCTAGCAGGGCCCCGGTGTCACGGTAAAAATCAAGTCCGTGCAGGGCGTAGTTGAAGGCAATGCCCGCGACGCCCTGGGCCTTGAGGTCTTGCAGTTCGGCGCTGGAGGCGTCGTTGCGCGCCACCGCAATGCCCTTGAAGCGGCCCTGGCCATTGGCAATGGCGGCCAGCGCTTGCCGGGCCTGCCCGAGCTGCCCACCGCCGCTGAGCAAGTCGTCGCCGGATATGACGCGCACTCCTGGGCAGGGCTGAAGGCACCTGTGGGACCACCGCACGCCATCGTCAACAAACTCAATGTCGAGACCCTGATGGCGCTGAAGCTGCCGCAAGTGAAAGCCCGGCTGGAAGAAATCGGCGGCGAAGCCCGGGGCAGCACGCCCGAAGAAATGAAAACCGTGGTGGCGTCCGAACTCCAGCGCTGGACGCAGGTGGTCACCGACGCCAAGATCCCCAAGCAGTGAGCCCCGTACAAAAGAACCCCCACGTCACTCATCGAAATCCGCAAGCGCAGCCTGACCATCGAAACCATCCACCATGAAGGCGGCCCGCCTGCCGCCGTGCCCTTGCGCATGGTGGCGGCCTGCGCGGTGGTGCGCAACCCGTACGCGGGCCGTTACGAACCCGACCTGCTGCCCTTCATGGCGCAACTGCGCAGTCTGGGCACCTTGCTGGCCGAAGAGCTGGTCGCCACGCTGGGCCGCGACAACGTGGAAACCTACAGCAAGGCGGCCATCGTCGGGGTGGACGGCGAGCTGGAGCATGGCGCTGTCTGGCACGAAGCCGGCGGTTGGGCCATGCGTGCTGTATTGGGCGAGCCCAAGGCCATTGGGCCTGCCGCCAAGGCCGTGGCCGGCGCGGGCTACCGCTTGACGGTGCCCCTGCATTACATCCATGCCTGCTACGTGCGAAGCCACTACAACAGCATGGAAATCGGCATTCAGGACGCGCCACGCCCCAAGGAAATTGTGTACGCGCTGGTGATGGGCACGGGTGGCCGGGTGCATGAACGCCTGGGCGGCCTGCGCAAGGAGAACATCGTCGGCCAGGGTGGTCAGCGCTGAGGCTTTGCCCATGAAGATCATCCAGCTGCGTCAGCCCGGCGGCCCCGAGGTTCTGGAATACGCCGATGTGCCCATGCCAGAGCCAGGACCCAGCCAGGTACGTGTGCGCGCCCACGCCATAGGCGTTGGCAAGCCGGACGTTTTGATCCGCCAGGGCAGCTACAAATGGATGCCGCCATTGCCCGCTGTGCCCGGCAACGAGCTGGCGGGTGTGGTGGATGCCGTGGGCGCCGATGTTTTGTCGTCATTGCTGGGCCAGCGCGTGCTGGTGAGTTCGCGCGAATTGCCCCAGCGCGGCGGTTGCTACGCCGAGGCGGTGTGCGTGCCAGCGGAGGCTGTTTACGCCTTGCCGGATGCCTTGTCTTTCGATGACGCGGTTTCTGCGCCCAATGTCCAGTTGGCAGGTGCACTGCTTTATGAATCGGGAGCGCGTCCGCCCAAATCCATCCTCGTGCATGGTGCTGCTGGCGGCGTCGCGGGTGCCCTGCTGCAACTGGCCCAGGCCGATGGCTTGCTGGCGATAGGCACCGTGAGCGATGCCGCCAAGTTTGACTTTGCCCGCGCCTCAGGCGCACAGCACATCATCAACCGTGCCAGCCAGGACGTGCAGCAAGCCGTGATGGCCTTGACCGATGGCCGGGGCGTGGACATGGTGCTGGACCATGTCGGTGGCCCGGGCTTCAGCGCCAACCTGGACTTACTGGCCGCGCGCGGCACCCTGCTGTCGTATAACGCGCTTGCAGGTCTTCCGGAAAAAAACCTGCTCGGTGAAATGCGCCGCCTTCTTGGCAAAAGCCTGGGTGTGCGTTGCTATTCCATCCACACACTCGACGCTGAACCAGCCGTTCGCAGGGCCTTGATGGAGCACGCCCTGAACCTGATGTCCACAGGCCTTGTCAAACCACCTCAGGCGACCTGCCTGCCATTGTCTGAAGCAGTCACAGCCCACCGAGTATTGGAAACAGGCCAGACTCTTGGCAAGTTGGTGTTGCGGCCAGTGCTGCGCACAAGCTAAACCGTCGTGTTTGCTGACGAGGTTTGTGTCTAGACCTGTTGTTGGCCCAACCCATTGATTCTCCGCTGCCCGCCCACTTGCAAGGGCTACAGTGGGCGAGCGGATTGCCCGTGCATCTTTGCGAACCGCTCCACCAAAAAATCTAACAAAGCCCGCACCGCAGGCGATAAATGTTTGCGTGACGGGTAGAGCGCATAGATGGCCATGTCGGGCAGGGACCATTGCGGCAGCACAATTTGCAGGCTGCCATCAGCCAAGTGTGGACTGGCCAGGTAAGCCGGTTGCAGGGCCACGCCGCCGCCAGCCAGCGCCGCTTGTAGCAAGGCGGTGGCCTCGTTGGCGCTGAAATGGCTGCTCACGCTGACCTGGGTTTGCTCATCACCTTGGCTGAGCGTCCATACACTTTTGCCAAAATTGGCGTAGCTCAGGCAGCGGTGCGCTGCCAGGTCGGCAGGCAATTGCGGCCTGCCGTGCAGCGCCAGGTAGCGCGGTGATGCCACCAAAACCGATGGGCAGGGTGCCAACACCCGACCGATGAGCGCAGGGTCTGGCTCTGCGCTGATGCGGATGGCCAGATCAATCCGTGCTTCCACCAAGTTCAGTGCGCCTTCGCTTGCATTGAGGTCAATCTTGAGTTGCGGGTACAGCTTCAAGAAATCCACCACCGCGGCAGCCATCTGCGCATAGGCAAAAGATATGCTGCAGGTAATGCGCAATTGACCACGCAGGGCGGCGTCGTTGCTGCTGGCTTCTTCCTCCACGTTTTCCATCAGCGCCAACATCTGCTGGCTGCGGCGCAGACAGCTCTCGCCTGCATCCGTCAACGTCACACTGCGGGTAGTGCGCTGCAAAAGCCGCGAACTCAGCCACTGTTCCAGCGTACCCACATACCGTGTGACCATGGCGCGGGACATGTCCAGCTTGTCGGCCGTGGCACTGAAACTGCCGCTGTTGGCCACCTCTACAAACACCTTCATTGCAGTCAAACGATCCATGATTTGTTCATTTTTTGAAACATTATTATCCGAATTATGGGGTTTATTTGCGCGAATATTGAAACTACAGTTCAACTCAACGCTGCATAGCGTTTTTTTAAACCCAACAGGAACCTACCATGATCCGCACGACCGTACTCGCCACCTCAATGGCCATCGCCTTCACAACGGCCCAAGCGGCCCAACCGTTGGCTGTCAAGGTTTATAACGCGGATGGCAACAGTTTCAACGTCAACTCCACACTTGTGTACGGTGAAAAAGAAGCCATGGTGATTGATGCCGGCTTTACCCGCGCTGATGCGCTGCGAATTGCCGCCAACGTGCTCGACAGCGGCAAGCAGCTCACGACCATCTACGTGAGCCAAGCTGACCCTGACTATTACTTTGGCGTGGAATTTCTGAAAGCAGCCTTCCCCCAGGCCGACGTGGTAACGACCCCCGCAGTGCTGGAAAAGCTGGTGCCCAAACTGGCAGGCAAGGTGGCCTTTTGGAGTCCCAAGATGGGCGCGAACGCGCCGAACAAGCCGGTATTGCCGCGCGCCTTGGAAGGCAACACTTTGACGCTGGAAGGCCAGACGATCGAGATTCTTGGCACGCAAGGCCCGTTGGCTCACCGACCCTATGCCTGGATTCCGTCCATCAAGGCCGTGGTCGGCAACATCGGCGTGTTTGGCAACATGCATGTGTGGACGGCAGACACTCAATCTGCCGCCGAGCGCGCCGCCTGGGTGGTACAGCTGGACGAAATGGCGGCTTTGAAGCCTGCGCTGGTTGTTCCTGGTCACATGAAATCCGGAACCAAGGTGGACGCCAGCGCGATCTCTTTCACCAAGGACTACCTGCAGACGTTTGAGAAGAAGCTGGCTGCCAGCAAGAACAGCGCCGAGCTGATTGACGCCATGACGCAGGCCTATCCGCAGGTGACAGATGGTGCTTTGTCGCTAGACATTGGCAGCAAAGTGAACAAGGGTGAGATGAAGTGGTAGGTCGCACGTCCGAGGCTGTGAGTGATCAACAAAACACAACCCAAATTGGAATCAAAATAGGATACGTCAGGATGCCTGGCCGTTACACCGCCAGCGACATCCCCATGTTCTCCAACCTCCAAAAATAAGAGGATGCCAAAATTACAGTTCATGCCAATGCGGCATGAACTGCATCCTGATGCGCAAGGCAATCGACACCATGACTATGCTTCAACACGTCCTGCAACACCGGCGCGCCGGGCGCTGGAATGCTGCACACGACCTCGTGCAAAAAGAGGATTCCCTGCTGGCGGCTTGGTTGCACGGCATCCTGCACCTGCAAGAGGGTGACCTGGAAGACGCGGAGAACTGGTACGACCGCGCCAACCGGCACTTCCGCAGCCGCGGCACGCTGCAGGAAGAGCTGGCGCTTTTCGAGGCAACGCTCGCGCAACACCCAACACCCTGACAACAGAAAGACAGACGCCATGCCAACGACTGTGACCTATTTGTTCGACCCCCTATGCGGCTGGTGTTATGGCGCTTCGCCCGTCATCGAGAAAATGGGCCAAATGACCGAGATTCGGCTGGAGTTGTCACCAACGGGCCTGTTTTCTGGCTCAGGCGCACGCACTATGGATGCGGCTTTTGCCGACTATGCCTGGTCGAACGACTTGCGTATTCAAAAGCTCACCGGCCAGCTTTTTACTGAGGAATACCGCACGCATGTGCTGGGAAAGCCTGGTAGTCGTTTTGACTCAACTATCAGCACGCTGGCCTTGACTTCTGTGGCGCTGACGGCCCCGGAGCGTGAGTTGGAAGCATTGAAAGTCTTGCAGGAAGCTCGCTATGTGCATGGGCTGGATACCAGCGCCGTGCCCGTGGTGCAAAAGCTGCTGTGCGGGTTGGGGTTGAATGCAGCGGCAGACCGCCTGGGCGCAGCCGACGCAGAGTTGTTGGCCGCCAACGCTGCGCGAATCCGGAAGGCGCAAAACCTGATGCAGGCCTTGGGCGTGCAGGGTGTGCCGGCGGTGGTTGTCACTGATGGCAAAGGCCGTCGGCTGCTGCGCGGCAATGTGCTGTACGGCAGCTTGGATAGTCTGCTAAGTCATATTGCCGCAGCTTGAAAAAGCCCGTTTGGTGGCGGTAGCCATCCGTCCAAAGGGTGTCGAACTCTGGCACACCCTGAATTGTTTCAGGTGTACCTCATCTAAAATTTTTTTTGAAGATCAATCTTCGACAGGCTCAAGATTCAGCAACGACCGTCCCAAACTTGTCGTGCCCATTCGGGAAGCAGCCGTTGTGCGGCTCAGAGATAGGGTGGCGGACGCAGATGTCGATCTGGCAGTTGGCCCAGTCCGCCCGGGCACGGACGCAGCGCTGCGCACCAGGCTGTTCAGCAGTCCATGGGTTCTGTGGTGTGCAAAGGACTATCCATTGGCAGCCAAGCGCGTTCTTTATTGGGGTGGTTTACGTTCCCATGCCTTGGTAACGGCTGGACGTGGAATGCCTGCGCCGCCACTCCGCCAAAACCTTGGGCCTGTGGGCGCAGAACTACGAAGACCACAGCGCCGAGATTGCCCGGCTGGTGGACGACACCACCTTCCGCGTCTGGCGCATCTGCCTGGCCCGCTGCGCCGGAGCCTTCGAGCAGAACTGGGTGTCGTTGTAGCATGTGCTGGTGTGCAAGGCGGGCGCGGCGCCGCAGCTGAACTCGACGTCCTGGTCGCGCGGGTATATGTATGCGTCGTGATGTTGTTACTATTTAAATAATAGCTAACTGTGCATATTTAGTGAGGTCTACGGGCCTTTTTCTACCTAAATTTCTCTGTGAGGGCTTTTGTGGATGGTTGTCATCGGGTTGTGTTCCTGCTTAGCCGGCTGCGCCCCGTAGTCCGCCACCCACCCGGTACGGCGACGGCGCAATGTGCTGCGGTTTGGTGACGGGAGTTCCGCGCGAGTACGAAAATTTGGTGCGAGACGGTGCTCGCGGAAATTTTTGAGGCGCGCGGCAACCGCTACCGCGACGCGTCCCGTCCCCAAGCCCGGTCACATCGCACCATCACCGCGCCGGGCGGGTGGCTGCATCGGTGAACCAGTTTGGGCCAAGTGCCGTCATTCACCTTTGACTGCTTTGGAGCAGTGAATCTTGCTGCTACCAGAGCACCGGAATGGGCGTCCCGATATGATCGCAACGGAACTCCAAGCGGATCATGAACGGAAAAGCCCTTGCTGAAAACATGCAGATCGCACGGGATCTGGAAGACGCACGGCCTCAAACCTTGGCCAGTACTGCGGGGCAACTTCTAGCTTTGGTCGAAGGATAAGCGTGCACGTGGGAGACTGTTGTCATAGAAGATAGGGCGTCCACACGTCAGAAAACTCGCCCTTGAACCAATGCAGATATGCGCTACCAAGATTGAAGGAGCATGACGACCATGCATGACAACGAAGACAACACCGCGGAAGGAAACCCGCATCGGCTCGATTCACTGGAATCACTGCTGGGCGGCCCTTTGCCTTGGCCGAAGGCGGAGGACAGGTTGGTAACGCGCGGCGACCCCGACTGGCATAACAGCGTAATGTTGCATCCGCGTTGGAGTGAGCCTTGGTCAGTCTACACAGATGGATATCGGGAAGCGGCAGATATCATCGTTGCGCGTATCAATGAGGGACACAGACAGCAGGACTCTCTGGTGTACCCAGTCATGTTCTTGTATCGGCAGTATCTTGAATTGGCGATCAAGAATCTTATCCGCAAGTCATGGAAGCTCCTGGGTCGCGACAGTACCGACGATTTGGGATTGCATGACATCAAGAAATACTGGGGCATGTGTCGTGCCCTTCTTGAGGAGATTTCACCGGGGGAATCAACCGCGGAGCTGGGCCATGTTGAACGATTGGTGGACGAGTTCTGCCAGCACGACCCGAATTCATTCGCATTCAGGTATCCCGAGTCAAAGCCTGACGGGAAGACAGGCGTGAGCCAGCCGACGCTTCAGAATCTGGATCAGATCAACTTGCGCAATGTCCATGATGTGATCGCCAATGTCGCTGGACTGCTGAGTGGCGCAGATATGCAGATTGACAGCTATCTCGATACGCAGGCTGATATGGAGGCCGAATACAGACCAGATCGCGAAAGCTGGTGAGCCATCAATAGACGATGGGCCGACAGATGGGCCAAGGTCAAAACTCAATCTCCACCATCGTCCAACTACCGGTTCCGGTCTCCGCAGCAACATGCTCAGCTATCTCCAAGACTGTCTTTACAAGCAACTCCTCGGCGGGCTTGTTCAATACTCTCCAGTGGCTGATAGCAACCGCTGTACAGGTGCCTTCGTTAAGAGCACAAGCGCGGTGATCGCGCCATACGACTGGGCTTTGGTGGGGACCGCGCGCAAAGCGGCCGTGGATCACCTCAAAAAATGCCAACATGCTTCAGCATGAGGCATTTTTAGGACCCGCGTACGTCCCCGCCAAAACCGCAGCGCATGGCCCGGTCGCCGCGCGGAGGTCGTGACCTGCCCCCTACTGGCCTGCCAACGGCCACTCAAGAACTGCCAAACCCGAACAAACGAAGCGGCGTATCCCACAGGATCTTTCGCCGCGCGACAGCGTCGGGCACCATGTCGGCGAAGAGCTGCAACAGCGGGCCGTAGTCCAGCCGCGACGCGGCGCGCAGAAACGGCCAATCGGAGGCCCAAACGCAATGGTCCGGCCCGTAGGCCGCCAGCAGTTCGCGGGTGAAGGCTTGGGTGTCGGCAAACGGAAAATTTTGCGCAGAATATTTATTGAAGCCCGACAGCTTGACGGTGGCGCGGCCCGTGTCAGCCAGGCCAAGCACGGCTGCAAAACCTGCGCCCCGAATGCCCTGAGACAGGTCGGGCCGTCCACAATGGTCTATCAAAATGGAA
>JANYCG010000145.1 GCA_025360385.1 Burkholderiales bacterium | reverse complement strand
AGCCATAGGCTTCGGCATAACGCTGGTTGGCAAACAGGCAACGAAAGCTGCCGACCTCGTAGTAGGCGATGAGGGCAGGCACTGAATCTGAAATCAAGCGGATCAGAGACTCACTGGAACCTGTCCAGGCATGAGATGCGGGTTCGCTGGGGGTCATTTAAGCCTCTTGAGGTGTTGACCAAGCGAGGTTACACCGTCTGCGCCCGCTGCGCCACAGCCAGCATAGCCAGCACCGCCAACATAGCCAAGCCCGCCCATGCCCTGTTCCATTTCCCGCAGGCCGCTACACCTTGGCAGCGTACTGGTCCCGCAGTTCGCGTTTGAGCACCTTGCCAATCGCGCTGCGCGGCAATTCGTCCAGAAGGCGGATGGACGACAGCCGCTGGGTCTTGCCAAGCTGGGCGTTGCACCATTGCAGGATCTCTTGCACGTCAGGTGCCAGGCCAGTGCGCGCCACCACAAAGGCTACGGGCGTCTCGCCCCATTGCGCCGAGGGCATGCCGACCACGGCAGCTTCAAGCACGGCCGGGTGCTGGCGCAACACGGCCTCAAGGTCGCTGGGGTAGATGTTGAACCCGCCCGAAATGACCATGTCCTTTTTGCGGTCAAACAGGGTCAAAAAGCCGTCGGCGTCAAACTGGCCGACGTCACCGGTGCGAATAAAACGTTTGCCAGAAGCATCAAACCATTCAGCGGCGCGGGTTTTATCGGGCTGGCCGTGGTAACCGGTCATCATCCCGGGTGAATGGCCCACAATTTCGCCCATGGCACTTTTGCCGCCATTGATGTCAGCGGGCAGCACGTCGCTGCTGCGGGCGATTTCGCGTTCGTTGTCGTCAATCAAGCGGATGTCATGCCCTTCAGCCGGGCGTCCCACGGTGTGCAGTTTGGTGGGATTCAAGTGCGCCTCCAGAATGCAACTTCCGCCGCCTTCGGTCATGCCGTAAAACTCGACCAGGCCGCCGGGCCAGCGCTTCAGCACATCAGCCTTGATGGCAGCATTGAAAGGTGCACTGGTGGAGAACTTGATGTGGTAGCTCGACAGGTCGTAGCGGTCAAAGTCGGGCCGGGCCATCAGGCGCTGGTATTGCACCGGCACCAGCATGGTGTGCGTGACGCGCATTTGTTGCGCCAGCGCCAGGTAGGCACCTGCTTCAAACTTGGGCATCATCACCACGGTGCCGCCAAAGGCCAGTGTTGGCACAAACACCACCAGCGTGGTGTTGGAATACAGCGGTGTGGACAGCAGCGTGACAGTGTCCACGCCATACCCGTAGGCGTCGCCCCGGCGGATGTGTGACCAGCGCATGCCGTGTGACTGCACGATGCCCTTGGGCTCGCCCGTGGTGCCGGATGAATAAATGATGTTGAAGGGCCAGGCGGGCAGCAGCTCGACGGGCTTGGCCTTCAACGTGCCCGCGCCAAGCCAGTCGTCCAAGGCCGGGGCGCCTGCCGAGGCATCCAGGCGAATACGTGGCGCAGCGAGCGCAGCAGGCGTGGAGGCGCTGGCCACACCAGCCGGCGCCAACAAGGCCGCATTCGCCGCATCGGTGAACACCAGCTTCGCACTGGCATCGTCGATCATGCGGGCCAGACTGTCGGCGGTGGCGCTAGGGGCCAGCGGGGCCACCACCACCCCGGCGCGCAAAGCACCCAAAAACACGCAGGCGTATTCAATCGAGCTGTTGGCGCAGATGGCAATGGCCTGACCGGGCTGGATGCCGTCACGCTGCAAGGCGCCCGCAATGCGGTCCATCATGGCGTCCAGCGCGGCGTAACTCAAGGTCTGTTGCCCCGCCACCAGTGCCGCATGGCCGGGCTGCGCCAGCGCGTTTTGGTGAATCAGGCCCGGCAGGGTATCAAAAACAGTTTCAGCGATGATTTGCATTATAAATAGGGCTCAAGACCCTGTGGCTGTTGAATAGTTAGATATATAAATAATAGCAGACAAAAAACCGGTTCAAGGACGCGGACTCAACGCAACTGGGGTGCCACGGCCAGGATGGGCAGCAACACGCTGGCGCCCAATTTTTTGGACCGCTCGCCGTTCCAGCCAGTCAGGGCCACCGGCAAATCGGCATTGTCCTTGAACGGCATTTCAAGGGTGAAAGCCAGGCAGTCAAAATTTTGGCCCACCCAGTGGGTGGCGAACGTCAGGTTGGCGCTGCCGGCTTTGGCACGGCCATAACCGTGCGTGGTCTGAAAATCTGGGCACCTCCCCTGCCAGGCCGATTTGAAGGTGTTTTCAAGCGCCTGCACACGCGGCGAATACCCGGGCACGCCCTCGGTGCCTGCGACAAAGTTGTACGGCAGGCCTTCGTCGCCGTGCACGTCCAGGCACAGGTCGACGCCCAGGTCTTGCATCTTCTGGCGCACCCAAAACACCTCGGGCGATTTCTCCAGGCTGGGCGCGGCCCATTCGCGGTTCAGGTTGGCGCCGCCCGCGTTGGTGCGCAGGTTGCCGCGCACCGCGCCATCGGGGTTCATGTTGGGCACCACGTAAAACACGCAGTGCGTCAGCAGCACCCGGGCGACCGGGTCGTCGCCATCGAGCAGGCCTTCCAGAAACCCCTCGGCAAACCATTCGGCCATGCTTTCACCGGGGTGCTGGCGCGCGATCAGCCAGACCTTTTTGCGCTGTTCGACCGGCACGCTGCTGGCCGCGTCGGTGACGCGCAGCAGCGTCATGTCGCGCCCGTCCAGCGTCTGCCCAAGATGCTGCACTTCGACTTTGTCAGACGCAGCCGCCCTGCCGATCAGGTCCAGATGCCGCTCAAACGAATAGGGTTCGAAATAGGCAAAGTAAACCAGCTGGGTCTCGGGTGTGATGTCGGCTGACATCACCTGCCCGTCAAAGTGCGTGGCTATGCGGAACCAGTGCTGGCGGTCGTAACTGGCGCACATACGGTAGCCGTCCCAACCCTTGGGGAAGGCACATTGGCCGGCGTTGAGAAACCGCAAAGTCACCGCGATGCCCGCCGCCCCTTGCAGCGAGAAATGAAACCACTGCGCAAACTCGCTGGCGTTGTCTTTGCGAATCTTGAGTTGGATGTCAACCGGGTCGGCCAGGCTGAGCACCTCGATGGCGCCGGCGTCAAAGGCGGTGGAGATGTGGAGTGCGGTCATTCACCCTTGAACTGCGGCTCACGGCGCGCCGTCATGGCGGCCACGCCTTCACGGAAATCGGTGGTTTTGAACTGCGCGTTCTGCGCTTCGCTTTCACGCGCTACGGCGGCGCGGATCTGCTCGACCAGGCCCTGGCGCAAGGTGTCGCGAGTGGACTGCACGGCCAGCGGCGCCGAGGTGGCGATTTCGCGGGCCAGTTTGGTGGCCTCGGCGCGCACCTGATCTTGCGCCACCAGCACGTCGGCCAGGCCGATGGCCACAGCTTCATCGCCGCTGATGCGCCGTGCTGTGTAGAACAGCAGCGCTGCCTGCTGTGGCCCCACCAGGCGCGGCAAGGTCACCGACAGGCCAAAGCCGGGGTGAAACCCCAGGCGGTTGAAGTTGGCCGAGAAACGCGCCTGCGTGCAGGTCACACGAAAGTCGGCCACCAGGGCCAGACCCAGGCCGCCGCCCACGGCCGCGCCATGCACGGCGGCCACCACTGGCTTGCGGCATGAAAACAGGCGAAGCGCCTCCAGATATAACGGGTTGATGCCGCGCGGGCTGCGCTGTGGCGGTGTGGCGTCGCGGTTGGAAAAATCAGCCCCCGCGCAAAAGGCCGTGCCCTGGGCCGCCAGCACGATGCTGTGGCAACGGCGGTCGGCTTCCAGGTCTTCAAAGGCGTCGGCCAGGTGCTGGATCAGCGGGATGCTGAAGAAGTTGTGCGGCGGGCGGCGAATCTCCACCGTGGCCACGGGGCCGTCAAACGAGACGTGGACGTCGGCTGCTGCATCTGCACTGTTGTCATTCAAATTACTCATGCGATTTGCTTTCAGGTTGTGGGTTGTCGGTTGTAGGTTGTGGGTTGTGGGTTGTAGGCTTCAGAAACTTCGGCGCGTGACGGCGGGCCAGAAGCCGCTGGCACGGGCCTGAATGGCGGCGTGGCCCAGCTCGCTGGCCCACTGCGCGTCAGCGCCAAACTCGGCGCGCCAGGCCCACAGGCGGCGCGTGGCGAAGTGCAGCGCGTGTTCCTGCGTGAAGCCGATGGCCCCATGCACCTGGTGGGCGATGGACGTGCCGCGTGTGGCGGCCTCACCGGCACGCACCTTGGCCACGGCTGTCGAGAAGCGCGTGGCATTGCAGTCATCCGCCGCACAGCTGGGCGCGTCCGCTGCGGCCACCAGGGCAGCCACGCGGGCTGCAGCCACGTCGCCCGCCATTAAGGCCAGGTTCTGCTGGATCACCTGGTTCCTGGCCAAAGGCTTGCCAAACTGCACCCGTTCGCCGGCATAACGCACGGCCTGCTCCAGTGCGGATTCAAGGGCGCCCACCATCATGATGCTGCGGGCCAGCGCGCCCAGGGTCCACACCGGTTGCGCCAGCGCCAGCGGCTTGGGTGCCACGTTGCGCAGGCGGGCCTGTTTCAGCACCAGCGTGTCGGACGGCAGACCGGCGTGGTTGGCATGCGGCTGCACCTGCACGCTGGCTGCATCCCACAAATCACGCAGATCAAGCAGGGCCAACCGGCCATCGGCCAGCGACACCAGCACCGCACTGGCGTGACGCGCCCACGGCACGTGGTGGGCAACACCGCTGAGCGTGGGGGCACTGGCAGGGCCATCGACTTGCAGGGTGTTGCCCTGCCCTTGTTCGATCAAGGTCAGGGGGCCTTGGGGCAGTTCAAAACCGGCCAGCGA
>JANYCG010000139.1 GCA_025360385.1 Burkholderiales bacterium | reverse complement strand
CGAAAAAATCATCGATCGCGTTTGATCAAAAGCAACAAGAAGCAACACCATGTTCTACAGAGAAAACGGCCAATTCAAAACTTCCTACCGGGCGGACCAGCAGATATTCCCCATCGCGCAAGACCGTTGGGCGGTACTGCTGATCATTGCTGCGGCATTCTTCGTCGTGCCGCTGGTGAGCAGTGACTATATGTTTCGTGCAATCTTCATTCCCTTCCTGATCATGGCGCTTGCCGCCTTGGGGGTGAACATACTGGTCGGGTATTGCGGACAGATATCGCTCGGTTCGGGGGCCTTCATGGCGGTAGGGGCCTACGCTGCGTTCAATTTTTTTGTGCGGATTCCGGGAATGCCACTGCTGGTCGCCTTGATACTGGGTGGCCTATGTTCTTCAATTTACGGCATCGTGTTTGGACTGCCCAGCTTGCGGGTCAAGGGCCTGTATTTGGCCGTCGCCACACTTGCCGCGCAATTCTTCAGCGACTGGATGTTCCTGCGCATCAAATGGTTCACCAACGATTCGCCTTCGGGTTCGGTGTCCGTGTCGGGCCTGCAGGTATTGGGCTTCGAGATCGAAAGCCCGACATCCAAATACCTTCTTTGCCTGTCCATTCTGGTGGTGCTGGCGCTGATGGCCAAAAACCTGGTGCGCTCGGCCATCGGCCGTGAATGGATGGCGATTCGCGACATGGACGTCGCCGCCGCCGTCATCGGCATCCGACCCATGTACGCCAAGCTCAGCGCCTTTGCCGTCAGCTCATTCATTGTGGGCGTGGCCGGTGCACTGTGGGGCTTCGTTTACCTGGGTGCGTGGGAGCCAGCCGCCTTCTCGGTAGATCTGTCCTTCAAGCTGCTGTTCATGGTCATCATCGGCGGCATGGGTTCCATCATGGGCAGTTTTTTTGGCGCGGCATTTATTGTGGTGTTGCCAATTGCCTTGAACCAGTTTCTGCCGGTCTTGGGCAGCCTGTTTGGCGTCGTGATTTCAACCTCCGGAATTTCCCATGCCGAGCTGATCATTTTTGGCGCGTTGATCGTCTGGTTCCTGATCGTGGAGCCGCATGGCTTGGCGCGTTTGTGGTCGCTGTCCAAGCAGAAGCTGCGTCTATGGCCCTTTCCCCATTGATGCTGTTGAACTAAATTGCCAGCCTAGGAATTTCCGAGCGCATTTTGAATCAAATCGCTTCCTTGTTTTCGTGTGTTTTTTTGATGTAACCCAGGGGCAGTCAAGTGCCCACCTTTAGGAGACCCTTATGAAAATTCGCAACATTGTCCTGGCCAGTGTCCTGGCAGGCGCTGCAGTCGGGGCTATTGCCCAGGCCAAAGAACAGTTTTTTCCCGGCCTGCCCTACCGCACCGGGCCCTACGCGCCGAATGGCGTGCCCTGGGCCAACGGGTATTCCGACTACTTAAAGCTGGTCAATGCCAAGGGCGGCATTAATGGCGTCAAGATCATTTACGAAGAGTGCGATACCGCCTATGACACCGCACGCGGCGTCGAGTGTTACGAGCGCCTCAAAGGCAAACACGGTGGCGCCACGGTGTTCCAGCCGCTGTCGACCGGCATCACTTTTGCACTGACCGAAAAAGCGCCCGGCGACAAAATCCCCTTGATCACAGCCGGTTACGGCCGCAGTGAAAGCCAGGACGGCAACGTCTTCAAGTGGAACTTCCCCCTGGCCGGCACCTACTGGCTGGCGGCCGACGCACTGGTTCAAACCATCGGCAAAAAAGAGGGCGGCCTAGACAAGCTCAAAGGGAAAAAGATCACCCTTGTTTATCACGATTCGCCGTATGGCAAAGAGCCCATTCCTTTGCTACAGGAACGCGCTGCGATCCATGGTTTTAATCTGCAATTGCTGCCTGTGACGGCGCCTGGCGTCGAGCAAAAAGCCACCTGGCTGCAAATTCGTCAGGCCAAGCCTGACTACGTGTTGCTGTGGGGCTGGGGCGTGATGAATTCCACTGCCATCAAGGAAGCGCAAGCGACAGGTTACCCGCGTGAAAAAATGTACGGCGTTTGGTGGTCGGGTGCCGAGCCAGATGTGAAGGACGTGGGCGAAGGTGCCAAGGGTTACAACGCCGTGACCATGCAACACGGCGCAGAGCCAAACTCCAAAGTTGTCAAGGACATCTTGGCCTTGGTTCATGACAAAGGCCAAGGCACTGGCCCGAAGGAAGAAGTCGGCCAGGTGTTGTACATGCGCGGTGCCATGAGCGCCATGATGGCTGTCGAAGGCGTACGCCAGGCGCAAGAGCGTTATGGCAAAGGTAAATGGGTCACTGGAGAGCAGGCGCGCTGGGGTTATGAGAACCTGAGCCTGGATCAGAAAAAGTTGGACGCCCTGGGCTTTGCCGGCGTGATGCGCCCCATCAGCACCTCGTGTGCCGACCATATGGGTTCCAACTGGGCGCGGGTCCACACCTGGGATGGCGCCAAGTGGAATTTCACCTCAGATTGGCTGCAGGCGGACGAGCAGATTTTGAAGCCCCTGGTGAAGTCCACAGCAGCGAAGTACGCGGCAGACAAAAAACTGGCGCCGCGTACCTCGGCTGACTGCCAGTCTTAAAGGCCTATGCCGTACAGGATTGGTTGCGCCATGAATTGACAAACCCTTGCCCCTCCTTCCCTGGAGGGGCGCTCGGCTCTTTCGAGCCGCCAATGGAAAGCTCACTTTGTGCAGCTTCCCATTGGTTAAAACCCTTCATTTATGACCACACCTGCTCCCCACATCGTCCTCAAAGTCAATGGCATTGAAGTCATCTACAACCACGTCATCCTGGTGCTCAAGGGGGTTTCCCTGAATGTGCCGGACGGAAAAATTGTCGCCATTTTGGGCGGCAACGGCGCGGGCAAGACCACCACCCTGCGGGCGGTGTCCAACCTGCTCCGAGGCGAGCGCGGCGAGGTCACCAAAGGTTCGATTGAACTGCGCGGTGAACGCATTGAAAACCTTTCCCCGTCAGACCTGGTGCAGCGTGGCGTGGTTCAAGTGATGGAAGGCCGTCATTGTTTTGCCCACCTCACCATCGAAGAGAACCTGCTCACCGGCGGTTACACCCGCAAAGACAAGGCCGAGGTCGCGCGGAACCTCGACAAGGTCTACACCTATTTCCCGCGCCTGAAAACACGTCGAGCTTCACAGGCTGCCTACACCTCCGGCGGCGAGCAGCAGATGTGCGCGATTGGCCGCGCCCTGATGGCCAGCCCGACCATGGTCTTGCTCGATGAGCCCTCCATGGGCTTGGCCCCGCAAGTTGTGGAAGAGGTCTTCGAGATTGTCAAAGACCTGAACCAAAAGGAAAAAGTCACATTCCTGCTGGCCGAGCAGAATACCAACATGGCCCTGAAATACGCCGACTACGGCTACATCATGGAGTCGGGCCGGGTGGTGATGGACGGCGTGGCCTCGGATCTTGCCAACAACGAAGACGTCAAGGAGTTCTACCTGGGCGTGGGTGGCGGCGAGCGAAAGAGCTTCAAAGACGTGAAGAGTTACAAACGGCGCAAGCGCTGGTTGGCTTGACCCCAAGGATGCCCATGAGTGATTATTTTGACAGCCTTGAGGTTCGTGATCCGGGCCTGCGCGAAGCGCAACTGATGGCTGCGCTGCCCGGCCACATTGCATTTGCACAAAAGAACAGCGCTGCGTTTGCGCAAATTTTGAAAGATGTTGATGCCGCCTGCATCAACAGCCGTGATGCACTGGCCAAACTGCCCATCACCCGAAAATCAGAACTGTTCGAGCGGCAAAAAGCGGCCCGTCAGGCCTCGGGCGGCACAGAGTCGTTTGGCGGCTTTTCCACATTACTGCGCGGGCCACAGATGCCGCGGGTCTTTGCGTCGCCCGGTCCAATTTATGAGCCTGACGGCGCAAGCCCAGACTACTGGCGCGGCGCGCGCGCGTTGTACGCAGCGGGTTTTCGCAGCGGCGACCTGGCGCACAACAGCTTCAGTTACCACATGACGCCCGGTGCCTTCATCATGGAGTCGGCTGCCCATGCCATCGGCTGCACAGTGTTCCCGGCCGGCACCGGCCAGACCGAGCAACAGCTTGAAGCCATCGCTCAACTCCGGCCAAGCGCCTACTTGGGCACGCCGAGCTTCTTGCGCATCCTGGTTGAAAAAGCGCATGAAACCGGCAGCGACATCGGCAGCCTGAAGAAAGGCCTGGTGGGTGGTGAAGCCTTTGTGCCGTCCTTGCGCGACTGGTTCACCGAGCGGGGCTTGAATGTGTACCAAAGTTACGCCACGGCAGACCTGGGCTTGATCGCGTATGAAACGTCAGCCCGCCAAGGCCTGGTGCTGGACGAAAGTGTCATCGTTGAAATTGTCCGTCCCGGCACCGCAGACCCGGTGGCTTCTGGCGAAGTGGGCGAAATCGTTGTGACCACGTTTAACCCGGCGTATCCACTGATTCGTTTTGCCACAGGCGACTTGTCGGCCATTCTGTCCGGTGATTGCCCCACAGGCCGCACCAACGTGCGCATCAAGGGATGGATGGGCCGGGCCGACCAAACCACCAAAATTCGCGGCATGTTTGTGCATACCAAGCAGGTGGATGACATCGTCAAGCGCTTTCCCGAGGTGGCGAAGGCGCGTCTGGTGGTGTCGGGTGAAATGGCCAATGACCAGATGACGCTCAAAGTTGAGACCTCCTGTTCCGGGCCTGATGCGCTGGCGCGGAAAATTGAAGAAGCGGTGAGGGACGTCACCAAGTTGCGCGGCAATGTTGAGTTGGTGGCGCCAGGCAGCTTGCCCAATGACGGCAAGGTGATCGAAGACGCCCGCAGCTACCAATAAAGTTGACGGCCATTGTGCAATGCATTGTCTTGCGCTAGGTAGTTTCCCCGGCGAAAAGGGCCTTTGCGGGGCTTAAGCTACAGGCCATGTCACTTCAATGGAATCCCATGAAAAAATCACTTATTTTGGTCGCAGCCGCCTTGTCATTTGCCGCCACCGCGCAAACCTACCCGACGGCCAAACCGATTTCCATCGTCGTGCCGTTTGCGGCGGGCGGACCGACCGATCGCGTCGCGCGCGATTTGGCCGAGGCCATGCGCAAGCCACTGGGCGGCGTCAGCATCGTGATTGAAAACGCGGCTGGCGCGGGTAGTTCGATTGGCTCCAACAAAGTTGCCAAGGCCAATCCCGACGGCTACACATTGCTGTTGACCCACATCGGCATGGCCACCATGCCCACCCTGGTGCGCAACTTGCCGTTCAAGGTGGAAAGCGATTTTGAGTACCTTGGCCTGGTCAACGATGTGCCCATGACGCTGGTGGCCAAACCCATGATTGCCGCCAACAACTACAAAGAACTTGCCACCTGGATCAACCAGAACAAAGGCAAGATCAACCTGGGCAATGCCGGCGTGGGTTCTGCCTCGCACCTGTGCGGCCTCTTGTTTCAAAGCGCAGTGCAGGTCGACATGACCACCGTGCCCTACAAAGGCACGGCTCCCGCTATGACTGACCTGATTGGCGGCCAGATCGACCTGATGTGTGACCAGACCACCAACACGACCAGCCAGATTGAAGCTAAAAAGATCAAGGTTTTTGCGGTGACCACGGCGCAACGCCTGCACACCCCGGCGCTTAAAGATTTGCCGACTTTGCAAGAGTCGGGTCTCAAAGGTTTTGAAGTCACCATCTGGCACGGCCTCTACGCGCCAAAAGGCACGCCGACCGAGATTCTGACCAAACTCAATGCCGCCCTCAAAGTGGCTTTGAAAGACCCTGATTTCATCAAGAAGCAGGAGGGCCTGGGTGCAGTGGTGGTGACCGACAAACGCATGGAGCCCGCAGAGCACAAAAAATTTGTCGCCGCTGAAATTGCCAAGCTCAGCCCCATCATCAAGGCCGCAGGCGTTTACGCCGATTGATGCCGCAGGTGCACTGACGTTGATGCGTCAGTCTTGGTCTAGTGTGGGTCAGTCGTGGTTTAGCATGGGTCAGCTATGGCTGAGAATGCTTCGTAAAATATAGCAAACTATCCAATGCCCACGGGATATTGGGCGGTTTTTTGATCAAACCCCCCACACAATCACTTGGCCGGCCGTCTGGCAAGTGCGCAGCATGTCGATGAAGGGGTAAGCGCGTTGGCGCAATGTGATGCCCCCCATGCGGGGCGCTGAATGTCCGTCGGCACTGGCCTTGTCCCGCGCAGATTGCATATCGGCCTCTTCCCGAGCCACCGCTTGGGTCAAGGCCAAAATGGCCGCCGCCATGTCGCCCGGCAAAATGATGCCGGCTGGGGCTGCACTCTGTTCGGCGTCTTTGCCGATAATGCGCAAAATCTGCTGCCCATTGGCTTGCAGCATCACCAAGTCACCCGTCGTTGAGGATTTGAATTTGTAGAGCATGGCGTGGATTGTCCGCTGGTTCAGCCCTGGAGGTGCTTCGCACGAACCAGGGTGTGCAAACCAGGGTGCGAGGAATGGTGCCACGCCGCTGTCAAAATGCCATCACCCGTAAAGGAGCCACTCTGTGTTTAAAAAAATAATCATCATCTTGGCAGCTTTGCTGCTGGCATTGCTGGCGTTCGCGGCGACCCGCCCCGACAGTTTCCGGGTGCAGCGGCAAATCACCATCCAGGCGCCGCCTGACAAAATATATGCCAGCTTGAACGATTTTCACAAATGGGGCACCTGGAGCCCGTGGGAAAAACTCGATCCGGCCATGAAACGCAGCTTCAGCGGGGCCGACAGCGGCAAGGGCGCTGTTTACGCCTGGGAGAGCAAAGGCGTCGGTTCGGGCCGCATGGAAATCCTCGACGCCCAGGCGGGGCAAGGGGTCAAAATCAAGCTGGATTTCACCCAGCCCTTTGAAGCCCACAACACGGTTGACCTGATACTGGTGCCCCAAGCCGGCACCGCTTCGCCAGTGACCCAGGTGACCTGGGCGATGCAGGGCCCGTCCAACTACATCACCAAACTGATGCACATGTTTTTCAGCATGGACACCCTTGTCGGCAAGGACTTTGAAAAGGGACTGGCCGACTTGAAGGCCATGTCCGAGAAATGATGTTTCACGCCGCCTTGTAAGACCCGTACGCAGCATCCACGCCCGCGCCACGGGTGAAGGCGTGGCCTTCTGCGGCCAGCACCGTTTCCAGCGCGGCGAGCGTGTGCAAGACTGCGTCGGGCCTGGCGTTGTAACCCATCGCGCCCACGCGCCAAACCTTGCCGTGCAAGGGGCCGAAGCTGGTGCCGATTTCGATGTTGAAGTCGTTCAACAAGGCGGCGCGAAGTTTGTCGCCGTTGACGCCGTCGGGCACGTACACGCCCGTCACGTTTGGCATTTTGTGCGCCACATCACCGTAGAGTTTCAGCTTCATGCCCTGCAGGCCCGCCACCACGGCGCGGGATGCGGCCGCGTGGCGCGCGTACACCGCCGGCAGACCCTCTTGCACGAAGATGCGGGCGCATTCACGTGCGCCATACAACATGGTGGTGGCCTCGGTGTGGTGGTTCAGGCCGGCGTCGCTCCAGTAGTCCATCACCATGGCGATGTCCATGTAGTTGCTGGCGATGCGCTGGCCCAGGCCGGGCTGGTAGCCGGCGGGGCGCAAGCCTTCTTCGATGTGGCGTCGGCGGTAGATGGATTTGGCCATTGCATCCGACAAGGTAATGGGCGCTGCGCCTGACGGGCCGGCCAGGCACTTCTGCAAACCGGCCGTGACGGCATCGATGCCCCAAGCGTCCACCGGTAGCGGCGTTCCGCCACAGGACGCGGTGGCATCCACCTGCAACATGGCGCCGTAGCGGTGGCACAACTCGCCCAGGCCTTCAAGTGGCTGCAGCATGGTGGTGGAGGTGTCGCCCTGGCAGATGGTGACCAATTTGGGCGAGAAACGCTTGAGCGTGGCTTCAATTTGGGCCAGATCAAACACCTCGCCCCATTCGGCCTGGATGACCTCGATGCGGGCGCCGCAACGCTGCGCAATTTCATTGAGCAACTGGCCGAAGCGGCCAAAACTGCACACCAGCACTTTGTCGCCTGGTTCGACGGCCGACATCATTACCATCTCGATGGCCGCGCGGGCGGTGCCGTCGAGCACCAGGGTCCAGTCGTTTTGAGTTTCAAAAAACGCCCGGTACAGGGCCATGGTTTCGCGCATCATGCGGCGGAACTGCGGGTCAAACTGGCCGAGCAACTGGGTGGACATGGCCTTGAGCACGCGCGGGTCGGCGTTGATGGGGCCGGGGCCCATCAACAGGCGCGCGGCGGGGTTCAGTTCGTCAAAGGCGCCAGCGGGATTGGGCAGGTGGGACAAAGCGGGGAGGTGGATGTCAGTCATTTGTCTCTTGTCTTGTTGTGGGCAAGGTGCCTTGGGTCGAAGTATGATGCCAAAAGTGTATACAATTTTTCCAAACTCATTCGATCATGCCAATTTCCCTGCACACCGTCGCTTACATCCACCCCAATTTGTACAAGGATTCCGTGGCCTTGATGCGCACGGCGCAAAGCTTGCTTGCCTTGCCCGAGGTGGTGAATGCGACTTTGCAAATGGGCAACCCGGCCAACAAGGAGATTTTGCTGGAAGCCGGGCTGTTGACCGATGCCGTGAAGGACGCAGGCCCGGCCGACATCATGGTGGTCGTCCAGGCCAAAACGCAAGCCGCATGTGAGGCGGCAGTGGCGCAGTCCAGGCTGAATTTGGCCGGTCAGGAGAAGGCCGGTTCGGCGGCGGCACAAGAGGCCATCGCGCCGCGCACGGTGGGCATGGGGTTGGCCAATTTGTCGGGGGCCAACATCGCGCAAATCTCCGTGCCGGGTGCCTACGCGGCGGCCGAGGCGCTCAAGGCGGTGAAACAAGGGCTGAACGTGTTCATGTTCAGCGACAACGTGCCATTGGTGCAAGAAGTCGCCATCAAGCAAGAGGCAGGCAAGCGCGGTCTGCTGGTGATGGGGCCAGACTGTGGCACGGCCATCATCGGCGGGGTGCCGCTGGGCTTTGCCAACCATGTACGGCGCGGTTCCATCGGACTGGTCGCCGCGTCGGGCACAGGCTTGCAGGAGGTGACGACCCAGGTCCACCGCTTTGGCGGCGGTGTGAGCCACGCCATTGGCACGGGTGGGCGCGACGTGTACGCCGCAGTGGGCGGGGCCACCCTGTTGCAGGGCATCGCGCTGCTGGCACAGGATGCCGCGACCCAGGTGATCGCGATTGTTTCCAAACCGCCAGCGCCCGAGGTCACTGCCAAGGTCATGGCCGCTTTGCAGGCGGCGGGCAAACCGGCGGTCGTGCTGTTTTTGGGCAGTGACGTGAAGTCGCCCGCCAAACACATCCGCGTGGTGCACACCCTGGTGGACTGCGCGGCGCAAGCGGTCCGGCTCGCGGACGGTTTGTTACCCAAATCCCGGCGGGAAAATTTCCAATCCGCCAAATCAGAATCTTCTAAATATATAGCAAACTATGAATACCCCATAGGGACTAAACCCGAATTTGCATCGTCACAGAGATTTTTGAGGGCTTTGTACTCAGGTGGAACCTACGCGTCAGAGGCGCAATTGATTTGGGCCAGGATGGGCCTTGAGGTGTGGTCAAACGTGCCGGTCAACAAAGCCTTTGCCCTAGCCAACCCCAAGAAAAGCAGCTTTGGCCACACCGCGCTGGATTTGGGCGACGACGAATTCACGCTGGGCCGCCCGCACCCCATGATCGACCAGGCCGCGCGCATTGAGCGTCTGCTCAAGGAAGCCGCTGACCCAACCGTTCGTGTGATCCTGTTGGACGTGGTGATTGGCTGGGGCGCACACGCCGACCCGGCCTCTGAGCTGGCCGCCGCGATCGTTCAGGCCAAACGCCTGGCCGCCAAAGCCAAGCGCGCGCTGGCGGTAGTCGGCTTTGTATGTGGCACCGAGCTGGACCCGCAGGGGCTGACGGTTCAGGAAACCAAACTTAAATCGGCCGGCATGGCGCTGGCCGGCAACAGCGCCAACGCGGCCTGGCTGGCTGCGAGGTGGCTTGCATGACGCTGCGCCGCCGCCGTGCCGCAGACACCGGTGCACCGCGCCCCAAACGTGTGGTGGTGGCGCTGGGCGGCAACGCTGCGTACCCGCCCACGATTCGGGGCACGGCCGAGGAGCAGCTCGAGCTGATGCGCCAGGTCTGCGTGCATTTTGTCGAAATCATCAAGGCCGGCTGGCAACTGGTGCTGACCCATGGCAATGGGCCCGTGGTGGGCAATATCTTGTACCGCATGGCCCGCACGGCCGACGAGCTGCCCCCCATGCCCATGGACGTGTGTGTCGCCCATTCGCAAGGTGGCATGGGCTACATGTTGCAACAGAGTTTTGCCAATGTGCTGCACGACCATGGAATGAGCGTGGTGGTGTCGTGTGTGATCACTGAAGTCGAGGTGGATGCGGCCGACCCGGCGTTTCAAAACCCGACCAAACCGGTGGGCAAGTTCTTCAAGGAAGCTGAAGCCAAAAAGCTGGCTCGTACCTCAGGCTGGTTTTTTGCCGAAGATGCGGGCCGGGGCTGGCGGCGCATGGTAGCCAGCCCCAAACCGCTCAAAATCCTCGACTTGCAGACCATCGATGCGCTCTTGCAGGCCGGCGTATTGCCGATTGCATGCGGCGGCGGCGGCGTGCCGGTCGTGGTCACGCCCGAAGGCCATTTGAAGGGCGTGGCCGCTGTCATCGACAAAGACCTCACCAGCGCGATGCTGGCGGCACACTTGCATGCCGACGCGCTCATCATGCTCACCGGCGTGGAGCAAGTGGCGCTGGACTTCAACACGCCTTCGCAGCGTTGGCTGCGCCACATGAGCCTGGCCGACGCGCGCCGGCACGCGGCGGACGGGCAGTTTCCGCCTGGCAGTATGGGACCCAAAATTGAAGCGGCCATCACCTTCCTGGAAGAATCGCCCGAGGCCAACCGTGAGGGCGTGGTCATCATTACCTCGCTGGAAAAGGCGTTTGAGGCACTGATGGGCCGGGCCGGGACGCACATTACCCTGGGGGATTTGGCAGACCAGGGCCAACGAGGCAGTGGTAAAAAATGACGCGATTGAACCCCTCGGTCAATGCGGCAAGGCTTCCTGTTCCGGGTTTTGAATCGACCGCCTATGCCTACGTCAACGGCCGGGTGGCCTGGGTGGGGCAGGGCGGCGCTACGGATCACCCGCGCAACGCCACACGGCCCTGGCAACCCCAGGCGCTGGTCTGCGATGCAGCGCGCCTGGCGCAAGGCGCACGAATTTGTCTGGATCAACTCGGTGAAGGCCCTGCCAAAGGCCTGCTGTTGTGGCTTTTGGGCCAGCCCTTGCCTTTTCCACTGAACCACGCAGCCCGCCGTTTTGACGCCATCTGCAGTGCCTTGGCGCTTGACGACATTCAGGCGTTTGAAGCTGCCGCGCTGCGTGTGCTCGGCTTGGGTCATGGCCTCACGCCCAGCGGCGACGACTTTGTGGGCGGCATTTTTTTTGGGCTGAACCATGCGCCCCGCGCCCTCTGGCTGGCCGCCATGCCAGGCCTGAAAACGGGCATCCGATCCGCCGCAGCAACCGCCACCAATCCCATCAGCGCGGCTTTGCTTGACGACCTGATGGCGGGCCAAAGTTACCGCGCCCTGCATGATCTGCTGGCCGCGTTGCAGTCCAGAAATGCTATAAAAATTAAAGCACGTTACGACCATTTGATGGGGCTTGGGGCCACATCTGGCGCTGACATGCTGGCTGGCGTGTTGCTGGCCCTGCTGACTATGAATGTGACACACTGAACCATGACCCTGCACAACCCACTCGTCAAAAACACCTTGCTGACCCAGGCCCCCGCTGTGCTGAACATCGGTCTGGACGGCTTCAACACCAGCGTCACGGCCAACGGCGGCACGCTCACCAGCCTGCAATGGCAACCGCCCGGCAACGCTGATCCTGCGCTGGCCTGGCAACTTGCGCAACTGCTGGGCGACCCGCGCATTGAAGCGGCCAATCTGGAGGCGACCCAGCGCATCATCAACGCCCGTTCGATGTGGGAGGACATCCCCTTGCGCGCCGACGGCGTATGGCCCGACATGAGGGGCACGCGTCTGCTGCTGCACGCCGGGCCGCCTGTGGCCTGGGAACAGATGTGCGGCCCCATGCACGGCGCGATGATCGGCGCTGTCCTCTATGAAGGCTGGGCCAGCACCCCCGAACAGGCTGAAAAGCTGCTGTCAACCGGGCAGATTGAATTTGCGCAGTGCCATGACTTTGATGCCGTGGGGCCCATGACCGGCATCATCAGCGCGTCCATGCCGCTGATCCAGGTGCGCAATGCCACCCACGGCAACGTGGCCTTCACCAACATCAACGAAGGCATTGGCCGCTGCCTGCGTTTTGGCGCCAACAGCCCCGATGTGATTGCCCGGCTCAAGTGGTTTGAAGCGGTGCTGGCCCCGGTGCTCAAAACCGCGGTGCGGCATAACTTTGAACGGGCCGGCGGCATTGACCTGAAGGCCATACAGTCACAGGCGTTGTTGATGGGAGACGAGGTGCATAGCCGCAACGCCGCATCGACCGCGCTGTTTTTCATGGCGCTGGCGGTGCCGTTGGCAGCTGTGGGCAGCGCCAATGCGTCGGTCACGCAAGACCACATCCACCAGAGCCTGGACTTCGTCGCCAAATCGTCGCAGTTCTTTTTGAACTACTCCATGGCCTCGTGCAAAGCCATCATGGACGCGGCCCATGGCCTGCCCTTCAGCACAGTGGTCACGGCCACTGCGCGCAACGGCACCGAGACCGGCCTGCGCGTCAGCGGTATGGGCAAGCGCTGGTTCACCGCACCTTCAGGCTTGCCACAGGGCTTGTTTTTCCCCGGTTTCAAGCAGTCGGATGCCTGCCCCGACATTGGCGACAGCGCCATCACCGAGACAGCGGGTTTTGGTGGTTGCTCTTTTGCTGCGTCGCCCGCGCTGACGCTTTTGGCCGGTGGCACGGTGGTCGATGCAGTGCGTTACAGCCGTGAGATGTATGAGATCACGGTCACAAAAAACCCGGCCCTGAGCCTGCCGGCGTTGGACTTTGCCGGTGCCCCCTGCGGCATCGACGTGCGCAAAGTGGTGGACACGGGCATCCGCCCCCTGGTCACCACGGGCATTGCACACAAGGAGGCAGGTGTCGGGCAAATTGGCGCTGGCATTGTGCGTGTTCCCATGGCGTGTTACGTCAAGGCTTTGAGCGCTATGGCGTCTGATCTGTTGAAAGACTGAACATGCGACAAACCCTCACCTCCCCGCGCGGCATGGTCACTGCGCCACACCACTTGGCGGCCAACAGCGCCTCTGCCGTGCTGCGCGAAGGCGGCAACGCGATTGAAGCCATGGTCGCTGCGGCGGCCGCCATTGCCGTGGTCTACCCGCACATGAATTCGATTGGCGGTGACGGTTTCTGGATCATCTCCGAGCCAGGCCAGGAGCCCCTAGCCATCGACGCCTGTGGCCGTGCGGCTGGTTTGGCCGATATTGATTTTTACAAAAGCAAAGGCCTGCCGGCGATTCCAGGCCGCGGACCACTGGCCGCCAATACGGTGGCCGGGGCGATTTCCGGCTGGCAAGAAGCGTTGGCGCATTCCTCACGGCAGGGCGGCAAACTGCCGGTCTCACGCCTGCTGCAAGACGCCATTTGGTACGCCAAAAACGGCGCTCCGGTGACGCAAAGCCAGGTTAACTTCACCACGAAATTTTTGCCGGAGCTGGGGCACCAAGCGGGGTTTGCGGGCCAGTTTTTAAACGGCGCTGACGTACCCATTGTGAACACCCTGCGCTCGTACCCTGCGCTGGGCGACACCCTGCAAACCCTGGCCGACAAAGGTCTGGACGACTTTTACCGGGGCAGCGTGGCTGAAAAAGTCGCAGCAGAGCATGCACGCCTGGGCGGTCCGGTGCGTCTGGCCGATTTGCAGGCGCACCGCGCGTCGTCAGTCAAGCCGCTGTCGGTCCGGGTGACGGGGGCCACCCTCTACAACATGACACCGCCCACTCAGGGACTTGCGTCCTTGATGATCCTGGCCATCTTTGACAAACTGCGTCTGCGCCACCGTATCCAAGAGGCTGATGGCTTTGAATACCTGCATGCCCTGGTAGAGGCCACCAAACAGGCCTTCCGGGTGCGCAACCGCTACATTGCTGACCCAGCGGCCATGGCGGCCCAAGGCGTGGCACCAGAGCAGTTTTTGACCGAGGCCTTCATTGACCAGTGTGTCGAGGCGGTGGATATGAAAAAGGCCTTGCCCTGGCCTGAAAAAACCATTCATGGCGACACCATCTGGATGGGCACGGCCGACAGCGCTGGCCGTATGGTCAGTTATATCCAGAGCGTGTACTGGGAGTTTGGCTCGGGCGTGGTGTTGTCCGACACCGGCATCGCTTGGCAAAACCGGGGTTCCAGTTTCTTGCTCGACCCGGCTTCGCACCTGGCCTTGCGGCCCCACAAAAAACCTTTCCACACCCTCAATCCGGCGTACGCCCGGTTTGACGATGGCCGCCACATGGTGTACGGCAATATGGGCGGAGACGGCCAGCCGCAAACCCAGTCGGCTGTGTTTAGTCGCTACGCCTTGTTCGGCCAGACCCTGCAAGCAGCCGTCAGCGCCCCGCGCTGGCTGCTGGGCAAAACATGGGGCCAAGAGAGCACAACGCTCAAGTTTGAAAGCCGTGCCGATGCCAGCGCCTTGAAGGCCCTGGCCGCTGCCGGGCATGATGTGGAAGTGTTGGACGACTACAGCGACACGATGGGCCACGCCGGGGCCATCGTTCGTCAGCCCGACGGCCTGTGTCTGGGTGCGGCAGACCCGCGCAGCGACGGGGTGATTGCGGGGTATTGAAGCGGGTCGTCAGCCCGTAGTGCGCTTGTCGGCAGGACCGGACCGGCGTGCCCATCCACTGACATTCCTCGACGGCGTTTGGCGCTGTTTCGTGGATGAGTTCAGACGCGGGCTTGCCTTGGCTTAAGCCCGGGGGTTTCACGTAGCCGCCCTGGAAATTTGCAAACCATTTCACTTCAGTGAAAGGGCCGTGAGACTCCAAACAATCAGCACAAGCTGGGCCACGTTGATCAGTATGGCTGACAGGTGTGTGCGGCGGAATTTTGCGACTGCATCTGTCCCCTTGGCCTGAATCTGGGTTCCAAGTGAGTCCATTTCAGGAATGACCTTGCGGCGCAGACCGATGGCCAGCAACGCCAGCCCGGCCGCGCCGGCCGCGAAGGGCAGCCTTGCGGCAAATGCAAAACTCAACGCAGTGGCGCTGGCAGTGAACGTTGCGGCTAGGTAATAGGTGTTGAAGAAACCGCGAATGAAGCCAGCGTCCAGCGGCGTGTCGTGTTCGAGAACCAGCAGTGGGACTGAACCCATGATGAAGTAGCCGGTGACCACCAGCAAGGCCACCGTGAAAAACAAAGCCGCGATCAGGGTTGCTGACATGGTCGGAATTATAGGCAGGCAGTGCTGTTGGAGCCAGACTGTGAGCCGGATCCGAAATTGGCTTTGGGAGGACGGAAATCACAATGGGGATCGATGGCACGCCTTGGCGCACTCAACCGGTCGAATTGACCTGTGGCCGCCATGACGGATCTGCCAACGCTTGTGCCCAGCATCAGTCAAGAGAAGAAAAGTTAGTTTTTCATTGGGCCGAGTTTCCCGGTCTGGAAGGGCCCCTATCGCCAAAATGTACAGCCACCCAGGGCATTCGTGTCGGGTGAGCTGTTGGCGTCACCGGGGTCATTGGCGCGTGAAAATCAGGTGAGTCGCAAGTGGCGTGGCTTCGTGTCTGGTGCAACCATAACCCAAGGCAGGAAGGTTTACTTCTTCGAAGAGTCGTTCACCCGAACCAAGAAGGACTGGCGAAATGGCGATGTGCATTTCATTGATCAGGCGTTGGCGAAGATACTGCTGAATGACATTGACGCCGCCACCAACGCGAACATCTTTGCCTGCGGCGGCGTCTTGGGCGCGTGCAAGCGCGACGGCAGCACCTTCCGTCACGAAGTAAAAAGTCGTGCCCCCATCCATGACAAGGGGTGGGCGCGGGTGGTTGGTGAGCACGAATACGGGGACGTGATACACGGGGTTATCGCCCCACCAACCCCGCCAGCTTTCGTCTGGCCAAGGCCCGCGAACTGGCCCGAACATGTTCCGGCCGAGGATCCAGGCCCCGATGTTCTGAAAACCTCGGGCGGCAAAGTCTTCATCCATACCCGTTGCTCCGCCATCGTTGCCGAACAGGTATTTCTGAAACGTGCGTGTGGACAAGGCCCAGCCATGTAGCGAGGTGCCGCCCACGCCCAGCGGGTTGTTGATGTCTTGGTTGGGGCCAGCGCCGAAACCGTCAATGGATAGGGTGAAACTTTCTACGCGAAGCTTGGACATGGTGTTTCTCGTTAGAGTGAGTGACGCCTACAGGTGGCATGTGGTGCCTGACGCAAAGTTGAAGGGTAAACCACCTTTGGCGCGGCCTTCTCAAACGCCGTGTGGCTTGCCATCGCTGATGCCACTAATTCACTGACGCGCTTCGACATGTTTGGCAAAATTATTCAGGATGGCCTGCCATCCCTGACGCTGTTGTTCCACAGGGTTTTCGGATTCAGCATCAAACGTGACGCGCACGGTGACACCATTTGTGCCAGGCACGAACTCGACTGAACCACTTCGGTCTCCGAACGAATACTCAATCAACTCCTTCGGCACGATCTTGGTGTACGTTCCTGCGAAGTCAAAGCCGAAACTGCCGTCTTTGGCCTCCATGCGCGATGTGAACGCCCCGTCCTCGCGCAAATCGACTGTGGATTGGGTTGTATGCCAATCATCAGAAGCGGTATTCCACTGCATGATGTCGCCTGGCGTTGTGTAGGCGCTCCAGACCTTTGCGACGGGGGCTTTGACGATGGTTTCAACGGTGATTTTCATGGTGTGACTCCTTGTGGATGGCCGCGTTGGCGATGACCGCTGAAAGTCGGGTCGTTCAACCAGTTTAAACCGAGCCACCCAATGGCCCGGTTGGTGCCGATGGTGTGCAACCGCCACGACTTGAACCAATCCATCAACTTCGCGGTAAACAAGGCCAAAGTGAAATACTTCGAACAGGGTGCGCCAAACCTCAGGCGCTGAAACAATGCGGAAACGATCAGGTGCAGCACAAACCGAAACCAAGACAATTTGAAATTCGGCGTGGTATCGCCTGCCCAGTCGCGCTTGTATCTCTTCATCGTGAGCGACCTACTTTTTATATTCTTCAACGGCCCCTGGGTGGAGCCAGCAGCTCACCTAAAAAGCGCCTGAACCTGCTGCCCAAACAGTTTGCCACTCGCCAGATTTACATTTCCTGCGTCAATATCATCAGCACGGCCGCACGCCTCATTGAGCCAGATAGCCTGAATTTTTGCGACCCATGGCGCATCCAGACTATCGAGCAAAAAATGCACCAAGGGCGCCCGCTCTACCTCGGGCAAGCCAAGTACAGATTGTTCGATGGCGGATAGGTTCATTTGGCAATGCCTTCACTGAAACTGAACGGGTTTGACGTCAGCGCTGGCCGGCACGCAGCCAGCGCCGCGAAGCGGTATTGTGTGGCTGAGTGTCCGCGACGAGCAAGCTGTTAGCCCTCTGCGCCCGAAACCAGCGGAAACATGGCTGGGCTTCGGATGGACTGCACCGACAAATCGACGTCCAGCCCCGGCCAATAAAGTGATCGGGGGTTGGCCACTGGACATCAGAAATCTGTTCTATCGTCCCCTTTCGAAACCATGGGAATTGATCGAAAGGCACGAGCAACTCCTCGTCGGCAAGCGAAAGCCAAAAACCATGCTTCGAAACATGGCTAACTTCAGCCGCCAAAGTGGTGATTCCAAGCATCATGGAACTCCTTCAAGTGTGCATTCAATTTTTGAAAACTGATTTGCCAAAGGCGCATGGTTGTCATCGCACATTTGGGAATCGGGTTTATTTACAGCTTCAACGTTCGAGCTAGGCGGGCGCCAACGGCAAGACACGCTGGGCGCACGACGGGTACTACATGTCTCTGACACATTTGCATCCGTCGGAAGGTTTGCCCAAGCGTCCAGCCCGTGGAAGTGCCGGATTGGTACATCTGCATTCCGTCCTGGCTCCCGGTTGCATGCAGTCATCCGCTCAGTTGACCGACCGCGTATGTCCCGCCCAATGCGGCTTGCGCAGTTCGGTCTTCTGGATCTTTCCTGCCCCTGTCATCGGCAACGCGTCGCGAAACTCGATACTGCGCGGGCACTTGTAGCCGGCGATCAATTGGTGGCAATGCGCTGACAGTTCCTGCTCGGTCACCACAACCCCGGCCTTGAGGACGACTACCGCATGCACCGCCTCGCCCCAGGCGTCGCTGGGAATGCCGATCACCGCACTGGCGGCCACGGCAGGGTGCTGGGCCAATGCGTTTTCGACCTCGGCTGAGTAGACGTTCTCGCCACCGCTGACGATCATGTCCTTCATGCGGTCGACGATGTACAGGTAACCGTCTTCGTCCATGCGCCCGCCGTCGCCGGTGTGCATCCAGCCATTGCGCAGCACCGCCGCAGTCAGGTCGGGCTTGTTCCAGTAGCCGAGCATGGTGTTGGGGCCGCGCACCGCAACCTCGCCGACCGTTCCCAGAGGC
>JANYCG010000131.1 GCA_025360385.1 Burkholderiales bacterium | reverse complement strand
CTGGGCAGGTTGCCAAGATTGCGCCGGCAGGTCATTCGGCAGTTGGGCTGCTGGCTCACTCACGTCGGCCTTTCTCCGGTTGGACTTGCTAAGCCACTTCCTCAGCGTGCCGACAGCCATATGCAAATCATTGGCTACGTCCAGCACGCTGCGCGTGCCGCGATCCCTCACTTTGATGAGGGCTTGTTCTTGGAATTCAATTGAATGTAAATTTCTGCTCATAGATGGCGCTCCTATGCGGATCTTCCGCAATCATGATGGGGCGACAACTAGTCTGACACGGGGGGGTGGATCGAGAACCTTTCGGTTGACGCATGCCCAGCCCGGCACCTGTCTTACCAAATCCCAAGCGAATAGCAAGCCCCCGCCGAATGGCTCTTGATCGGCTGCACCGCTGGCGCCATGGTGGAGGCAACAGACGGAGAGCCACACCATGTCCACAAGCCCCATGATCAAAGCCATTGACCTTATCCGCGTCAATGTTGACTCCATGACACTTGAAGAACTGGAAGAGCACGCCATTCAGGTGTTGGACACCATTGGCACCATGAATGACTACCTCAACAGCCCGGCCCCCAAGTCCGCCAACGAGAGACAGAACGCGCTGCGACTGGCGAGCAAGCTGCGTGCACACATGGCCCATGTGCGCGATTTGATCAACGCCCACACAGCGGCTACGGCGCTGGTGACAACCGGACAGGCTGAGGGATCAACGGCTGGGGCGGTGGGCGTATTACATGGCAACACGCGTCCCGGCCTTTGACGGCAGCAATAGCATCGCACGCTGCTGGCAGCGCCAGCACCGCGACCTGCGATGCAGAGCGTCAGTTATCGTTGATCGTCAGACCGTCCTCAACCTGTTGGCGACTTGCGGTAACTGTCACTGATTGATCATTGTCAAAATACATGGTCGTATTTTTTCCGTCGAGGCACGCAAAGTAGCGAACCTGCGATGGGTTAACCGTTACTTCGTAGCCACCGACTGCTGTAAAAGTGCAAAAGTCAACGCGCATAGACCTCTCCAAAAAGTTGGAGAGGTAGCTTGGGGCAAGCCAAAAGAATTCAAGCCTGCGCAGGCAGAATTACCGCCTAGGTGGGCCTGACAGGATCGATTTCGATGCTGTGGCCCGGCGCACCAGCGTGCCGTAAGTGCCGGGACGAACCCCCGAGCCGCAGGCCGGGGGCTGGTCCTGGCATAGCACGCTCTGAATTGCTCCCCGCCCTTGCAGGGCCGGGCCGGGGGGTGGGTCGAACAGAACCGAGCTTGCTCGGTGTAGTGAGTAGACCGGACATCTGATGGCCGGGCGTGCTATCTCGGGCGGCGCGCGATATGCATGAGGCATGAGCACACCGCACCCCGCCGCTGCCCCCTACGCCGTGCTGCGCGTGGATCGTCGCAAGGCCAAGGCCATGGCGGCGATTGCGGCTTCGTCGGCGCACACCATGCGCGAGAAGCCCACGCCCAACGCGGACCCCGATGGGGCGGCGCCGGGCGTGATGCACCTGGCAGATGGCAAGACGCCTTATCAGGCGGCGCGCCATCTGCTCGAAGGGGCAGAACGGCGCAACCGCGACACAGTGCTGTGCCGCGAAATCGTGCTGTCGGCCAGCCCAAGCTACTTCCGGCCCGGACGCGAGACCATGGGCGGCGTGTTTGAGCCGGACAAGGTGAAGGCGTGGGCCACGGCGTCGCTGGCATGGGCCAAGCGGCAATGGGCGGACCAACTGGCCTCGGTTGTCCTGCACCTTGACGAAATGACCCCGCACCTGCACCTGCTGGTGGTGCCGCGCGTGAAGTCGGCGGCGGGTATCTGGAAGCTCAACAGCAAAGCCCAGTTTGACCGGGAACGGCTGCGCGAGCTGCAAACCAGCTACGGCGAAGCTATGGCGCCGCTGGGCATCCGGCGTGGCGAACCGGGCAGCCAAGCGGCGCACTCTGAGGTGCGCCAGTTCTACGGCGCGGTGCAGGCTGCGAAGGACTTGCCAGAGCGGGCCAAGCTGCCACCAGCACCGAAGGCGCCGGAGCCACCCGCTGGCATGACTGCCGGGGCGGCTCTTGCCCTGGGCTCAGTCTTGGGCATTGAGACGGCGCACCACCGTGCCATGAAAGCCCATGCGGAGGCCATGAAGGAATGGCGCCAGACAGCCATGGAATTGCGTCAGCAGGATGCGGCTGTGTGGGAACAGTTGAAGGCTCGAAGCGCCATCGCACCACTCGCGCGAAAAAAGCAAGCCCCAGCAGGGACGCCGCGACCGCCGACACTTCCACAACCAGCCCTTACGAAAATGGTGCGACCTACACAGGGTCGTTAGCTAATGTCAATGGTTCACAAGCGCATCCGCTGAGTAGCGAATTTAGTTAATAGTCTTGCTTTCGCCACCCCTTGACTCCCATGCAACTCGTGTAAGCGGTATCTGCATAAGAATCAATGTTGATCTGCCGAGCAACGATGGTCGCGGAGTGGAGTGCAGCGCAGTTTTGACATGACCCACTTGACGGCATTGGATTGGTCGCTTCTGCTTGCGTTCGAGCCTGCTGCCATACTAGAACGCAAGCAGAACGATCTTGGTAGCGTTCCGACTCGGTTCGCCCTTTGCCGGTAATGTCAATCCATTTTTGGACTTGTTCGGTCGCGCATGCTGACAGAAGGCATGAAACCATTAAGCACACAAGGATTGGCTTCATCATTCTGCAGATTCCAGTGGTCGCCAACGCGCCACGATCAAATCCGACTGCAAAGGTTTAAGCCATCGTTTCCCATCAGGTGCAACCTTCACATCACCAACCTGCATTGAGCCATCTACTAAGACTACAAGCACAACTACGCCAGGCTCAGGCAAATAATCAGTTACTTCTATCCATGTATCCACAAATGCTCCCAGTAGTTCATTCAGCCCAGCTAATATTCGACGAGAGGCGACAGGCAAGAAACGTCTGAGACGACAGTTTTCTGAATCGAAGTGCCTTGAATCTGGTAATGGCAGTAGTAATGGCCACCATTGAACTCCGAACTCACCAGCGCCCAAAGTGTCATGGCCGTAGCCGTGCTCAGAACTAGAACCATTGCCAAACCTAGCAACCAAGACCTAATCATGTTTACCCCTTCGATTTACATTAATTCCTAGAAGGTAAAGGATAGCACGGCGCGGGCGCGCTGCTAAATGGCATCCGCAGCGTCAGCAGGCACGACTAGAAAGAGGGCCAAAATTTCGAGATGTTCGGCGGGCAACACTCACCAAGCGGACGGGGTCATCGTGGTAGCATCAACGGTATCGTTTTTTCATCGTGTTTTTGCTGCCAAACCCAGCATCCATGCGGGTTGCGAGAGGTTTACGGTGTCTCCCGTCCACTCCGCCAAATTCTCAAGAGGCCCGCAAACGCGGGCCTCTTGTCTTTCTGAGTCCCCAACAGGTGAGCCCGCAGTGCGCCACTTTTCGATATTTCGGATTGTTCTGAAAAGCTGATTGACACCCGGCAGGACATCAACCGTTGCCGAACCACGGCGCGGGCGTGGGCGCAGGTGTACAACGGGTGGAGTTGGTATTGCCGTGCGGCTTTGCAGCAGGTGAAGGACACCGCGGAGCAGTTCAAACTGATCGTTCTATGGGCTGTGCTCTTGCGTTATGTGAGCGACAAGATCGCGCCAATACTTGTGCCGTTCAGACCTCCTGATGCACTGCCTGCTACGGGCTAACTGCCGGATTGAGGTTGAATCAAGCCCTGGCCCAACCCGCGCCTACCCCAACACACCCAAGCGGCTGCTGGTTTCCCAGGCTGCGATGGAAGCCTGCGCTGTACGGGCGGGGCAGACGCGGGCGACACCTGCCTGTCAGATGCGCAAATCACCGCGCTGAAAGCCATAGGCACTCAAATGGGTTTCAAATTTTTCCCGGCCAGCGGCGAAACGCAATCCCCGGCTAAAAGGTTTGGGGTGCTGATGTTGGCAGCACCCTAAAACCTCAATCTACAGCGACAGGGTTTCGATCCCATCCCCGCTGTCCAGCACTTTTTTGATCAGCGCCATGGAGGCCGGGTCCACCAGACAGTCGCACATCAATGTGCGCTCATTCGCCATGCCCACGTCGTGCGGTAGGTTGCCGACGTTGCGCACCAGGAACTTGGCATGGGTACAGGCCTTTGCCGGCAGTGTGGCCACATGCTGGGCGATGGCCAGCGCACGCGCCAATGCATCATGAACACATTCGTCCACCAAGCCGGCCTGTTGCGCCTCGGCGGGTGAATACATCCTGCCGGTCAGCAGGTTGTACAGCGTGCGGCCCGGCCCCAGAATCTGCGGCATGCGCTGCGTGCCGCCGGCGCCGGGCAGGATGCCGATGTTCAGCTCCGGCAGGCCAATCGGGTAGCTGCCTTCCTGCGCAATGCGGATGTCACAGGCCAGGGCCAACTCAAAGCCGCCACCCATGGCCACGCCATTGATGGCAGCAATGGTCACATAAGGGGCTTCAGTCAGGCGGCGCAGGACCCGCGGAAAGGCCGCTTCGGGCACAGGGTGATCTTTCGAAAACGTCAGGCCCTTGTGGCTCAGTTTGCTGGCGATCTGGTGCAGGGTCTGCAAGTCATAGTGGCGAATGAATACGCCCGGTGTGCCGCCCGTCAACACCAGCGCACGAAGCGGCGCCATGCCGTCCAGCAGGTCCAGTACGGTCGCCAGTTCTGACTCGGAAACAGGATCGAAACAGCCATTGACCGGGTTGAAGAATTCGATCAGGGCGATTTCGGCACCCCGGCGCAGACGCAGGCGCTGGCCTGAGAATTGCGTCGCAGAAGCAAGTAGTTCTTTCATGCAAAGAACTGCGGCTGCCGGGTCAGCCGCCCGCCAGTGCAGACACGCCGCCGTCCACTGCCAGCCACTGGCCGGTGATGTGTTTCCCAGCGTCGCTGGCCAGCAGCACGGCCAGTCCCTTGAGGTCCTCATCGTCGCCGACGCGGTGCAATGGCACGTGGTCAAGATAGGTGGGGCCGAGCGACTCCAGCAGCCCGGCAGCCATCTTGGTCGGAAACACGCCGGGGCAGATGGCGTTGACGTTGATGCCATACCCACCCCACTCGCAGGCCAGGGCCTGCGTAAAGGTGATCACGGCGCCCTTGGAGGTGTTGTAGGCCAGCGTTTTCATGCCCGGCGAGTTGCCACCCAGACCGGCGATGGACGCCGTGTTGATGATGCGACCGCTCTTGCGCGGGATCATGCTGGCCTTGGCGATGTCCTGGCTGAGGATGAAGTAGCTGCGCACATTGAGGTTCATGACCTTGTCCCAGCCGGTGATGGGATGCTCCTCGGCCGGTGCGCCCCACGATGCGCCCGCGTTGTTGACCAGGATGTCCACATGGCCCAGGTGTTTGAGCGCCTGCGCGCCCAGCTGGTGGATTTCGGCTTCCTTCTGGCAGTCGGCGGCGAACCAATGGGCGTCGATGCCCTGGGTGCGCAGTTGGGTTGTGGCATGTTCCAGTTCATCGGCCTTGCGTGCGCTGATAAAGACCCGTGCCCCAGCTTCGCCGAGCGCCTGCGCCATCTGAAACCCGAGGCCGCGCGAGCCCCCGGTGATGAGGGCTGTGCGGCCCTGCAAATTGAAAAGTTGTTGAACGCTGCGTGTCATGGTTTCTCCATTGGGGTGAATCGGTTGGGGGACAGGAAAGACGGGAACCCTTGATGCTCAGGCCGACGGCTGGTGGGAGCGCGTGTTGCTGGCTTCCAGGGCCAGCACCGAGGCCTCGCGGATCTCGGTCATGCGTTGTGCGGCAATGGCCAGCACGGCGTCGGTGTCGCGATCGGCCACGGCTTTGTGCAGCGCGCGCCAGGTCTGCACTGATTTGGGAATACGTTTGGGGTTGGCGACGCGGCCCAGGCGCACATAACGCAACGTGCGCAGCGCAATCGATTTGAGCAATTCGGCCAGCAGGCGGTTGCCGCACAAATCGGCGATCGCCAGGTTCAACAGGAAGCTGCCCACGGCGAAGGCGTCGGCGGATTCCTTGGCGGCTTTGGCCAGCCGCACGACGTGCTCGGCCAGCACCCGTTCCAGCGCGGCAGGGCATTCCTGCATCAACTGGCGCAGCATGATGGCGTAGAGTGCGCCGCGCACGGTGAAGATGTCAGTCAGCTCGGCGGCATCGGGGGCGGTAACGATGGCACCGCGGCGGGGCTGGAACTCGACCAGGCGCTCGCGCTCCAGAATGCGCAAGGCTTCTCGTACCGGCGCGCGGCTGACGTTCAGCACCTCGCTGATGTCTTGTTCCAGCAGGCGCTGGCCGGCGTGGACCAGGTCCAGCGTGATGACGCCAGCCATGCGCACCGCGATCTGGTCGGCCACGGACGGGGCAGCCCGTGCCCACTCGGGCCCGCGCAGCATGGCCTGCTCCACCGCCAGCATCAGGTGGTTCTGCGGTGTCAGCAGGGCTTGCAAATCGGGGATATTTTGCGTTTTGCCCCGGCTCATTGCTCGGCCTTGATTTTGCCGTCGGTGACGATGGCCTTCCAAGTGGTCAGGTCGGTGCGCAGTTGCGCGGCGAAACGTTCGTTGGTCCACGCCGGTGTGGGTTCAAGGTTCATGCGGCCCAGGACGGCTTTCATGTCGTCGCCGACCAGGATTTTCTGCACCTCGTCGTTGATGCGACGGGTAATGGCCACCGGCGTGCCGGCCGGTGCGAAGATGCCCTGCCAGCCCACCGCCGGGAACGGAAATCCCTGCTCGCCAAAGGTTGGCACCTCGGGCAATTTGGGCGCACGCGCTGCGCCGTTGACGGCGATGGCGCGCAACTTGCCAGCCGCCAGATGTGGCACGGGCGTACTGGGGTCCGACCAGCCGATCTTCAACACGCCCGATAACATGTCATTGATGACAGCAGACACGGCCTTGTAGGGTACATGTTCGGCGCCAAAGCCGGTTTTGCTCTTGAGCCATTCCATCGTCAGGTGCCCGTTGGAGCCAATGCCCCAGGTGCCGTAGCCATATTTGCCGGGATTGGCCTTGAGGAGTGCGACCAGTTCCGACAACGTCTTGACCGGCAGGTCGGGCGTGACCAGCAATACCACGCCGCCTACGGCGGTCAATGCGGCGGGCGTGATGTCCTGCAGCGAATCGAATTTGAGATCGGGCTGCAGGGCCTGCAACATCACGGTGTACGACGCGTTGGTGTAGAGCAAGGTGTAACCGTCGGCGGGCGCCTTGGCCACCACATTGGTCGCGATCATGCCGCTGGCACCGGGGCGGTTGTCGATGACGATGGGCTGCTTGAGCACGGCCGCGAGTTTTTCGGACACTGTGCGGATCAACACGTCAGAGCCCGAGCCCGCCGACGACGGCACGACCATGCGGATGGGCTTGTTGGGCCAGGCATCAGGCTGGGCCCACACGGGCCTGGCAAGTGCTAGCGTGGCGCCTGCGGCGGCGGCTTTGAGCGCGCCACGCCGGGTGGAGGAAAAGGTTCTGCTGTGCATCAGGTTCACTCCGGTGTAATGCCTGCATCCTGGACGATCTTGCGCCACATCTGCAGGTCGTTTGCAACAATGGATTTGAACTGCGCGGGTGTTTTCACCGGGGGGGGTTCGAAGTTCAGGGCGGTCATCTTGGCGGCAATTTCCGGCTGCCGCTGGATCTTGTTCACTTCCACCGACAGCCGCTCGATGATGGCGGGCGGTGTGCCCGCAGGCGCGAACAGGCCAAACCAGCCGACTGCGTCAAACTGGTAGCCTTGCTCTCCCATGGTGGCGATGTCGGGTGTGCGCGGCGCACGCACGTTGCCGCTGATCGCAATGCCGCGAATCTTGCCGGACTCCAAAAAGGGCACGGGCGCGCTGGGGTCGGCCCAGCCAATCTGCAAGACACCGGCTGACAGCTCGGTCAGCAATTGTGGTGTTTGGCGGTAGGGTACATGGGTCATCTGCAAGCCAGCCTGCTTTTTGAGCCACTCCATGATCAGGTGGCCCGATGAACCAATGCCCCAGGTCCCGTAGGTCAGGCCCGGGTTGGCGCGGGCGTAGTCGACAAACTCCTTGAGGTTTCTGGCCGGGAAGTCCTTGTTGACCAGCAGCAAAACGCCGCCGACCACCGTTTGCGCGATGGGGGCGATGTCCTTTGTCACGTCGTAAGGCACGCTCTTGAGGAGCGCCGGCGCCATGACGGCGAAAGAGCCATTGGTATAGAGCAAGGTGTGGCCGTCGGGCGCGGCGCGCACCACTGCTGCCGTGGCCGGCACGCCGCTGGCGCCGGGCCGGTTGTCCACAATGATGTTTTGTTTGAGCGCAAGGGCAAGGCGCGTGGCCATCTCACGGGCCAGTATGTCGGTGCCAGCGCCGGCCGCTGCGGGCACCACGAAGGTGATCGGGCGGCTGGGCCAGGCGTCGGCAGTTTGCGCCTTTGCGCTGCCAGGCAGCGCCAAGGCCAGCAGGCCAGTCACTAGGGCGCTAAGGATTTGGTGCTTGCAGAGGGTCATACGGATTTCTCAAAAAAAGCTTGCAATGGGCGAATAATAATCCTAGAATTTATTATTGTCGACATAAATAACTGCAAACCTTGTTTTTTTTGAGGACCGCCATGAAAGCCTTACCGATGACCCGCACGATTGGCGCCGAACTGACCGGTGTGAACCTGGGCGACGCCTCGCGTAACGACGCCCTGTTTCAGGAGATCAAGGCCCTGTTGCTCAAACACAAGGTGCTTTTCCTGCGCGACCAGGACATCAGCCGCGCCGAGCATGTCGCCTTTGCGCGCAGGTTTGGCGAGCTGGAAGACCATCCGGTGGTCGGCAGCCATCCGGACCACCCTGGCCTGGTCCAGATCAACCGCAGCGACAAGGAAGAAAACTACGAGAACAATTTCCATACCGACGCCGCCTGGCGCACCTGTCCGCCGATGGGCGCAGTGCTGCGCTGCATTGAATGCCCCGAGGTAGGCGGCGACACCATCTGGGTGAACATGGAGGCCGCCTACGAGCGGCTGCCTGAGGAGATCAAGGGCAAAATTGCGGGCCTGCGCGCCAAGCACAGCATCGAACATTCCTTCGGCGCTGTGATGGCGCCAGAAGCCCGCGCCAAGCTGGCCGGGCAATACCCGATGGTCGAACACCCGGTGGTGCGAACACACCCGGAAACCGGCAACAAAATCCTCTATGTCGGCAGTTTCGCTACCCATTTTTCCAATTACCACACACCCGAAAACGTCCGCTTCGGGCTGGACAAGTCACCGGGTGCCAGCATGTTGCTGAACTACCTGCAAAGCCAGGCTACGGTGCCCGAATTCCAGGTGCGTTTCCGCTGGCAACCCAACAGTGTCGCGATCTGGGACAACCGCTGCACCCAGCATTACGCCGTGCATGACTACTGGCCCGACCCGCGCAAGATGGAACGCGCCGGCATCATGGGCGACGCGCCTTTCTGACCCAACCCAACACCCAACCCAAGGAGTCCCCATGTCCGAAACCCGCATTGCACCGGCCGCCAGCGCCCTTCAGTCCGCCAAACGCACCGACCTGAGCCGCCATGTCGGCACCGAGCTGCGCGGCGTCTCGCTGCTTGACATCAGCGACGCCGATGTGGTGTCCATCACCCATTTGATCGCCGAGCGCGGCGTGCTGGTGTTCCGCGACCAGCACATGACGCTGGAGCAGCAGATTGCCATGGGTCGGCGCTTCGGCAAACTGCACGTGCACCCGGCGTATGCCGATGCCAAACACCCCGAGGCGCTGCGCATCCATGCCGACGCCAACACGCGCCATGTGGCCGGCGAAGGCTGGCACACCGACGTGTCCTGCGATGTGGAGCCGCCCGGCATCTCGATGCTGCGCCTGGAAGTGGTGCCGCCGGTGGGCGGCGACACGGCATTCGCGTCCATGTACGCCGCGCTGGAAGAGCTTTCGGCTCCGATGCAGGCCTTCTTGATGGACCGCGAGGCCGTGCACGCTGGCGACGTGGCGTTTCGCGGCCTGTACAAGAGCAAAGCGATTGTCGAGTACCCGGTCAACAACCACCCCGTCATCCGCACCCACCCCATCACCAACCGCAAACTGCTGTACGTGAACTCCGGCTTCACCGACCGCATCAAGGGCCTGCGCGCGCGCGAGAGCAAGGCCCTGTTGCAAATGTTGTTCGACCATGTCGCCTATGGCATCGACTTCCAGTGCCGTGTGCATTGGGAAGCCCACACCCTGACGATGTGGGACAACCGCTGCGTGCAGCACGCCGCCTGCTGGGACTATTTTCCCGAAACCCGTTCGGGCTGGCGCGTCACCACGGTGGGTGAACAGCCCTACCTGGATCGCAACTGAATCAGGTCGCGACATCGACAAGACAAAGGAGAAATCAAACATGGCAAGAGCAATACGTTTCGACCGCATCGGCGGCCCCGAGGTACTTCGGATGGAACAGGTCGAGGTCGGAGACCCCGGCCCTGGCGAGGCGCGTGTGCGCCACAGCTACGTGGCGGTGAACTTCATCGACATCTATTTCCGCAGGGGCACTTACCCGCTGGCCCTGCCCAATGGCCTGGGCAGCGATGCGGTGGGTGTGGTCGAGGCCGTGGGCGAAGGCGTTACCGACATCAAGGCGGGCGACCGGGTGGGTTATCTGCTGGGCCCCCAGGGTGCCTACTCGGATGTGCGTGTCATGCCGGCCCACGTGCTGATTCCGCTGCCTGACGGTGTGTCCGACCGCACCGCTTCGGCCCTGATGATGAAGGGCTTGACCGCCCAATACCTGTTCCGCCAGGTCTATCCGCTCCACGGTGGCGAAACCATCCTGTACCACGCGGCGGCCGGAGGCGTGGGCCTGGTGGC
>JANYCG010000067.1 GCA_025360385.1 Burkholderiales bacterium | reverse complement strand
AGGACCACTACAACACGGCTCGCGCCGTGCAGGGCACCTTGCAGCGTTACCGCGAACTGCGCGACATCATCGCCATCATGGGCATGGATGACCTTGCCCCTGAAGACAAGCTGGCCGTGGCCCGCGCCCGCAAGATCCAGCACTTTTTGAGCCAACCATTCCACGTGGCAGAAGTGTTTACCGGAACGCCTGGCAAATATGTGCCTTTGAGCGAAACCATTCGCGGCTTCAAAATGATCGTGAATGGCGAATGCGACCACATGCCTGAGCAGGCCTTCTACATGGTCGGCACAATTGACGAGGCCATCGAAAAATCCAAGAAAGTTGCGTAAGCGGCTAGCACTGGAGTAAACCATGGCCACCATTCACGTTGATGTTGTCAGTGCCGAAGCGTCCATCTTCTCGGGTGAGGCCAAATTTGTGGCTTTACCGGGCGAGGCGGGCGAACTTGGCATTTACCCGCGCCACACCCCGCTGATCACCCGCATCAAGGCCGGTTCAGTGCGCATTGAAAAAGAAGACGGCACGGAAGAGTTTGTGTTCGTGGCCGGCGGCATTCTTGAAGTGCAACCGCATTGCGTGACAGTCTTGTCTGACACCGCCGTCCGTGGCAAAGACCTGGACGACGAAAAGGCCAACGCTGCCAAAGCCGCTGCCGAAGATGCCCTGAAGAATGCCAAGTCCGAGATCGACATGGCCAAAGCCACTTCCGAACTGGCGATCATGGCCGCTCAAATCGCCGCATTGCGCAAATTTCGCCAGAAAAAATAGTCGACGCTGAGAGACGCATCGACGTCGCAAAAAAGCCCCGTCTTCATTTGAGCGGGGCTTTTTTTGCCTGTCGGATTTGGCAATGGCGCGTTTCGCCGCCGGCAATTACCGCAACACCGGTGAATCGTCCAGCTCATTGGGGTTGATCTCCCCGGGTGCCTGCGCGAAGTGCTCTGCCAAAACCGCAGACACTTCTTCCAGCGCTTGGGTCAGGCCTGCTTCAAACTGGCTGGCACCCAAGTTCTTGCCCAAACGCCCAACCATGGCCTGCCATTGCGGCTGCGAGACGTGCTGGTTCAAGCCGCGGTCGGCGACCACTTCAATCGAACGGTCGGCCAACAACAGGTAGATCAGCACGCCATTGTTGTGCTCGGTGTCCCAAACACGCAATTTGCCGAACAAGGTGACAGCGCGCTCGCGTGCGCCGGCATAGCGCCAAAGGTCGCTGAACGGCAAGCCGGCTTCCACACAAATGCGGATTTCCCCGCTGTGGCGGACCTCGCTGGCGGCCACGCGCCCTCGCAATCGCTCCAGCATGTCTGCAGGCACTGCTTTGCGTGTGTCGGCCTCATCAAGCCAGCGGTGTTTGAAAATTCGTTTGAGTTTTTTCCACATGACCGTTCTACCAACTGCCCGAGGCACCGCCGCCGCCAAAATCGCCACCGCCGCCAGAGCTGAAACCGCCGTTTCCGGAAGAGCCGCCAAAACCGCCTCGGCCAGCCATTCCGCCTGAGCCGCCCAAGCCCCCTGTGCCCCAGCGCGAATTGTCCCGCTGGCCCAGGCCGGTCCCGGCAAGCAAAGTGACGACAAGAGCCACGACAGCCGCCGCACCGGCCACGAGAAGGCTGGTGGTGACCAGCAGCGCCAAAACGCCGACACCGCCGCCCACCAATACAGCCCCTAATTTGCGACCAAAGATGCTGCGTGCCACCCCGCCCGCAATCGGCACCGCAAAAAACATGAAAATGGCCAGATCAGTCCATTGAAACTCGCCTGCGCCAAATGTCGGGGCTTTTCGGGCCTTGGGTGCCGGCAAGGCCTCTCCCGTGATCAGCGCGGTGATTTGACCGACCGCCGCAACCAACCCGGCGGAAAAATTTCCGGCCTTGAAATTGGGCGTGATGGCGTCGTCAATGACCTGTTGCGCCGCCAGATCCGGGATCGCCCCTTCCAGCGTTTTCGCCACTTCAATGCGCACCCTGCGGTCGGCTTTGGCAACGATCAGCAAGACGCCATCGCCGATGTCTTTGCGGCCAATTTTCCAGCGGTTGCCGACGCGGTTGGCAAACGATGCCATGTCTTCAGGCGCAGTGGTGCTTACCAGCAAAATCACGATTTGCGTGCCTTTGTCGCGTTCAAAAAGGGCAAGCTTTTCTTCCAGCATTTGCACTTGCCCGCCATCCAGCGTGGCGGTCTGATCAATGACGTGGCCACTGAGTGTTGGAACGGGCAGCAAGCCCTGTGCACTGCCCAAGCCAGGAACCAGCAGCAAACCCAGCGTCAGGCAGAACCGCAGCCCGATGCGACCCAGCAATTGCAGGCGCGGCAAAATGACGTCCGGTTATTTTTTGTTGAAATCGACCACGGGCGCAGCCGTGATCGCGGCTTCGTTCTGCACGGCAAACGCCGGCTTGGTGGCATAACTGAACGCCATGGCCGTCAGATTGCTCGGGAAGCTGCGGGTTAGCACGTTGTAGTCCTGAACGGTCTGGATGTAGCGGTTGCGCGCCACGGTGATGCGGTTCTCGGTGCCCTCAAGTTGCACGCGCAAGTCGCGAAAGCCCTGATTGGCTTTCAAATCCGGGTACTTCTCAGACACCACCATCAGGCGGCTCAAAGCACTGCCCAACTCGCCTTGCGCGGCCTGGAATTTTTTGAATGCCTCCGGGTTGTTCAGGGTTTCAGGCGTCACCTGGATCGACGTGGCTTTGGCCCTGGCCTCGATCACCTTGGTCAAGGTGTCCTGCTCAAACGCCGCCTCGCCTTTGACGGTGGCGACGATATTGGGCACCAGATCCGCCCGCCGCTGGTACTGGTTCAGCACCTCGCTCCAGGCCGATTTGGTTTGCTCATCCAGGCGCTGAAAATCGTTGTAGCCACAGCCCGGCAGCAAAAAACAGGCCGCCAGCAAAAGTATTCCTCGGCAAATCATGCGACCCATATCAATTTCCTTTATCGTGAAGCTGAACGTGAACGTTAGCGGTGCCAGCAAAAACAGCAGGCTGAACAGTAACATAGTTGCTGATCGTCTTGTGGCCCCACGGGCGTCCTGGTCAGGCAAAATCAAGGGGGCGGCCATCTCGTGTCGCCACCCAAAAACACCCACCATGCCCAAAGCCAAAACACAGTCGGCGCTCATTGGCGGCAGCGCCGACGACATCGAAGCCGCGTTTTACGAAGCGCTGCAAAATGGCGACCTGGAAAAACTGATGGCCTGCTGGGCCGATGAAGACGACGTGGTGTGCGTTCACCCAGGTGGGCCACGTGCAGTGGGTCCTGGCGCGATCCGGGCCGTGTTTGACGCCATGTTCAGCAATGGCAGCATCCGCGCCCGGCCGCACCACGTGCGACGGGTGGAGGCACTGGCCAGCGCCATGCACAGCGTGGTCGAACTGATCGACGTGTTGACAGAAAACGGGCCGGCGCAGGCTTACGTTCTGGCGACCAATGTTTACCATCGCACCAGCCAGGGTTGGCGCATGGTGGCCCACCACGCAAGCCCCGGCACCGCCACTGAGGCGCAGGACTTCAATGACGTGCCCCAAGTGTTTCATTAGCATCTAATTTGCCAGAATCTCCTCATGGTTAATGAATAGTATGCTATGAACTATGAAGCACCTTGGTGGCTGCCAGGCGGCAACATGCAGACCATCTGGAGCGCGCTGTTTGCGCGCCGCTTTGAGCGCGAAGCACCCAAATTCCGCCGTGAGCGCTGGACCAGCCCGGATGCGGACTTCATCGACGTCGATTTCAGCGTGAATGCGCCTGCCTTGCCCCGTTCGACTTTGCTGGTGTTGTTTCATGGGCTGGAGGGCTCGTCTGGCAGCCACTATGCCCAGGCCTTGGCCGACTACGCGCAAGCCCAGGGTTGCGCCTTTGCCGTGCCGCATTTTCGGGGCTGCAGCGGCGAACTCAACCTGGCCCCGCGTGCCTACCATTCAGGCGACCATGAAGAGATCGGCTGGATCTTGCAGCGATTTCGCAAGCAGCATGCTGGCCCGATTGTGGCAATGGGCGTGTCGCTTGGCGGCAATGCCTTGCTGCGCTGGGCGCAAGAGTCGGGCAGCGAGGCGGGCAAAGTTGTCTGCGCCGTGGCCAGCGTCAGTGCGCCAGTCGATCTGGCTGCCAGCGGCTGGGCGATTGGCCTGGGGTTCAACCGCCTGGTTTACACCCGCATGTTCCTCAATTCGATGCGGCCCAAAGCCCTGAAAAAACTGCACCAACACCCTGGCCTGTTCAACCGCCAGGCCATGCTGGCTGCGCGGGATTTGTACGAGTTTGACAATGTCTTCACCGCGCCGCTGCACGGCTTTAAAAACACCGACGACTATTGGCTTCGGGCCTCCAGCAAACCCAGCCTGCGCCAGATTCAGATCCCCGCCCTGGTGGTCAACGCCCTGAACGACCCCTTTGTTCCCGCCAGCTGCCTGCCGCAACAAAGCGAGGTGGGCCGCCACGTCACCCTGTGGCAGCCTGCGCATGGCGGGCATGTCGGTTTTGCGCGCGGGCCGTTTCCTGGGCATCTGCGGGCCATCCCCGAATCCGCAGGCGCGTGGCTGCTGCAACACGCGGGCGCTATCCATGGATGACATCGTCCGCCAGGCGTTGGCCAAATGGCCCAATGTGCCGGATTGTTATGGCTGGTTGGGGCTTGACGCACGTGGCAACTGGTACATGCGCGACGACCGTGCCCAGGCCATCGGCGCGTTTGCCGGTGGGCCTGCAGGCAGTAAAGGCTCGTTGTTGAGGCATGACAAATTGATTGACTTCATCCAGCGCAATTACGCTGCCGATGCCGACGGCCAATGGTATTTTCAAAACGGTCCGCAGCGGGTCTACGTCGAGCTGGAAGCCACGCCCTGGATTTGGCGCGTCAACCAGGGGGGCGATGGCCGATTTTCAGTGACGGGCCATCACGGCAGCCCAGTGCAGGCGCGCAGCTGTGGCGTCGATGAACTCGGGCGCGTGTACCTGGACACCAGCCTGGGATTTGGCCTGGTCCATACCCAGGATGTCAGCGTGGTGGCCGATGCCATCGAGGCCGGCTTGTGGTCGCCCCTCGCGCTGGTTTCGCAGGAACTGCCAGGCCGATTTGCTTACGTGGCCAGCCCGGCAGTCCATCAAAAAAATCGGCAAGCCAAACCCTGATTCCATCTCCCAAACATCCGTGATGAATCGAGGGCTGCGGTGACCAGGCCGAAGGCATTCTCGAATTTTTAAAATTTATAGCAAGCTATGTAGCTGCCACGGGGACAGTCGCACAACTATTGGCATTCAGCCGTTGGCCGTCAACCGTCATTGAAGCAGCCCGTTGGGCCGCTTCCGTCTACCTGTCCCGCGCCAGCCTCAACCCGCTGAACTGCCAGCGGGCGTGGGTTGGAAAGAAGTTGCGGTAACTGGCGCGGACGTGCTCGGCCGGGCTGGCGCAGGAGCCGCCTTTGAGCACATACTGGTTGACCATGAATTTGCCGTCGTATTCCCCCACGGCACCGGTCCAGGGTTGGTAGCCAGGGTAAGGCTGGTAGGGGCTGCTGGTCCATTCCCAGACGTCGCCAAAGGTCTGCAAAAGACCGTTGTCCGGGCGGGTTGACGCGGTACCCGCTACCTCGCCCGTCGTGCGCGCCACGGGCATGGGGTGAAGCGCCGCTGATTCGACAAAATTCGCCCTCGCATGCAGCAGGGGCTGACGGGGCGCCACAGCCGCTTCCCACTCAAATTCGGTCGGCAAACGGGCGCCTTTGCAGTCGGCAAAATTGGCAGCCTTCCAGCGGGCGAACGCGTCGGCCTCAAAGTAGCTGATATGGGTGATGGGCGTGTGCGGGTCAATCGGCACCTCGCCATGCAGGGTGAAGCTGCGCCAGCCGGACCCGGTGGTGCCATCCGATTCATCGCCATGTGGCTGCGATGGACTCCAATACAGCGGGGCGCTGATCTCCTGGGCACGCACCCAGTCCCAGCCTTCCGAGAGCCACCAGCGTGAATCGCAATACCCGCCGTCTTGCATGAACGCCAGCCATTCGCCGTGGGTCGTCAGGCGGTTGGCCAACGCGTAGGGGCGCAAGTAATGGGCGTGGCGCGGGGTTTCGTTGTCAAAGCAGAAATCGGCAACGCTGGCGCCTGCCATTTCATTGGCCCCACGGCCTATCTCGACCAGGCCGCCTTCAAACGCCAGCCAACCCAAGGCTATCGGTGCCACCTGCGCCAGCGGCCAGGCTTTGCGGTACACCGGACGCAGGCTATTGCAGGACAGCAGGTGTTTGATGTCGGTCAGCATCAGTTCCTGATGCTGCTGTTCGTGCTGTAGGCCAAGCTCAACCAGGCGCACGGCCTGTTCACCCTGCTGGCTAGCCAGCAGCGCCAGCATCTGCGCATCCACGGCTTCGCGCCATTCGAGCACCGCTTGCAGCGAGGGGCGCGTCAATAAGCCGCGCTGGGGCCTGGGGTGTTTGTCCCCCACGGCGTTGTAATAGCTGTTGAACAACACCTTGTAGGCGGGGTTGAATGGCTTGTAGGGCGGGGCATTGAGCGGCTCAAAGGCGGCGAGCACAAAGGTCTCGAAAAACCAGGTGACGTGCGCCAGGTGCCACTTCACGGGGCTGGCATCCGGCATGGACTGGGCTTGGCAATCTTCCGCGCTCAAAGGCGCCGCCAGGTGCAGGCTTTGGGCACGGATGCGCACATACCGCTGGGCCAAGGCATGGGTCGCGGTGTTGTTGGCGGCCAGGGCCGCAGCGGGCTGGTTGGGGTGGGCATTCATGGGTTTCACGCCAACACACCTTGCGCGATGTAGCCCATGCCCCAATGGGTTGATTCGCGCTCAAACGTGGCGCAGTGCGGCTGCAAAATATCCCAAGGCGACCACATGTCGGCCGGCCGGGCGTTGTAGGGCCGGTTTTTGGCCCATGCCAGCAGGTTCAGCGGCCCCGTCCACCAGGGGAAATACTTGATGCCGGCCACTGCCACCCGTGCGCCCGGTTTGCATTGGCGCAGGATATTGGCGACGGCTTCGGGCGTGCGCAAAATGTCGTGCGTGTAATTGAACAGCACCGCGTCGGCCATTTGCGGCAGCGACACGTCTTCAGCCGACGCACAGGTGTGCCACAGGTTGTTGCAGGGCGCACGTTCCAGCCTGGCCGTGGCTTTTGCAAACATCTCGGGGCTTTGTTCGAACGCCAACACCCGGCCGGTAGGCCCCACCCCTTGCAGCAACAGCGCATAACTCAAGCCGGTGCCTGCACCCACGTCCAGCACCACGTCGCCCGCCTGCAAATGCAGCCCCGCGATGGTTTTGCGGCGCAGGGGCATGGTGAACTCGGCCGACTGGTCGTAACCCGCCGCTTTGTTGCGGTATTTTTCGACAGAAATTTGATTGGATGTGAGAAACATGCGCGCGGTTCGACGTTTGAAGGACAATGAAAACTCGGCAACCTGATGCCAGCGTCTTCCACCGGCACTATCGTCTTTTTTCAAACCTTTGTCTCCTGCGTGGCCAATTTCTTACAGTCATTCACCCCCAGCCTGTCCCAAGCCTGGAGCCTGCTGGGCGTGGCCATCGCGTTGGAAGTGGTGGGCACCACCTGCATGAAACTCTCGCACGGCTTCACGCATCTGCTGCCCTCGGTGGTGATGTTCGCCTGTTATGCGCTGGCCTTCAGTTGCAACACCTTTGCCACCAAAACCCTGGACTTGAGCATCACCTACGGCGTATGGTCTGGCGTGGGCACGGTCGCCACGGCGGCGATCGGCATTTTGTACTTTCGCGAGCCGGCCACGGCGCTCAAACTGGTCTGCATTTCGCTGATCGTCATCGGCGTGTTTGGCCTGCATTCAGTGTCACGGATGCAAGGCCCGCATTAGGAAAGCGCTGCATTGCCCCACAGGCTGGACACCGGTACCTGCCAGAAGCCCTGGGCCTTAGGGTTTTTGCGGGGCGCGGGCAACACTTGCAAAGTCTGGCTGCCGTCATACAGCACCACACCCAGTTTGAACGCCGTGCCGAGCCTGTCGGCCACAATGCCCATCGTTTTGAAGTCGTTTTTACCCACCGTGGCACCGGCCTTGATGTCAATGGCGATGAACTCGCCGGCCGCGTTTTCAAGCACCAGGTCAACCTCCTGCTGGTCGTGGTCGCGGTAATGCCAGAACGTGTAGGCCTGGGGGCTGCTGGCGGCGTGTTTTTTCAGCTCGGTGTAAACAAAGGCTTCGAGCACCTGCGCCATCATGGGGCTCCAGGCCGTCCCCAGGCGCTGGCGCTGGCGTTCAGCCACGACGCCGTTTTGTGCCAGCAGGTTGGCCAGAATGCCGCTGTCCAAAAAATGCAGCTTGGGCGCCTTGACGGCGCGGGGCACCCGGCGTTTGCCTTTGGCGTCGACTTTAAGCCCCAGGCCATGCAGGCGCTCCAGCAAAAACAGCTGCTCCAGCGCCGCCACATAACGGTCAGCGGTTTTGCTGTTCAGACCCTCTGCCACGCCGAGCTGGCGAAAGTTGGCCAGGCGCCCCGCCTCCTGCGCCACGGCTTCAAGCATGGGCAACAGGCGCGTCGGTTTGTCGATGGCGGTCAAGGCACCAGGTGGCAGCAATTTGGCCAGCGCATTGATGTCTTTGACGGCGTGGCTGCCATGTTCTTTGGGCTCCAACAGATCGAGCAGGTAGGTGCGCAACCACAGATGGCGGCTGCGGTCCACGTCGCGGGCGATGCTGGCTGAAAATCCGCCTTTTAGCGTCAGCGCTTGCAGAGCAGTGCCTTCAGACGCCTGGCTTTCAGCGACACCAAAACGGTTGATCTGACCCGTAAACGCGGCGTCAAGCCAGTTGGTGACCACGCCGAATTGCTCGGCCAGCGACAGGCCCAGCAGGGTGATGGTTGTGACGCCCGCGCTACCGCTTGCGCCCAGCAGGCGCGTGATGTCACCCGATGCCGTCAGCAAAAACCGGCCGGGACGCGGGTCGGCCGCGATGGCTTTTTGCACTGCCAGCAGCAGCGCCGGGGCACGTTGCGCCTCCAGCACTGTGACCTGGTCCAGCCCGCGCACCAGGCCTTCGGGGTCATTTTGGGCCGCTTGCAGGATGTCGGCGTCGTCCAGGCTGATGGTGTTGCGGGCCGGCGCTGCGGCGGCCGCCAGCATGGCCTTGCCCGACTGGCTGGGGCCGTGCAGCAACACGGCGGCGCTGTTTTGCAAGGCTTGTCGTACAGGGGCTTCAAGGCGACGGGGGAAGATGTCTGTGCTGATGGTCATGGTGGTTAAAATTTGAATAGATTAACACTTTGATTGTGTTTTACGCGGAATTTTATATAATTTTTCTGACAAATTACACAAATTTACTACAATTTAAATAGCTAAGTGTTCATGATTCGTGGGAACAAATATCGTATTTTTTCAACACTATGGTAAATAAATAGTTTTTCAAGGAAAAATCACTCCGGTGGCATCCGCCAAGCCACTGCCTCATGCCCCTGCGCGTAGTTGTCTGCTGTGTTGGCGGGACGGCGGTTGACCAGCGCCCGCGCATACATGGGGTGGCGCATGGAGCGCACCTCGTGCTCCAGCGTGGCCAGCACTTTGGGGGGCTGCAGGCCGCCGTCCGGGTCGATGATGTCCTGAAAGCGGTATTGGCTCTCGTTGCTCTCCTCGGTCACCAGCCCCAACGCCAACAGCCGCCGGTGTACGCCTGAAAAATCAGCCACCGCAATCTGCACGTGGTGGCCGTCGTATGCGGGCAGCTGGCGCGTGGTTTCGCGAAACACCAGGCTCTCGCCGAAACCGATGGGAATCCGCGCAAAAGCGCCCGGCCCGTCATGGCCGCTGGTGGCCGCGCCGAGCAAGACCTCGCGGTAAAAACGGGCAATGCCGGCTGTGGTGCCGGGCGCGCAGTCGATTTCAACGTAAGGCATGCCCAATTGGGTTTTGCCAAAACGGGCGACATTGGGCGCATGCACCCGCAGGCGGTTGCCCCAGGGGCAGGTCACGTCCACTTGATCGCCGCAGGCACCGACGCTGCGGGCGAATCTGAATTGGGTGGCCGCCAGCAGCGGCTGCACACGCTGCAAGCGCCTTTCAAGCGCATCCAGGTCGGGCATGACGAGGCCTGTCACGCCGCGCAGCACCTGGGCCGGGCCGGTGGGCAAATGGAACTGGCAGGTGCCCACGTTCATCCAGGCGTTGTCCACGCCCGTGTTCATGTAGGGGTCGCGCGTCAGGCCCAGGCCAGTCACGTAAAAAAGAGTGGCAAGCTGCTGGTCTGGTTGGCGCACGTTGACGTGGCCAAATTCGACGATGTTGCCCACGTCTTGGCTGGTGCGGTCAAAAATGGGCG
>JANYCG010000005.1 GCA_025360385.1 Burkholderiales bacterium | reverse complement strand
AGCGGCATGCCCACCGAACGCGCATATTCCAGCGAGGCGGCAATGCCGTCAAACACTTCATGGCGGGCCCGGCCCAAGTCGGTATAGGCCGCTTTGCCGGACAAGGCACCTGGCAATGCACCGACCACCAGCACCAGGCAGGGCGCATTCAAAGTTTTGGCCTCGTCAATGGCTTGCCGGGTATCACGCACAGCGGCCTGCCGGCCTGCGGCATCCACGGCGGGATAGAACCCCCCACGACAGTAGCCGGAAAGCCCGATGCCGGTGTCACGCAGCTGTTTCGCCACCTTGTCGAGTCCGACCGCCGCCACCTGGTCGCGCCAGGGGCTGATGGCGCGGATGCCGCGCCGGGCGCATTCTTCAATGATGCGATCCAGCGCCCATTGCTTGCGCACGGTGGCGGTGTTGATGGACAGCCAGTGGTGGTCTTGTGAAAAGTCGCGCATGGTCAGAGGCCCCGGGCGTTAGTCAATGGTGATGTTGGCATCCTAGGGCAGGGCTGCGCTTCTTGGTGGTCACCCGCCTTGAGCTTGCCGCTTGCATACGGTCAACCTGTATTCCTCAAGCCCGCTGCAATGCCGTTGATGGAGATGTGGATGCCGCGTTGAACCCGCTCATCGGCCTGGCCGGCGCGGTAGCGGCGCACCAGTTCGACCTGCAAATGGTGCAGGGGGTCGATGTAGGCAAAGCGGTGGCGGATCGAGCGCTGCAAGGCGGTGTTGTGGGCCAGGCGCTGCTTGTCGCCTGTGATCATGGCCAGCGCGTCTGCCGTGCGGTGCCATTCGGCTTCTATCGCGGTAAAGATTTTTTTGCGCAGGCGCGTGTCCGTCACCAACTCTGAATACAACGAGGCCAACGCCAGGTCGCTTTTGGCCATGACCATGTCCATGTTGGACAGCAGGGTTTTGAAGAAAGGCCACTCACGCTGCATTTTTTGTAGCATTCTGCGCTTTTCTGGCAGGGACTTTGGGCCATTTTCATTTAGAAACTGCTGCACGGCCGAGCCAAAGCCATACCAACCGGGCAGGGTCAGGCGGCATTGGCCCCAGCTGAAACCCCAGGGGATGGCGCGCAGGTCTTCAATTTTTGGTCTGGCTTGTTTCGGCGCCGGGCCGCTCCTAGCCGAAACCGCCCCCTCAGGAGGCAGCGCAGGATGCGAAGCGACAAGTGTTGGGGCCGCATACCTCGATGCCGGGCGCGAGCCGATGTTGAGTTGGGCAATTTCACGGATGGGTGTGGAGTCGAAAAAATACTCGGTGAAGCCGGGTGTGTCGTAGACCAGGGCGCGGTAGGCCTTCATGCTGGCCTGAGACAAGGCTTCGGCGGCCTGCAGAAAATCTTTGCTGGCGGGTTTGGTGGCTTGCAGCAATGTGGCCTCCAGTGTGGCCGCCACCAGGGTTTCGAGGTTGCGCCGGCCAATTTCGGGGTTGGCGTATTTGGAGCCGATCACCTCGCCTTGCTCGGTCAGGCGGATTTGCCCGCGCACCGTGCCAGGCGGCTGCGCCAGGATAGCCTGGTAACTTGGGCCGCCGCCCCGACCCACGGTGCCGCCGCGCCCATGGAACATGCGCAGCTTGATCGCACCCACGCGCGTCGCTGCGTGTGCTGCGCTGCCCGCCCGCAGGGCTGATTTTTCCAACGGCGGCCCGTCGAAAAATTGCCTGTCTTGTGCAAATTTGTCAAACAACGCCACCAGCGCAATCTCGGCCCGGTACAGTTCCCAGTTGCTGGTGAAAATGCCGCCGTCCTTGTTGCTGTCGGAGTAGCCCAGCATGATGTCCTGCTCGGCACCGCTGCGGGCCACCATGGCGGCAATGCCGGGCAGGGCGTAGAACTCGCGCATGATGCCCGCCGCATTGCGCAGATCTTCAATGGTTTCAAACAGCGGCACCACGATCAGATCGTTGCGGGCGGGCAGGGCTCCGGGCGTGGCGGCGACACGTTCATCCAGCGTGCCGCGCATCAGCCCGACCTCTTTTTGCAGCACCAGCACTTCAAGCAGGTCGCTCACGGTTTCCGTGTGGCTGATGATGTAGTGGCGGATGCTGTCTTTACCGAAGCTGTCCACCGCCTGCCTGGCCGCTTCGAAGATGGCCAGTTCGCTTTGCGTCAGCCCAGCGTATTGGCCCTGACGCACGCGCAGGGGCCGCGCGTCGTTGAGCATTTTCAGCAGCAGTTGGCGTTTGGCTGCTTCGTCCAGCGAGGCGTAGGCGGGTTCCAGCCCGGCCACGGCCAGCAAGTCCGCCACCACGGCTTCGTGTTTGTCCGAGCTTTGGCGCAAGTCCAGCGTTGCCAGGTGAAAGCCAAAAACCTCCACTGCGCGGATCAGCGGGTGCAAGCGCGCACCGGCCAGGGCCGCGCCATGGTGGGTCAGCAGGGACTGCTCCAGCACGCGCAAATCAGCGGCAAAGTCTTCGGCTTTTTTGTAGGCGTTTTGCGGGGCCACGGCATGCCGGGCCGCGTCGCCGCCGGTCAGTTCTTTCAGGGTGGCGGCCAGGCGCGAATAGACCCCGGTCAGCGCCCGCCGGTAGGGCTCGTCCTGGCGGTGGGCGTTGCTGTCGGGTGAACTGGCCGCCAGCGCCTTCATCTCGGGCGAGCAGTCCACCAGCATGGCCGAGATTGACAGCTCTGCCCCCAGAAAATGCACCTCTGTCAGGTAATGGCGCAAGGCCACTTCGGCCTGGCGGCGCAACGCATATTCCAGGGTCTCGGCGGTCACAAACGGGTTGCCGTCGCGGTCGCCGCCAATCCATTGCCCCATGCGCAGAAAACTGTGCACCGGGTATTGGCCCAGATGGGCTTCAAGCTCGGCATAGAGTTTGGGAATTTCGCGCAAAAAGGTCGATTCGTAATAACTCAGCGCGTTTTCAATTTCGTCAGCCACGGTGAGCTTGGTAAAACGCAAAAGCCGGGTCTGCCAGAGTTGCATCACACGTGCGGCAATCTGGCGTTCGTTGGCCAGCAGTTCCTTCGGGCTCAGGGCGTCTTTTTGTGCCGTGGCATTGAGGCTGCGCTCGCGGATCGAGTCCCGCACGGTCAGCAGTTGGGCAATGTCGCGTTCTGCATCCAAAATGCTTTTTCGCTGCACTTCGGTCGGGTGAGCGGTCAGCACTGGCGAGACAAAACTGCCGGCCAGCATGTCGGCCACGGCCTTGGGCGCAATGCCGGCCCAGCGGATGCGGGACAGCGCCACATCGACGCTGCCCTCCTGCGTGTCGCCGGCCCGCTCATGCACCTCGCGGCGGCGAATGTGGTGGCGGTCTTCGGCCAGGTTGGCCAGGTGGCTGAAGTAGGTGAAGGCGCGGATCACGCTGACGGCCAAATCGCCGCTCAGGCCACGCAGCAGTTTTTTCAGGGCTCTGTCGGCGCTGGCATCGGCATCGCGCCGGAATGCCACCGAGAGTTGGCGGATCTGCTCGATCAGATCGAAAGCAGCCTCGCCCTCCTGCTCGCGGATCACGTCGCCCAGCAGTCGGCCGAGCAGGCGGATGTCTTCGACCAGCGGACGCTCGTTGGCCTTGTCGCGTTTGCTTGCGGCGGGCAGGCTTGCGCCTGGGCGTTTGACGGTGTCTACAACGAGGGTGGTCATGGTGCAGGTGGCGGTGGTCGGTCGGTGGGCGTTGAATGTGTGAGGCTGTTCGCATCAGGCGAAAATAAGAGGCCATGCTAGCATTGCCGCCGCATAAAACCCGCCCCGCCAGTTACCAAGCGGTTACTTCGACCACCTGCCTCCAACGCTTTTGCGCCGACTGAATTGAACGCCCTTTCAAGCCCCCCACCCAACCCGGGCGCCGCCTCGCCTGCGGCCCGGCCGCTGGTCATTGCCACCCGCGAGAGCCGCCTGGCCTTGTGGCAGGCCGAACATGTCAAGACGATGTTGGAGCAGCGCGGCCATCGCGTCGAGTTGCTGGGCATGACCACCCTGGGCGACCAGATTCTGGACCGCTCGCTGGCCAAGGTTGGCGGCAAGGGCCTGTTTGTGAAAGAGCTTGAAGTGGCGCTGCAAGAGGGCCGGGCCGACCTGGCCGTGCATTCGCTCAAGGACCTGCCGATGGAATTGCCCGACGGTTTTGCGCTGGCCTGTGTGATGGCGCGTGAAGACCCGCGCGATGCCCTGGTGTCCCCCCACTTTGCGTCGCTGGCCGATTTGCCGCCAGGTGCTTCAGTGGGCACCTCCAGCCTGCGCCGCACCGTGTTGTTGCAGGCGCTGCGGCCGGATTTGAAAATTGAACCCTTGCGCGGCAATCTGGACACGCGCCTGCGCAAGCTCGACGAGGGCCAGTACGCGGCCATTGTGCTGGCGGCAGCGGGTTTGAAGCGCCTGGGCCTGGCCAGCCGCATCCGGGCAGTGTTTGAACCGGATCAGATGTTGCCGTCCGCCGGGCAGGGGGCGCTGGGCATAGAAGTGTGCGCTGACCGGACTTGGCTGCTGGCGGCGCTGGCGCCGCTGGCAGACCCGCGCACCTGGCTGGCGGTGGCAGCCGAGCGGGCCGTGAGCCGCGCCATGGGCGGCAGTTGCTCGATGCCGCTGGCGGCCCACGCGGCATTTATGGCAGAGGCTGGTGGTTTGGCCCAGACGCTTGAAATCAAGGCCGCCTGGGGCGATCCTGACCCCTCTGCGGCGGCGCTGCAAGGCTTGGTGAGGGCTGGCCTGCGCGGCCCGGTCACGACGCAGGAACAGGCGGCGCACCTGGGCGCCCAGGTGGCAGCGCAATTGATGGCGGCGGGTGCGCGGCATCTGGCAAGCTAGGCACGCGGTGCCAAGTGGCTATGCTGTCCAAGCTTGAGGCACCCCGACGGGTGGTGGTCACACGGCCAGAGGCTGACGCGCGTTCATGGCTTGACGGGTTGGCGCAGGCCGGGTTTGACACCCTGGCCCTGCCCTTGGTCGACATCTTGCCGCTGGCAGACCAACACGCGCTTGAGCAGGCCCGCGCGCACCGGGCAAGTTACCACGCGCTGATGTTTGTCAGCGGCAACGCGGTCAGGCATTTTCACGAGATAAAACTGCCTGAAGTTCCCGTAAATATTGACTATTCAGCTATTAATATAAGAGCTTATGCAACTGGCCCCGGCACTGAGACGGCTTTACGGCTGGCTGGGTTTGCGGCAGACCAGATCGATGCGCCTGCGCCGGCGTCGGCCCAATTTGACTCTGAGGCCCTGTGGGCACTGGTTCAGCCGCAAATTCATCCCGGGTTCAAAGTTTTGATCGTGCGCGGGACGGCTGCATCGAACCGATTGAGCGCCCCGGCCGGGGCCAACGCCAAACCCGATGGCCGTGACTGGTTGGCCCAGCAGTTGCGCGGCCAAGGTGCCCAAGTCGATACGGTCGCGGCCTACCAGCGGGCAATGCCGCGTTTTACCGCAGCACAAAAGGCCGCCACGCAACGCCACGCCCAGGATGGTTCGGTCTGGCTTTTCAGCAGCAGCGAAGCGTTGGCGAATCTGGCCGCCTGGCTGCCCGCGCAAGACTGGTCCAAAGCCCGCGCCGTGGCGACCCATGCACGCATTGCGGTCGCCGCGCGAAGCTTGGGTTTTGGTGTTGTTTGTGAGTCACGCCCGACGCTGCCCGGTGTGGTCGCGTCGATAGAATCCATGGGATGAATCCACCCTTGGCGACCAGCGACCTACCCGTCTCCGGCAACGCCGCGGTGGCTGGTGAGGGCGAGCTGGCCGCCAAGCCGGCGCTTGGGCGGGATGTTGTTCAACCCGTCCTGGTCTGGCTGTTGGCGCTGGTGGCGGTGAGCGCTTTGGTGGTCAGCGGCCTGTTGTGGCAGCGCCTGTCGGGCATCCAGGAGCAATTGGCGCGGCAAACGGCCGACTCTGGCGCCCAGGCGATTGAGGCGCGGACAGTCGCGCGTTCGGCGCAAGACCTGGCGCGTGAGACCGCCGCCAAACTGGCCGTGACCGACGCCAAATTCAGCGAGATCGCCCTGCAGCGCACCCAGCTTGAAGAACTGATGCAAAGCCTGTCGCGCTCGCGTGATGAAAACCTGGTGGTGGACATCGAATCAGCCGTGCGGCTGGCCCAGCAGCAGGCCCAGTTGACCGGCAGCGTCGAGCCCTTGCTGGCCGCTTTGAAAAGCGCCGACCAGCGTTTGCAGCGCGCCGCACAGCCCCGGCTCAATGTTCTGCAACGCGCCATTGCGCGGGATGTCGGCCGCATCAACGCCACTGCTCTGAGCGACACCCCGGCCCTGCTGGTCAAAATGGACGAGCTGGTGCGCCTGGCCGATGACATTCCGCTGGCCAATGCGCTGGCAATGCTCAACGCCAAAGGCGTGTTGGCCAGCGAGCCGGGGCAGGCGGTGCCGGTCTGGTGGCGCAGGGCCTTGAACATCGTGGGTGAGGAAGCCCGTGGCCTGCTGCGCATCAGCCGCATCGAGCAACCCGAAAGCGCCTTGTTGTCGCCGGAGCAGTCCTTTTTTGTGCGGGAAAATTTCAAGCTCAAACTGCTCAACGCCCGCATGGGTTTGCTGGCGCGGCAATTGCCGTCGGCGCGGGCCGACGTGGCTGCCGCGGCGCAGTCGCTGAACAAATATTTTGATGCCAGTTCGCGCAAAACGCAAAGCACCGCCGCACTGCTGGCCCAGGTGCAGGCGCAGATGAAAACGCTGGAACTTCCCAGGGTTGACGAGACCTTGGCTGCGCTGGCCACTGCAGCGGCCGGGCGTTAACGCGGACCACTGCCAATTCCCCGTCACCCATGCGGTTTGCCCTGTCCCTCCTCGCCTTGTTTGCAGTGGCCGCTGCGGCGGCCCTTCTGGCGGGCAACAACCAGGGCACCATCACCCTGTACTGGCCGCCCTACCGGGTGGACTTGTCGCTCAACCTCGTGCTGCTGCTGGTGCTGGCAGCCTTTGTCATGCTGCATTTGGCCTTGCGTGCCCTGGCGGGACTGTTCGCGATTCCGCATGAAGCCAAACGCTGGCGCTTGCAACACAAGGAGCGCGCCATGCATCTGGCGCTGCTGGAGTCTCTGTCGCACCTGATCGCCGGGCGCTTTATCCGCGCCCGCAAATCAGCCGAGTTGGCCCTGGCCCAAGAAGCGGTGATTGAACGCGGCGGTGAACACCTGCCGTACGCGGCCCGGGCTCGCGCGGTGTCGCATTGGATGGTGGCCGAAAGCGCCCACGCTTTGCACAACCGTGAGCTGCGTGACGCGCAACTTGGCCTGGCGCTGGAGCAGACCTTGCGACGCGACGCCCAGGAAACCCGCGAAGGTGTGCAAATGCGGGCTGCGCAGTGGGCGCTGGATGACCGCGACGCGCCCGCCGCTTTGCGCTGGCTCGATGGCTTGCCCCACGGCGCTGCCAGGCGAACGGTGGCCTTGCGCCTGGCACTCAAGGCTGCGCGCCTGGCCGACCAGACCCAGCGGGCGCTTGAGACCGCACGCCTGCTGGCCAAACACGGCGCGTTTTCCGCCGAAGCCGGGCACACGCTGGTGCAGGGTCTGGAGTTGCAACTGATCGACCACGCGCGTGACCCGGCGCAGGTCCAACAGGTCTGGGCGAGCCTGGACGCGCGCAGCCGGGCCAATGCGGTGGTGGCCATCCATGCTGCGGGGCTGTTGCAAAGCTTGGGCGGCGAGTTGACGCTGGCCCGCCAATGGCTGTTGCCGGCCTGGGAGCGCCTGGCGCAGTCGCCCAAGGACTTGCCCGAGGCTGTCCGGGTTGGCTTGATCGCCTGCCTGGAGCGGGGCTTTGCCATGCCTGGCGGTGCGCCGGACCAGGCCTGGCTGGCGCGTATTGAATCGGCCCACATGCGCCATCCGGGTGACGCGTCCTTGCAATACCTGGCTGGCATTGCGTGCATGCATTTGCAGTTGTGGGGCAAAGCCCAGGCCCTGCTCACCACCGCCATGACCCAATTGCAAGGCGGCGCTTTGGCGCAGAGCGCCTGGCTGTCGTTGGCAAAACTGGCCGAGCAGCGCGGTGACAAGGATGCCGCCCAGTCGGCCTACCGCAACGCTGCCATTCCAGTTCAAAATCATCCGTGAAGGCTGTTGTGCCTGCTGGCCTGAAAATGTCAACGTGATCGGCAGGGCGGCCGCGCCCGGCCTGAAGCTGCGAAACAACCCAAAAAAGGCACACCATGCAAGAACAACCCGCACATAGATGGCTGCAACGCCGGCAGTTCCAACGGCAAATTGCTGCAAGTTTAATAGCTGCATACACCCTACCTGCGGGGACTCAAGGCCTATTTCCGTCAAAGCCTGTGAAAATCGTCGTGCCTTACGCCGCTGGTGGTGGCCCCGACGTGCTGACGCGCAAGGTGGGGCCGAAACTGGGCGACATCCTGGGCCAACCGGTGGTGGTAGAAAACATTGTGGGCGCAGGCGGCATTCTGGCAGCGCAGCAGGTGGCGCGCGCCGCGCCTGACGGCTACACCCTGCTGCTGGGCGCGTCCACCCACATCGTGCAAAAAGCGATGCAGCCGTCCGTCAAGTTCGATCCTGTCAAGGACTTTGCCCCCGTTACCCGCAACACCGTCAGCCCGGCCTTGCTGGTGGTCGCCGCCAACGCCCCTTGGAAAACGGTTCAGGAGCTGGTGGCCGCCCTAAAAAAAGACCCAGGCAAGCTCAATTACGCTTCCGGCGGTATTGGCAGCCTGGCGCATTTGGCCAGCGCAGCGCTGCTGTTGGCAAACGATGCACAGGCCGTGCACGTCCCCTACAAAGGTTCGGTCGAGATCATCCCCAGCTTGCTGGCCGGTGCTACCCAATTTGGCTGCCCGGTGGCCTCCACGGCCGTCGGCCCAGCCCTGCAGGGCCAGGTGCGGGCGCTGGCCACCACGGGGTCTGCAAGGCTGCCACAACTGCCCCTGGTGCCCACGCTGCTCGAAGCCTTCGGCAAGGACGAACTGGTGCTGGAATCCTGGGGCGGCGTCTGGGCGCCGGCGGGCACACCGGCTTCGGTGGTGGATGTATTGTTCAAGGCCTATTTGAAGCTCTATGGCGACCCAGCCGTGCGTGCCGAACACGAGGCCGCGGGTGCCCCGGTGTCTTTGAGCGCTTCGCCGTCGGAATTCGGCAAATTCATGGCGGCCGAGACTGCCAAATACGAGCGCATCGTCAAGGCCACGGGACTGAGTGGCGGCTGATATGACCACCCCACCCATCACTTCATGGCTGTCGCGGCCCGACGAAGGGGCCGAAGCCGCCTTGGGACGGCCCGAGGGCTGCCAGCCATGACCCCGCTCATTGGCCTCAAGGTGCTGGACTTCAGCCATGTCATCGCTGGGCCCTTTGCCACCTTTTATCTGGCTCAACTGGGTGCCGAAGTCACCAAAATAGAAAAACCCGGTGGCGGAGACGTGATGCGCGGCTCTGAGCGTGGCGCGACGCAATTCACCGCCTTCAACGCTGGCAAACGCTGCCTGGAGGTTGATCTGCGATCCGACGCGGGCCGCGCTCAGGCCTTGGAATTGGCCCGCACCTGTGACGTGTTGCTGGACAATTTCCGTCCCGGTGTGTTGGAGCGGCACGGCCTGGGTTTTGAGTCGGTGCGCGCCATCAACCCCCAAGTTGTCTACTGCTCAGTATCGGGCTACGGCACGCAGCACGCACCCTGGAAGACCCGTGGCGCCTATGACCATGTTGTGCAGGCCGCCACGGGCATGGCCATGCTGGCCGGCGAGCCCGGTGGGCCACCGGTGAAGACCGGTTTTCCAGTGATTGATGTGATGACGGGTGTGCTGGCCGCCTTGGCCATCACGGCGGCCGTGCAGGAGCGCAGCCGCACCGGCAAAGGCCGCCATGTGGACGTGTCGATGTGGGGTGCCGCGCTGCAACTGATGTACCCCTTCACCGTGGAGGCACTTGCCAGTGGCGAGTCGCCGGCCAGGGTGGGCAACAAGGGTTATTCGGGCAGCCCGGCAGCAGAATACTTTGAGGCAAAAGACGGTGGTTTCATCGCCATCGGTGCCAACACGCCGCAGCAGATCGCCAAGCTCTACACGGTGCTGGGCTGGACCGCTGCGCAGGCCGATGCCGAGCTGGTGCGCGGCCCTGGTTTTGCCCGGGCGCGCGACCCGCAAGCGTTCCGCGACAAACTGGCCACGGCCCTGAAAGCCCGCAGCGCGCAGGACTGGGAAGAGCGCCTGCACGCCGCTGGCGTGCCCGGCGCGCGGGTGCGCACCTTGTCAGAGTTCACCCAAGAAGCGCAAGCCGCCGGTGCCCTGCTGCCGACCTTGCTGCAGATGGCCAATGCAAGCGGCGTCGGCGTGGCCACGCCGGGCCTGGGCTGGATCGTCACGGAATAAATTCGCCCTGACAAACTCCGTCCAGGTGGATTGCGAAGCCGCCAGAACCCTGCGTTTGCGGCGACCGAAGACGGGGGCTGTTTGAAACTGAAGCCGGGCTTGGCGTCAACGCCAAGCCCGGGCTGGTGAAGGCGGATTATTGTGACGGTGGCTGCTCAAAAGGCAGCACCACGTCGCGCAAGTCGCGTTTGGTCTCAATCAGCACCAAGGGCTCGGCGTCCAGTTTGACCGGCGCTGGACGCTGGCGAGGCACATGGATGGGCCGGGCCTCGGCGGCAATGCTGGCCTGCACGGCGGCGATCTTGGCTGGGTCGGAATTAACCCACGACAGCCCTGAGTCTTGCGCGACCTGAACCAGGCTGTCCACCGGCAAGGCAAAGGCTTGCACAGTGGGCAAGGCGGTGGTGCGGGGCGTGGCTGTCACTGTGGCGGTTGCCTCAACCGGTGCCGCGATGGCTGTCGCAGCGGGAGCGCTGGGCGCAGCCACGATGGCGGCTTGAGGCGCTGGCGTTGCAGCCTGGGCGGGCGGTGCCTCAGGCACGACATCCGATGCCGCAGTGGCCACCTGCGCCGGGGCTGCGGGTGTTGCCGCCGATGCTGCAAAATATGAAGCACGCGGCGCACGTTCTACAGGGGCGTTGGCCTCATAAGAGTCCTGCTTGCGGGCAGATGGCGAGTTGCCGCCGACTGCACTGCGATGGCCATGGTCCTGGTCGGTGCCGGGCTGGGTGTTGGCAAACCCGTCCGGGGTTTGCTGTCCTTCACGCCCTTCGAGGGGCCCACGTTCCCGGCCATAACGGTCGCGGGAGCGCTTTTGACGGCCCTGTTCAGCCGATCCGTTGCCGTCTTCACCCTCGGTGTTTGCAAAGGAAGAATCCGTTGTCGCGGCGTTCAGGTTTGGCATTGGGTGGCTTGCCGGGTGCTGGGCGGCATCCTGCGAAGCGGCCACTGTGTCGGGCGTGTTGGTGCCGTCGGTTGCCATGGCGTCCGGACGGCGCTCGCCGTTGCGTGGACCCCTGCCACCACGGTCGCTACGCTCATTGCGTTCGCCACGTTCGGGGCGTTCACCGCGGGGTTCGCCACGTTCCGCATTGCGCGGTCCGCGGTCGGCCCTGGGCGGGCGCTCCTGGCCCTGGCCAGGTGCCATGTCGCCCTGGGGGTGCGCGCCGTTGGCATGGGGCAGTGCCGGTTTGCCGTCGGCATCCATACGGTCACGCTGCGGATGTTGGCCTTGGCCCTGGCTCTGGTTTTGCACCTGGCCTTGACCTGCGCGCTCGGGGCGTTCCGGG
>JANYCG010000331.1 GCA_025360385.1 Burkholderiales bacterium | reverse complement strand
CCGGACTTATCCACCCAGTTGCCCGCTAATGTGGACAACCCGCTCATGGCCTTGAAGGGCCAGCGGGTTGCCCACAAGCGAACAACTGCGTGGATAAGTCCTATCCCCGCGCCTCAAACACAAAAGTACGGACACTCCCAGGTCGCGTCCTGTTGGAAGGATGCATTCGGTCATTCCCCCGGCGGGAATGAATTTGATGGCTTACTGGATTGAGCCAGCCTCGGCGCGCATTCGCTCCACCATGAAGTCGGCTGCCTGGCCGATATGGCTGCGGGCCAGCCGCTCGGCCAGCGCGCCGCTGCCGGCGGCCACGGCCTCCAGCAGAGCTTCGTGCTGGTTCCAGATGTCGCGGGGTTTTTCGTCGCGCATCAGCACCTCGCCCATCACGCGCTGGGTGTTGGTCCAGTGCGTGTCCATGGCGGGGCCGACCAGGGGGTTTTGCGACAGGCCGTAAATGAAACCGTGGAAGGCCATGTCGGCGGCGATCATGTCCCCCACGCTGCCCGACGCCACTGCCTCGCGGCCAGCCTGGATCAAGGCCGGGCCTTCAGCGCGCGCGGTGGCGGCGTTGCGTTCGGCCGCCTTGCGAAAGGCCAGGCCTTCCAGCACGGCGCGCACGTCGTACATATGGCGCACATGGCCCAGGTCCAGCGGCGCGACCTGCAGGCCGCGCCCCGGCGCGTCTTGCAGCACGCCCAGGTTGCGCAGCACATGCAGCGCTTGCTGCACCGGTTGGCGCGACACGCCCAGCTCGGCTGCAATCTGCTCCTGGATGATGCGCCCGCCGGCTTTCAGTTTGCCCGAGGCGACCTCCGCCAGAATGGCGTCTTGCACCTGTTCTACCAGGCTGCGTTGGGCGGCAAGGGTTTGCATGGGTTTGTGTTGTTGAGCGTGTGCTCAGTTTGCGGGCTCACGCCAAGCTTTTTCGGCGCGATCCCAGGCTTCCAGGGGTTGTAGGTTGGGCACCCATGCCAGGCCAGACTTGGCGTCTGACGATACAGCCTCGGGCGTGACCACGACATCCAGCAGCGCAGGTCGATTGGCCAGGGCGCGTTGGATGGCGCCGGGCAGATCTTCTGCCCGTTCCACCCGCTCTGCGTGCATGCCGAAGGCGCGCGCCATGGCCGCATGGTCCGCGTATTGCAGACGGGTGCCGACCACTTTGCCATGCGTTTCCTGTTGGTCGCGCACTTCAATCGCCCATGAGCCGTTGTTGGCGACCACCACCAGCACGGGTGCCTTGTGGCGCACCGCGGTGTCCACTTCCATGGCATTGAAGCCAAAAGCCCCATCGCCGGTGGCTACCACCACCGTTTTGTCGGGGCAGGCCAAGCTGGCGGCAATACCGAAGGGCGTGCCCACGCCGATGCAGCCCAGCGAGCCGGGGTCCAGGTAGGTGGTGGCAGGCAGGCCCACACGGGTAAAGCTCAAAAAATCGCCGCCGTCGGCCACCACCACGGCGTCGGCCGGCAGCGCCGCCCGCAGCGCGGCCAGCACCCGGTTGGGGTGCATGCGGCCGTCGCTGCCCGGCGGCGCTGTTTGCATGGCGGCGGTCAGTTTGTCAGAGCGCTGTACATGCTGCGCGCGCAGGCCGCTGCACCAGGTGGGGTCGGTCGCTGGCACGCGGCCGGCTGCGGCCTGCAGGACAGCTTGTAGGGCCAGGGCCGGTGTGGCCAGCAGTTCCACCGCGCCGCGGCGGTTGTCGCGCAATTCGCCCGCACAGTCGCCCATACGCAAAAAGCGTGCTTCGCCAAACACGGCGGGAGAGCCGTAGGCCAACTGGAAGTCCAGCCGGCGGCCCACCGTCACCACCAGGTCAGCCTGACCCATGACGGAGCCGCGCATGGCGGCCACCACGGACGGGTGGTCGTCCGGCACCAGGCCGCGGCTTTCGCCCGTATCCAGATAAGCAGCGCCCAGTGCGTCGAGCAGGGCGCACAGTTGCGGGCCAGCGCCTTGAGCACCGCGCCCCGAGATGACGAGCGGCCGCCGGGCCGACCACAGCAGGTCCACGGCGGCCTGCACGGCGGCGGGGTCGGGCGCAATGCGCGGCGGGCTCTTGGGCGCGAAGTGCTCGGGCAATAACACCGCTGCGGGAACCTCGGCGCGCAGCGTATCCACGGGGAAGTCCAGGTACACGGGGCCGGGTTCGCCAGCCTGGCCCATGGCACGTGCGACGGCTTCGTCCAGCTCTTGCAGCACCAGGGCCGGTTCGCGCACGGTGCGCGCGTAGCGGGTCACGCTGCGCACCAGGTCGGTATGCACGATGTCTTGCAGAGCACCGCGATTTTCTTGCGGACCCGGAGGCAGACCCGACAGCACCAGCAGCGGCACCCGGGCCACATGGGCATTGGCAATGCCGGTCATGGCATTGGTCACACCGGGGCCGGCCGTGACCAGGGCCACACCGAAGCCGCCGCTCAGTTGGGCCTCGGCATGGGCCATGTAAACAGCGGCGCGTTCGTCGCGCACGTCGATGATGCGGATGCCTTCGGCGTCCAGGCGCATCCAGATGGGCATGATGTGCCCGCCGCACAGCCCGTACACGCGCTGAACGCCGCGCTCCTTCAAAAAGCGGGCGATGACGGCGGCGGCGCAACTGGCGGTAATCGGTGGGGGCACGGTGAGTCTCCTGTGATGGGCAAATGTTTGGGAGGGCTTGCAAAAAAGCCATCTTGATCGTATTCTATGAATTCTGAATTCAGAGTTCAATAGATTTTTAATATAATTTTCTATCGAATCTGTTCACATTCCCTCAAAGGAGCCGCCTTGACCCGCCTGCTGACCCTGTCTGATGCCGTGGCCACCCACGCCCGCCTGCAGCCGCACAAGATGGGCGGACGGGATTCGCGCCGCAGTTTGAGTTACCGGGCGTGGGACCGCCGCGCCAGCCGCCTGGCCTCTGCCTTGCTGGACTTGGGCCTAGCGCCCGGTGACCGCGTCGCGCTGCTGGCCTACAACTGCCTGGAATGGCTGGAGCTGTATGTGGCGCTGGCGCGGGCAGGCCTGGTGGCGGTACCCATCAACTTCCGGCTGACTGGGCCCGAGGTGGCCTACATCGCCAGCCATGCCGAAGCGGCGGCGCTGATCGCTGGCGACGAGTTTTGCAGCCTGGTGGACAGCGTGCGTGAGCTTACTGGCTTAGGCCAGGGGCGCTGCATTGCCATCCCTTCGGGCGCTGACGGTGCCAGAGTGCCCTCTGGCTGGCTTGGCTACGAGGCCCTGATGGCCCAGGGCGACGAGGCCCGCGTGTTCCCGCCGGTGGAACCCGAAAGCATGAGCGCGCTGATGTACACGTCTGGCACCACCGGACGGCCCAAGGGCGCCATCCGCAGTCACGCCGGCAGCAGCCTGATTGCGCTGGCTACCGCGCTCGAAATGGGCTTTACTCGCGATGACAAAGCCCTGCTCGTCATGCCCTTGTGCCACGCCAATTCACTGTATTTCGGTTCCACCTTCATCCAGCTGGGCGCCACCATTGTGGTGGACGACCGCCGCAGCTTTGATGCCGAGGCGCTGGTGGCCACGCTGTCCAAAGACCGCATCACTTTCACGTCGCTCGTGCCGACGCACTACATCATGGTGCAGGCCCTGCCCGAAGACGTGAAGCGCCGCTATGACGTGACCAGCGTGGGCAAGCTCATGATCTCGTCGGCCCCGGCGCGGCGCGACACCAAACTGGGCATCCTGGCGTACTTTTCCAACGGCAAGCTGCATGAACTCTACGGCTCCACCGAGCATGGCTGGGTGACGCTGCTCAGGCCCGAAGAGCAGTTGGCCAAGCTTGGCTCAGTGGGACGCGAATGGGCGGGCAGCGGCGCCATCCGCCTGCTGGACGAGCAGGGCCATGAAGTGCCCGACGGCGAGGTTGGCGAGCTGTATTCGCGCACCGCCTATGTGTTTGACGGCTACTGGCGCAACCCCGAAAAAACCACCGAAGCCTTCCGCGGAGACTGGTGCACGGTGGGCGACATGGCGCGCCGCGACGAAGACGGCTACATCTGGCTGGTGGACCGCAAGAGCAACATGATCATCACCGGCGGCGAGAACGTGTACCCATCCGAAGTGGAAGGCGTGCTGGGTGCCCACCCCAAGGTAAAAGACGTGGCGGTGGTCGGCCTGCCGCACGAAAAGTGGGGCGAGTCGGTACACGCCGTGGTGGTACTGCACGAGGGGCAGACGGCCGATGCCGCCGATCTGCGCGCCTGGTGCCGCGAGCGCTTGGCGGGCTTCAAATGCCCCACCGCCCTGAGCTTCATTTTGGACGCCGACATGCCGCGCACGGGCACCGGCAAAATCCTGCACCGGGTGCTGCGCACGCGCTTGCTGGGCTGACGGGCCACGGCCCATCGCGCGCAAAAGCATGCAAGGGAGATAGTGCCCAACAAAGCCGGCGTCGCTGTGACCGACCGCAGCTTTATCAACGTCGATAGCCCGATGCGAACCAAACTGCCCCAAATTTTTGCTATCAGCGACGTCGTGAGGCCGCCCTTGCGGGCGCACAAGGCCGTGTGTGAAGCAGACATAACGGCCGAGGCAATCGCAGGTGAACTGCCGGACACCAGAGAGCTAAAGAAACGCGGATCAACCTAGCTTTGACCATCCCAGAGGCGTAAGGTGTTTTTTGTTTGGGTACGCTTTTTTTCTCGTCGTATTCGGCTCGATCAAAACTGATTTGACGCTATGCAGTGGGGCTCATCTGGGCTTTGCATGGTGGGTCAATCACCCCAAAGTATTGAGACCGTCCAAGAGTCGGCAGCATCCGTGAATCAATCGGCGCTTCCCTCGCTTATTTGCTGGCGGGCTTGGCGGGCGCAGCGGCGGGGGACAGACCCAAACGCTTGTCGATGGACTGACCCAGTGCCTTGACTTTGGGTTCGATCTGGGGGCGGGCATCGGCCACCAGTTTTTCGCTCAGCGACTTTTGGAAATCGCTATTCATTTGGCCAAATTTTTTGTTGACCGGCGACTCCATGATTTTGATCAGGTCACGCAGTTCCTCTTCAGAAAATTTCTCGTCCAGCAAGGTGCCAATGCTGGTGGGAGCCAGTTTGACGGCGCGTTCACGCAAGATGGGCACGGCTTCTTCAACATATTTTTTGATGTCGGCCTGAATGTCCTTGGCAATCGCCTCGCGTTTGTCGGGCGCGACGCGGGCCTGCAGCGCGATGTTGGCACCTTGCATCATCTGGGCGGCCGGCTGCTGCGCCAGCGCGGTGGCAATGCCCTCCACGGCGGGGCGCTGGATGATCAGGATTTTGCTGATCAGTTCGGCTTTGGCGGCGGTGGGCTCGGCCTGGGCAAGCCCAGAAGCCAGGAGCGTTGCCAGCGACAGGGCGAGCAAGGTCAGACGGGTCAGTTTGAGCATGGGAGTCCCCTCGAAAATTAAAGTGAATGTCCACAAGGCTTGCGGCGCTGCTGGGCATTATCGCCGCGCCCATCGAACAAGGGTCTGCCGTGCCGACGGATGACGCGCCGACGTTTTCTGCAACAATCGATGGCGGCCACATCATGAAACTACATTGTTACATTTTATATAGCGAACTATGTCCTTCTGACAAGGACATCCAGCATATTTATCACTCAAAACCGCTCGTGCAGGTGTTTTTCAGAAAGCGCCGCCATGGCGCTTGATGTGCAAGTGCGCAGCCTGCGCAGCCCAGGCCAAGTGTTGATTGAAAACCTGGCGTTCAAAGTCCCCGACGGGGTGATTCACACAGTGATGGGTGCCAGTGGCAGCGGCAAGTCCAGTCTGCTGGCAGCCATCTGCGGCACGCTACCTTTGGACCTGCAGTTTGATGGCGACATTGCACTGGACGGCCAGCGCCTTGACGGCTTGCCGACAGAGCAGCGCCGCATTGGCATCCTGTTTCAGCAAGACCTGCTGTTTGCGCACATGACGGTCTTTGAAAACCTGCTGTTCGCTGTGCCTGCAACGCCGGGGGGTTCTAAAATTGCTTCTTTTTTTGGAGCAAACAACACTGATTCAACAAGGCATGACAAGGTTTTCCAAGGTCTTGATGACCTGGAGATGGCCGCCTTTGCACAGGCCGACCCGGCCACGTTGTCAGGCGGCCAGCGCGCCCGCGTGGCCCTGATGCGCGCCTTGCTGGCCGAACCCCGAGCCTTGTTGCTGGACGAGCCTTTCTCCAAGCTGGACACCGCCTTGCGGGCGCGCATGCGCAAGTTCGTGTTTGAGCTGGTGGGCCAGCGCAAGCTGCCGGTTCTGCTGGTGACCCACGACGACGCCGACGTGGCCGATGCCAGCCAAGTGACGCGCCTTTAGGTTTGCCAACTCAACCCAATTTCAGGTTCACCATGTTCGACCAACGCGCCCTGCGCCTCATCACACCTGCCGTGAACACCCTGGCGCGCCAGCTGGTGCGGCTTGGCATCAGCGCAACCCAAGTCACTTTAGCCGCTTTTTTATTGGGTATTTTTGCTTCATATTTAATAGCTACACAGGCTTATTTTATGGGGACTTTCTTTATATTTGTCTCCAGATTGCTCGATGCACTGGATGGCGCCGTCGCGCGGCTCACACAAAGCACTGACGCAGGCGGTTTTCTGGACATTTCACTGGACTTCCTGTTTTACGCCAGTGTGCCGCTGGCCTACGCCCTGGCCGACCCGCTGCAAAACGCCCTGCCCGCCGCCGTGTTGCTGGCGGCTTTTGTCGGCACGGCGTCCAGCTTTCTGGCCTTTGCCATTCTGGCGGCCAAACGCGGGCTGGCCAGCACCGTTTACCCTCAAAAATCCTTTTACTTTTTAGGCGGATTGACCGAGGCCACCGAGACGCTGGTCTGTTTCAGTTTGATGGGCGTCTGGCCGCACTATTTCCCCGAATTCGCCTACGTGTTTGCGCTGATGTGTTGTGTCACCATCGCCATGCGCATTGGTTTCGGCTGGCGGACGCTGCAAGCGCCAACGCCGCCCCCGGCAACCAAAGCTTGAGCCGGGGCATGGCCAAACGACTTGTGCTGCTGGGCCTGGGCCCGCATCATGTGCAATTGCTTGAAGCGCTGGCCGAGCCGCAGTGGGCGGCTGTGCAAACGGTGCTGGTCAGCACACACAGCCGCAGCGTCCAAGCCGGCCAGCTTTGCGCCTGGGTGGCCGGGCGCGTGCCTGACGGGTCGATCATGACCGAGCTGGCCCCCGCCATGAAAGCCGCCAACATCGCCCTGCTGGGCCGGCGCGTGCTGGAAGTCGATGTCGAGCGGCGGCGCATTTTGCTGGACGATGGCGCACAGTTGGGTTATGACGTATTGAGCCTGGATCCCGAGCCCCTGCAAAGCCGGGACTTGGCCGAGCAGGCCATGCCCGGCGCCCGCGCCAACGCCCTGTTTGTGCGCCCTGTGGCCGGGTTTTGCGCCCTGTGGCCACGGGTGCCCGCGCTGTACGCCGGCGGTGCGTTGCGGGTGGCCGTGCTCGGCCAGGGTCGCATCGAAGCAGACACCCACCTTGGCGGCAGCGACAGGGACGCGCTGGAACTCGCCTTTGCCGTGCGCCAGCGTTTGCCCGGTGCCGCCGTGACCCTGGTCACCGGGGCCGCAGCGTTGGCAGAGCCTGCCCCCGCCAGCCCGCCAACCCGCTTGCAAAACCTGTTGCAGGCAGCCTTGCGTCAGCGGCGCATCACGGTGCTGCCGGATGCCGCCTGCGCCATTGGCCCCCATGAAATCCACCTGGCCAGCGGTGCCCGGTTGGCTTGCGACGTGCCGATTTTGTGTTCGGGCGTGCGATTGCCGGGCTGGATTTCTCAAAGCCAAATGGCGCTGGACGCTGCAGGCCAGGTGCAGGTGGATGGTTTTCAGCGCAGCAAAAGCCATCCGCAGGTGTTTGCGCCGTCCACGGCCCTGGGCCTGCACGGCCGGGTGCCCAAGGCTGACACCAGGCAGTTGGCCCGCAATCTGTTTGCTGCATTGCAAGGCGGAAGGCTGGCGCCGCATCCACGCCGGCTGGGCAGCGTTTCAACCATCTCACTGGGTGATGGCTGGGGCATTGTCCATGGCGGCAGGTTCAGCCTCCAAGTGCCCTTGCCGGGGCGTTTGGCGGGGCGTTGAACCCGGCTTGACAATGCGTTGCCATGCAAGCCCGCCGCGTCCTAAAATCGAGCCTTCCCTCCACCCGAAGGACACGCCATGAACCCTGCCAGCGACGCCCTTGCCAGCAACACGCCAGTCCGCCAGATCGACCACCTGCTGGACCACTACGGCCAAAGCCACCTGAACCCGCGCAATGAGCTGATCCACTACCTTGCCATTCCGGCCATCGTGTTCAGCCTGATCGGTATCCTGCACTGGGTTCACCCCTACGCCGCGCTGATCGCCATTGCGGCCAGCATCGTCTATTACGCGCGTTTGTCCAACCTGTTCATGGTCGTGATGACGCTGGCCAGCGCTTTGAGTTTGTACCTGATTGGCCTGATGGACCGCGACGTGTTGCTGCCCGTCTGCATCGCCCTGTTCGTGGTTTCGTGGATTTTCCAGTTCATTGGCCACAAGATTGAAGGCAAAAAGCCTTCGTTTTTTGAAGACCTGCAATACCTTCTGGTCGGGCCGCTGTTTGTGTTGTCCAAGCTGTTTGTGAAGCTGGGCGTCAAATGGTGAACGCGGTTTGATCTCCTGCTGGGGCAGGCCATCACGCGCCTAGTCTGCCAATGACAATTTCCTTGCCCCGCAGCCTGAGCCTGCCGGCCTTTTTAGGTTTGGCATGGGCACTGGTCGGCTGCGCGGCGCCGCAGCCACCGCAACCGGTTGAGGCCCAGGCGCTGATGGCGGCACCATGCGCCCAAACCGCTGTACCGGGCGATGCCTATCAGTGGCTCAATCGCCTGACCTGGGGTGCCAGCCCTTCCCTGGTCTATGCCCATTCGGGTCAAGGGTTTGACGCCTACCTGACGCAGCAACTCCGCCCGTTGGAGGCCAGACTGCCTGACTCGGCCGAACGCCAAATACAGGCACTGACCCTCTCGTCGCAGCCCTTGGGCACCCTGATTCAGAACCTCGAACAGCGCCGCAAAGATGCCGAAGCCCTGGCCAGCAATGAAGAGAAAAAAGCGGCGCAGCAAAGTTACCAGCAGGAATTGAACCGCCTGGGCCGTGAGGCGGCAACGCGCCATGTCTTGCGGGCGCTGTATTCACCGAACCAGATTCAGGAACAAATGACCTGGTTCTGGATGAACCATTTCAGCGTCTTCCAATACAAAAACAATCTGCGGGTTTTGGTGGGCGACTATGAAGACGCCGCGATTCGGCCCCGCGCACTTGGCAAATTCGCCGACCTGCTGGCCGCCGTGGCCTACCACCCGGCCATGCTTCGCTACCTGGACAACGAGCAGAACGCCGTCGGCCGGATCAATGAGAACTTTGCCCGCGAGCTGATGGAACTCCATACCCTGGGCGTGGACGGTGGGTATGGCCAGAAAGATGTGCAGGAACTGGCGCGGGTTTTGACGGGTGTAGGCATCAACCTCCAGCCGGCCAATCCAGCCGTGCGGCCTGGGCTTCAGGCGTATTACGTCCGGCGCGGGCTATTTGAGTTCAACCCCAACCGCCATGACTTTGCCGACAAGCAGTTGCTGGGGCAAGCCCTGCTCAACAAGGGGCTGGCCGAGGTTGACGAAGCCCTCAATCGCCTGGCCCGTCACCCGTCCACCGCCAGATTCATCAGCCGCAAGCTGGCCCAATACTGGCTGGCCGATGACCCGCCTGCGCCGTTGATTGACCGCATGAGCCAGACCTTCCTGCGCTCTGACGGTGACATTGCCGCAACGCTGAAAACTTTGCTGGCCTCGCCTGAGTTTGCCCAAGGTGCGGGGCGCAAGTTCAAGGATCCGATGCGTTACCTCATGTCCGCGGTGCGCATGGCCTACGATGGCAAGCCCATCCTCAACGTGGGCCCCATTTTGAATTGGCTCGGCCGCATGGGTGAACCGATGTATGGGCACCAGACGCCAGACGGGTACCCTTTGAATGCGTCAGCCTGGGCCAGCCCGGGCCAGATGGCAACACGTTTTGAGGTAGCCAAAGCAATCGGATCAGGAACTGCCGGGCTGTTCCGCTCTGAAGGGCCGCAAGCCTTGGAGCGGCCCGCGTTTCCCCAATTGGCCAACGCCTTGTATAACCAGTCCGTCAGCCCAACCCTGAGCGAGGGCACCCGCAAAGCGCTTGACCAGGCGGCATCGCCTCAGGAATGGAATGCGTTCTTGCTGTCTTCACCGGAAATGATGGCCCGCTGAAGGGCTCGGGAGAATCCATGAATCGCCGCCACTTCGCGACAACATTGGGCAGTGCAAGCCTGGCGCTGGCCGGGGGACGCCTCTTTGCCGCGGGTGCAAACCAGCCACGTTTGCTGCTCGTTTTTTTGCGGGGCGGTTATGACGCGGCCAACTTGCTTATCCCGGTTAGCAGCGACTTTTACTACGAGTCCCGTCCCGCCATTGCCATTGCCCGACCATCGACTGATCCCGGTTCGGCCTTGCCCTTGAACGGCGATTGGGGCCTGCATCCTGCGTTGCGCGAAACCGTGTACGCCCTGTTTCAGCGCGGTGAAGCGGCGTTCATCCCCTTTGCCGGCACGCCCGACACGTCGCGCAGCCACTTCGAGACCCAGGACAGCATTGAATTGGGGCAGCCACTGGGGCAAAGCAGAAACTATCGCTCCGGTTTCCTGAATCGGCTCGCCGCCATCGTTCGGGGGGGCGATCCGATGGCATTCACCGACCAACTTCCCCTAGCATTCCAGGGCAGCGTCCGGGTTGCGAATACAGCGCTCAAATCGATTGCCAAACCCTTGGTAGACGACCGTCAAAGCAAGATCATCGCCTCGATGTACCAAGGCACCGGATTGGCATCCACCGTCACCGAAGGGTTTGCGATGCGTGATGAAGTCACGCGGGAAATGACGGCAGAGATGGACGCAGCCAATCGCAACGCGATTTCCGCCAAAGGCTTTGAACTGGAAGCCGGACGCATTGCACGCCTCATGAAAGCGCGCTACAGCATGGGTTTTGTGGATGTCGGGGGCTGGGACACCCATGTCAACCAAGGCGCTGCCAGCGGTTATCTGGCAGGCCGCTTGGATGAACTGGGGCGCGGGCTCCTGACGTTTTCTCAAACCATGGGTGCGCTGTGGCGCGACACGACGGTTGTCGTCATGAGTGAGTTCGGCCGCACTTTCCGCCAAAACGGCAATCGGGGCACCGACCATGGCCACGGTACGGTGTACTGGGTTCTTGGCGGCAGTGTACGGGGCGGCAGAATCGCCGGAGATCAAGTCAGGGTGGAGCCGTCTACGCTGTTTCAGAATCGGGATTTCCAGGTTCTGAACGACTACCGCGACGTGCTGGCCGGCCTGTTTGCCCGTCAGTATGGGGTGAGCCCGGCCCAAAATGCGCAGGTATTTGCCGGGGTGAAAGCCAAAGACCTCGGCCTGCTTTAAGGCTGGGCAAGACGTGGCGAAAACCGCCCAAAGCGCCCGCGACAGAATGCGCCTTCATGCGTTGAAGGCCCAAGGGCACCTGGCCTGGAAATTAGAGCATCCCCTCTTTAGCACTCCCTTCAAGAGAGTGCTAATATTCGGGTATGCACCTAGTCGGTGTGAACAGGAGTCATTGATGTCTTCAGCAACTCTGTCCAATTTCTCTGCGACGGCAAGCCTGTCAGGCAACGCCCTGGCGGTGGCCAACCCTTGGGCGGTTGTGCCGTCACTGGGCAATCTGGATGCCTATATTTCCGCCGCCAACCGGCTGCCCATGCTCACGTTGGAGCAGGAGCAGGAGTTTTCACGCAAATTCAAACTGGACAACGACCTGGACGCGGCCGGTAAACTGGTGTTGTCGCACCTGCGCCTGGTGGTGTCGATCTCACGCCAGTACCTGGGTTACGGCTTGCCCCATGGCGACTTGATCCAGGAGGGCAACATTGGTCTCATGAAGGCCGTCAAACGTTTTGACCCCGACCAGGGCGTGCGCCTGGTGAGTTATGCCATGCACTGGATCAAAGCCGAAATCCATGAGTACATTCTGAAGAATTGGCGCATGGTCAAGGTGGCCACCACCAAGGCCCAGCGCAAGCTGTTTTTCAACCTGCGTTCGATGAAGCAGCGCTACAAGTCTGACGACGCCGCGCTGCAAGACGGCCCGTTGGAGGGCACGCACCGCGAGCGCCTGAGCGAGGGCCAGATCGACGCGATGGCGGCTACGCTCAAGGTCAAACGCGAAGAGGTGATCGAGATGGAAACCCGCCTGTCGGGCGGTGACGTGCTGCTGGACCCAAGCCCGTCAGACGACGGCGAAGAGGCCTTTGGCCCCATCACCTACCTGACAGACATCAGCCAGGAGCCCACGGCACTGATCGAGTCCCACCAGCGCGACATGTTGGCCAGCGAAGGCATTGCGACGGCGTTGGAAGCGCTGGACGAACGCAGCCGGCGCATCGTTGAAGAGCGCTGGCTCAAAGTCAATGACGACAGCTCGGGCGGCATGACACTGCATGAACTGGCGGCCCAATACGGCGTGAGCGCCGAGCGGATTCGCCAGATTGAAGTGGCGGCCATGAAGAAAATGAAGAAGTCGCTGGCGCAATACGCCTGATTTTCATTTTTTTCGGGGCGCAAAAACTCCCCAGGGCATCAAAGTCTGCTCTTTCAGCTTTGTCGACAGATAGTTTGAGCTGAAATGGCGGCGGGTTTTGCGTCTCAGGACCAGTTTAGCGAGATAAATTGCCGTATGTCCCTGCGTGTGCTGCGTAGTTAGCTATATAAAAAATAGCATTTAAAGTTTTCTGCGCGACGACGGTCGCACCAGGAAACGAGTTGGCAGCTTTTTTTGGCGATGGGGAATGGTGTATCGTGCATGGGTTTCCAACTCCCACAACGCCCCATGCCTCTGGAATCGATAGACCTGGTTGACAGCATCGCCATCGCGCTTTCAGGCGCAGACATTGGCGTGTGGGACTGGCGTACCGGTGAAGGCATGGCGCTTGTGAATGAGCGCTGGTGCAGCATGCTCGGTTATGCCATGGAAGAGCTCGATTTGACTGGCGCCAAATGGTACCAGCTGGTGCATCCGGATGACCGGAAAATCGTCATGAGCGACACATCAGAACAAGCGCTGGCCTCGCCCAGCGGCCAGTTTGAAGTCGAGTTTCGCATGCGTCACAAAGATGACCACTACATCTGGGTGCAAAGCCGAGGCAAAGTGGTGGAGCGCGACGCCAGCGGCGCACCCACCCGGTTTGCCGGCACCCACATCGACATCACTGAGCGCCACCGGGTCGACGAAGCACTCAAGCAGGCCCATGCCGCCGTGTTGCTAAGCGAGGCCCGCTTTCGCAACCTGACCGAACTGTCATCCGATTGGTATTGGGAGCAGGACAATCACTTCCGTTTCACTGAATTTGTCGGCAATCTGTATGCCTCGCTTCACCCGGGACAGACCAGCGTTGGCAAAACCCGCTGGGAAGTCGGCTCGCTGAATTTTTCAGAACGTGACTGGGAAGCGCACCAGCAGGATCTGCGGGCGCGCAGGCCATTTCAAAACCTTGAAGTGCTGCGCTGCGACCCGGACGGCAAGCCGCTGTGGGTGTCGATCAGTGGCATGCCCCACTACGGGCCAGACGGCGAGTTTTTGGGTTACCGCGGCGTGGGGCGCGACATCACGGCACAAAAAGCGACAGAGGAAACCATCAAAAAACTGGCGTTTTACGACGCCTTGACCGGCCTGCCCAACCGCCAGTTGCTGATGGAGCGCATCAAGGACACGATCCATGGCTGCAAACGCGAACAACATTGCGCGGCCTTGCTCTTTATCGACCTGGACAATTTCAAGGCGCTCAACGACACCAAAGGGCACCTTGTCGGCGACCTGCTGCTGCAACAGGTGGCCGTGCGGCTCACGGCCAACGTGCGCGAGGTGGACACTGTAGCGCGACTGGGCGGCGACGAGTTTGTGGTGGTGCTGAAGAATTTGAGCGACAACCAGGCGCTGGCGGCAGTGGCGGCCAAGGCGGTCGGGCAAAAAATTCTGATGGCGCTGAATGAGCTGTATAACCTGGACGGCTTTGACCACCACTGCACGCCCAGCATTGGAGCCACGCTGTTTGCCGGAGACGACCAGGATCTGGACTCGCTTTTGAAACGGGCAGACCTGGCGATGTACCAGGCCAAGGCCGACGGGCGCAACCTGCTGCGGTTTTTCGACCCTGAAATGCAGGCGGCTGTGGCCAAACGCAGTGCGCTTGAAGCCGCTTTGCGTTTGGGCTTGCAGCGCAACGAGTTGTGCCTGTATTACCAGCGCGTGGTAGACGCCCAGCGCCGCGTCATCGGTTTTGAAGCCCTGGCGCGCTGGGCCCACCCGGAGCGTGGCCTGGTGATGCCGCTGGAGTTCATCCCGCTGGCAGAAGAGTCAGGCCTGATATTGCCTTTGGGCGCGAGTGTGTTGCGTCAGGCCTGCAAACAACTTGCCGCTTGGGCCCTGAACCCAATCACCCGCCATCTGACCCTGTCCGTCAACGTCAGCGCGCGCCAGTTCCGCCAGCGTGATTTTGTCGGCCTCGTCAGCGGCGTACTGCGCGACTCGGCCGCGCCGCCCCAACTGTTGAAACTCGAATTGACCGAAAGCCTGCTGCTGGCCGACGTGGCCGATGTGGTGGCCAAAATGCAGGAGCTTAAAAAACTCGGCGTCGGCTTTTCACTGGACGACTTTGGCACCGGTTATTCGTCCTTGAGCTACCTGAAGGCCTTGCCGCTGGACCAGTTGAAAATCGACAAGGCCTTTGTGCGCGACGTGCTGGACGACCCCAGTGACGCGGCCATTGCCGTGTCGATTCTGACGCTGGCCCAAGCCCTGTCACTCGACGTGGTGGCCGAAGGCGTGGAGACCGAAGGCCAATGGCAGTTCCTGGTCGAACATGGCTGCAAGGCCTTCCAGGGTTATCTGTTTGGCATGCCCAAACCGGTGTCTGACTTGTTCTAATTCCATTTCCAAATCATGGGTGAAGATCGTTGTGCCTCTAGCACGGTCTTCGTCGGCACCGCTGCGTCACCCATGATTTGGAAACGGAATTTGCCTGTTTCAAGCCTGTTTCAACAGAAGTGCAATATCGCCTGCCAGGGCTTTGGCCCCGCTGCCGTAACGCGTGTACAGGCGAACGGTGCCTTTGGTGTCGTACACATAACTGCCGGCTGAATGGTCCATGGTGTAACTGCTTGGCGTTTTACCGTCGACTTTTTTGTAATACACCTTGAAGTCTTTGGCCAGCGCCGTGAGCTTTTCAGGCGCAGTGGACAGCGCCAGAAACGTCGGGTCAAAATTTTCCATGTAGGCCTTGAGCACGGCAGGTGTGTCGCGCTCGGGGTCGATGGTGATGAACAGGCCTTGCAGTTTGTCGCCATCGGCCCCCAACAGCTTTTTCACCTCGGCCAGTTCTGCCATGGACGTTGGGCAAACGTCAGGGCATTGGGTGTAGCCAAAAAACAGCACGACCACTTTACCGGCAAAATTTTTCATGCTTTTGGGCTGGCCGTTGTGGTCGGTCAAGGCAAAGTCACGGGCGTAGTCGGCCCCGGTGATGTCCACCGATGAAAATGCTGGTTTTTGCTCACTACAAGCAGAAATAGTGCCGATTGTCCCTGTCAATAGGGCATAGTTAGCTACATAAAGCAGAGCGTTTCGACGCTTCAATAAAATTGGCAGCTTGGATGGAGTCATGGTTTCCTAAGGCGCTCCCGTGGTTCTTGGCTAGCTGACATGACGCGTCAGAGCAGGTAATGGTCCAGCAACAGCGCAGCAAACAAGGCGCTTAGATGAATCAGTGAAAAGCGGAAAGTTTGACGGGCCAGCGCGTCTGAATAGTTGCGCCACAACCTAAAGCCGTAGGCGCAAAAGCCCAGGCTCAGGCCGATGGCGGCCAACAGGTAGAGCCACGAACTCATGCCGTAAACAAATGGCAGCAGGCAGGCTGCGAACAAGATAACTGTGTACAGCATGATTTGCAGCCGGGTGAACTCGCTGCCATGGGTCACAGGCAACATCGGCAAGCCGCTTTTGCGGTAATCCTCCACACGGTACAGGGCCAAAGCCCAAAAGTGCGGTGGTGTCCACAAAAAGATGATCAAAAACAAAATCAGCGCCTCAGGGCCAACTTCGCCCGTCATTGCGGCCCAGCCCAGCACTGGCGGCATGGCACCTGAGGCCCCGCCAATCACGATATTTTGTGGCGTGTTGGGTTTGAGAATCACGGTGTAAACCACTGCGTAACCGACAAAGGTGGCAAAAGTCAACCACATGGTCAGCGGGTTCACCCAAACATACAGCAAGGCCGAGCCTGAGGTGCACAACACCGCAGAAAACAGCAGCGTCTGCCAGTCTTGCAACTCACCCCGGGCGGTGGGACGCCAATCGGTGCGTTTCATTTTGGCGTCAATGCCTTTTTCAATGATGCAATTGAACGCCGCTGCCGCACCCGCCACCAGCCAGATACCAAGACACGCGATCAAGGCCAGCCGGACTTCGGCCCATGACGGCACACCCGGCACCGCCAACACCATGCCAATCAGGGCGCAAAACACGATGAGCTGGATGACGCGCGGCTTGGTCAACGCATGGAACTGGTGCAGCGGTGTGCGCCAGTTGCGCACCGAAGCTTGTGCGTGACCAGCAGGCGCGGCTTGTCCCACCGAAGGCCCAGGGAGCGACTCAATGGCTAGCCCGGTTGCGCCGGCAGAGGGTTCTGGATGTTCGCTCATGCCTTGATCATGCGCCAACTTTCAGATTGCCCATGGCTTATCCGACTGCGCGGAAAACGCGCCGATTTGAAACAGGGTTCTGGCCGGCGCTGCCGCGCTTGTCTGACCCGGTGTTAGACCCGGTCTCAGACCCGGTCACAGACGGCAGCGCGCGGCGGGTGGCACCCAGCAGTTGGCTCAATAGCAGCACCATGGCCGCTGCGCCCCCCGTGTGCAGCAGCGCCACCACCATTGGCCAATTCAGCAACACGTTGCCAAGCCCGCTGGCAGTTTGCAATAAAACCAGGAAGGCAAGCCAGTGGGCACTGGCTTGCAGCGGCGCAACCGGACGCAACAGCCATGCCAGGCCCAACAACACCACAGCGACGAGCCCCGCCATCAGACGATGGACAAAATGAATCGCCGTCAGTGCGGCAAAACTGATGTGCTCGCCAGAGGACGTCAAACCCAGTTCGCGCCAGAGCTGGAAACCTTGCTCAAAATTCATGTCTGGCCACCACAGCTGCTGGCAGCGCGGAAACTCCTGACAGGCCAGCACGGCGTAGTTGGTGCTGACCCAGCCGCCCAGCGCGACCTGAAGCACCAGCACGGCCGCCGCAAACCATAAGCAGCGTCGAAGGCCCGGCGCAATGGGCACTGGCGCGATGCCATTGCGCTCTTGAATCTGCAGCGTCACCTGAACGCCCAGCAGGCCCAGCAGCACCATGCCCCCCAAAAGATGCAAAGTAACAATGGCAGGAAACAGCTTCATGGCGACGGTCAGGGCTCCGAATGCGCCTTGAAGGCACACCCACAACAAGGTCGCCGTGGCCCACCATGGGTTGACCGTTGACCGGGAGACCTTCGCAGCCACACGGCGCGCGCGCCAACTGCAAAGCGCCATCAGCAAGATCAAGGCACCGACGGCGGTGGCCAGGTAACGGTGCAACATCTCGATCCAGGCTTTGGCATGCGTCACCGGGCCATCAGCCAAGTTGGCCTGCGCCTGGGTGATTTGCGCCACAGCGCCAACCGGACTGGCCTGGCCATAACAACCAGGCCAATCGGGGCAACCCAAGCCCGAATCGCTCAGACGCGTAAATGCGCCAAACAACACAAGATCGAAAGTCAAAAACAGCGTGGCCAGCGTGAGCGCATGCAAACCATTGAAAGCTGATTGGCCGACCAGTGCACGCCGATTTTTCCGCCACACCCAGGCGGCCGGCAACAACGCCAGAACAGCGCCAACACCCAACAATTGGGCCAGGGGCGACAGGTCGTATAGCGGTGTAGGGTTCATGGTGTGCCGAATGCTAAGGTGCTGCAAGCTCTAGCGTCCGGGCTGGTCCCAAAACGCCGAGGCCCGCAGCAGACGCTCCAAATCGCGCTTGGCCTTGGCCGCCACGGTCAAATTCATGTCTTTGGGAAATCGCAGCATCCAGTTGCCAATTGGATCCACCACATAAAGATGCACAGGCAACGTTGCGCCCGGTGCGGGCTCCAGCCAGGCCGCAAGCCCCGCTGCAGGCACCCGCAACACGGTTGCTGCGGCCAGTGCCTGGCGCATTGAATCATTGACGGGCAAGTCATCGTTGACGAGCCAGACCCAGTCGACGCGATCTTTGTCTTTGCCCAGACTTTCGCGCAACTGGCGCTGCAAATACAGACGCTGCTCACAGGCCTTGTCACAGGCGCCCGAGGCAACGCTGACCAGCAACCATTGGCCTTTTAGGCTCTTCAGGTTGACCGTCGCGCCATCCAACCCAAGCGCCTGAAGGTCCGGCAAGGGGCGCTGCGGATTGATCAGTTCGCCAAAATTGCGTCGTCCGTCTGGCCGCACGCCGTAATACATGATGTAAGAGGCAATCACCGGTGCCGCGCACACCAGAAGGACGATGAGCATCTTCCAGCGTCCGCCAATGCGACGCGCTGCAATGGCAGTTTGACCACCATCGGGGCCAGGGTCGCGATGCGCATGCCGTTCTGCGCCAACGCCGTCATACGGGCGCTCCAGCGCTGGATCAAGGCTGTGTTGCGGGTCTGGCATGGAATGCACGGTCAGGCCCAGCGCAACGTCGCCAGGCCTGACCGCCGGGCTTGGCTGGGGCGCCGGCCCAAAGCCCGTGGAGACACTCGGTTCAGCCGATTGCACGATTTCGCTTGACAATTTGGAACCAGACATAAAGACATGAAATCAGGCCCGCCAGGGCGAACCATTGAAACGCATAAGCATAATTCTTGCCCGCCGTGGAGGCGACATCAGACCATTCACGCAACAGGCCTTCGCTGGCCGCACCGGTTTGTCGCAAAGTCACGTCGATCAAGGGAAGTTGGGTTTCCTGCCGGAACTTTTCAAGGTCCAGATTTTGCCGGATCAAACCGGCGTCAGAATCTCCCAGTTCATAGAGTTTCGAGGGTGCCAGCGCCACCCGGCCGGAGATTTCCACCACACCTGTCGGCGTTTGAATGACCGGCACCTGCGCACGGGTTTCAAAATTCCGCGCCACCCAGCCCCGTTGTACCAACAGGACTGAGGCCGACCCCTCAATTTTAAACGGTGTGACGACAAAAAACCCGGGCCGCGCGTTCATTTGCCGATTGTCAAGAAAGACAGTCTTAGCGGGGATCCAGCGACCCCGCAAGACGGCCATTCGATGAATCTCCTGGCTGGGTTCAAGCAATGCCAGCAGGTCGACTTGGTTCAAAGGTGCGCGCTTTGACTGCAACTCGATTTGGTCATGCAAAAGCTCTTTTTGCGCTGCACGTGACAACTGCCAGCGTCCGAGCAACGCGGTGGCGCAGACGGCGAGCAACGCCGCCACTGTAATAAACCAAAACCTGCGCTGTGGTTGCATGGCATCAAAGGACGATAATTGCGCCCATGAAATATCTCGTGATTCTGGCATTTGCGGCCATCTTGGGCAGTCTGGCCAGCGCTTTGTTTTTCATGATGCGTGAAGGCAAAACCAATGACCAGGGCCATGACAAAAATGCCAGCAGCGCAAACGACGCCAACCGCCAAAAATCAGACCGCATGTTGAGGGCATTGGCCTTGCGGGTAGGTTTCTCGATTTTGTTGTTCGCCTGCATTTTGCTGGCCTGGAAGTTCGGTTACATCCATCCGACCGGCATCCGACCGGGCCAGTGAACCGGCTCAAGGAAAAAAGGCACCCGGTGAGGTGCCTTTTTTTGACAGCTGACGTGCCCTCAAACCAGATATATCCAGTTATAACCAGTACACCAGGATATACAGCCCCAGCCAGACCACGTCCACAAAGTGCCAGTACCAGGCCGCTCCTTCAAATCCAAAATGTCGGTCTGCCGTGAAATGGCCAGCTTGCAAACGCAACGTGATAAACAACAACATTAACATGCCGACAAACACGTGGAATCCGTGAAACCCTGTCAACATAAAAAACGTGGAACCATAGACGCCTGACGAGAGCTTGAGGTTCAGCTCGTGGTAGGCGTGGTAATACTCATAGCCCTGAACGCCCAGGAAGGTTACGCCCAACAACACGGTCAGCCACATGAACGCAATGGTGCGGCTGCGGTTGCCATGCTGCAAGGCATGGTGCGCGATGGTCAGCGTCACGCCCGAGGACAACAGCAATGCAGTGTTGATGGTGGGTAACCAGAACGGGGTCATGGTCGTGAACGGCTCAATGATATTGGCGGGCGACGCGGTGGCGCCTGCCGCCAGGCTTGGCCAGACGGCCTTGAAGTCGGGCCACAACAAGGAATTTTCGAGATCGCCCAGAATTGGCACGGAATGCGCCCGCGCCCACCACAATGCAGAGAAAAATGCGCCAAAAAACATGACTTCAGAGAAGATGAACCAGCTCATGCTCCAGCGGAAAGAGATGTCCACCCGGTGTCCGTATTGCCCACTCTCGCTCTCGCTGATTGCCTGGCCAAACCATTGGTAGAGCACCCAAAACAGCCACAACAAACCAAAGGTCAACGACCACTTGCCCCAATCAGCGCCATTGATCCATTGCGCGGCGCCAAAAAAGGTGAAGAACAAACCCAAGGCCGCCATTGCCGGGTGGCGTGACGGGCTGGGGACAAAATAATAAGGCTTGGCGCCGTGGGTGGTTGCACTCATTTGATTTCCTGCTCTTTTCTCTTCATTCCAATTTCAAACTCAAATTTACTGTCGAAATTTTATCGGCCAATGGCCAGGGCTATTTCGCAACGACCCAATTGACCAGCAAAATCAGGCTGACGACAAATGCGAACACGCCGCCAAACGCCGCCAACACAATATGCAATGGGTTGACGCGGGACAGATCTTGCTGGTATTCACTGTTTTTGCGGATGCCCACAAATGACCAGGCCACCGTTTTGATGCTGCGCCAAAAAGATGGCAATGGCTGTTTCATCACTTTGGCGACGGGTACTTCGGTCATGCGCCTGCCTTGCCATCCATTGACGGAGGTGTAAGCGAAGTCGGAGCGGCTGGGGTCTTGCTCCCCACTTCAAAGAATGTGTACGACAGCGTGATGGTTTTTACGTCTTTGGACAGTTTTCCATCGACCACAAACACCACTGGCCACTTTTTCTTCTCGCCTGGCTCCAGGGTGTACTGGTTAAAACAGAAACATTCAATTTTATTGAAGTGGGCCGCTGCCTGGTGTGGCGCGTAACTGGGTATGGCCTGGGCCGACATGCGGCGGTTCTGTGTGTTTTGAAATTCGTACATGACCGTGGTCAACTCGCCGGGGTGAACTTCCAGAAACCGCTTTTCCGGCTTGAACTCCCAGGGGCCGCGCGAATTTGCATCAAATTCAACCGTGATGGTGCGGCTCATGTCCACCTGCGTATTGGCTGCGACTGTCGTCGAGTTGCCAGGCACATTCCGCTCGCCAATCGCCAGGATATTGATGCCGGTGATGTCGCAAATGGCTTTGTACAAAGGAACCAGCGCATAGCCAAACGCGAACATGCCCGCAGTAACGACCGCAAGTTTGCCCATCATTTTGACGTTTTCGGCGCGCAGATCCATGGCTTAACGGCTAAGCAAGAACATCTTGAGCACGAAACCCGCGAAAAAAACCAGCGCGACCGACGCCAGAATCAGGGCCGTGCGTTGGTTGGCCTTTTTTTGCTCGGGACTCACTTTAAGCTCTTAGGCGATGATTTGGTTGGCAGCCGCGTTGAGTTTAGGCGGCACTTCAAACGTGTGGAAAGGTGCCGGTGACGGGATTTCCCATTCCAGCCCCTCTGCCGCTTCCCAAGGTTTCTGAGGCGCTTTTTCCCCTTTGCCCATCATGGTGGGTAACACGATGAAGAAGAAAAAGTAAACCTGCGCAAAACCGAAAGCAAAGGCCCCAATGCTGGCCACCATGTTGAAATCGGCAAACTGCATGGGGTAATCGGCGTAGCGGCGTGGCATGCCGGCCAGGCCCAAAAAGTGCATTGGGAAAAAAGTGACGTTGAACGCAATCAGGCTCCACCAGAAGTGAATCTTGCCGCGGGTTTCGTTGTACATCACACCCGTCCATTTGGGCGACCAGTAGTAGTAGCCTGCAAACATGGCATACAAGGAACCGGCCACCAACACGTAGTGGAAATGCGCCACAACGTAATAGGTGTCTTGCAACTGGATGTCAATTGGGGCCATCGCCAGAATCAGCCCGGTGAAACCGCCCATGGTGAACACAAAGATGAAACCAACTGCAAACAGCATCGGGGTTTCAAACGTCATTGAACCCTGCCACATGGTAGCGATCCAGTTGAAAATCTTGACCGCAGTGGGCACCGCAATCAGCATCGTGGCGTACATGAAGAACAGCTGGCCCGTGACGGGCATGCCCGTGGTGAACATGTGGTGCGCCCAGACGATGAAACTCAGAATCGCGATCGACGACGTGGCGTACACCATTGAAGCGTAGCCAAACAGGCGCTTGCGGGCAAAAGCCGGCACGATGTGGCTGACGATGCCAAAGGCCGGCAAAATCATGATGTAGACCTCGGGATGGCCAAAGAACCAGAAAATATGCTGGAACATGACCGGGTCGCCGCCGCCGGCCGGGTTGAAGAAGCTGGTGCCAAAGTGGCGGTCTGTCAGCGTCATGGTGATGGCACCTGCCAGCACGGGCATCACGGCGATCAGCAGGTAAGCGGTAATCAGCCAGGTCCAGCAGAACATCGGCATTTTCATCAGTGGCATGCCAGGCGCGCGCATGTTCAAAATGGTGACGATGATATTGATGGAACCCATAATGGAGCTTGCGCCCATGATGTGCAGCGCAAAAATGCCGGCATCCATCGAGGGGCCCATCTGCAACGTCAATGGCGCGTAAAACGTCCAGCCAGCTGCAGGCGCACCACCGGGCATGAAAAAAGAGCCCAGCACCAGCGCACCAGCAGGAATGAGCAGCCAGAACGAGAAATTGTTCATGCGCGCAAATGCCATGTCCGCCGCGCCAATTTGCAGCGGAATCATCCAGTTGGCAAAACCCACAAAGGCCGGCATGATGGCGCCAAACACCATGATCACGCCATGCATGGTGGTGAGCTGGTTGAACAGTTCCGGGTTGACCAATTGCAAGCCGGGCTGGAACAGTTCGGCACGGATCATCAAAGCCAGCACGCCGCCAAACATCAGCATGGTGAAAGCAAACAGCAGATAGAGGGTACCAATGTCCTTGTGGTTGGTGGCGAAAACCCAGCGGCGCCAGCCTGCGGGAGCGCCATGGTCATGGTGATCATCGTGATCGTGGCCATGTGCGTGGCCATGTGGGTCTAATACGGCGCTCATGCTGGGTTCCTTCTCAGTACTCTAAATTCAAAATCTTTTGACAGCCACAGTTGCTTGTGTCTGCTTGGGGCCTTCGATCACGTCAGCTTATTTGCGGGCGGCCAAAACCTCGGCCGGCTGCACAAGTTGGCCCGTCTTGTTCGACCAATTGTTTTTGGTAAAAGTGATCACGGCCGCAATGTCGGTGTCGCTCAGCTGCTTCCACGATGGCATGGCACCCTGGTTCTGACCATTGAGCAAAACCGCAATCTGTTTGCCTTTGTCGGCATCCAGCACAGTGGCAGAACCGTCCAGTGGTTTGATCGGGCCGGCACCTTTGCCGTTGGCCTGGTGGCAAGCCGCGCAATTGGCCGCATAAACTTTTTCGCCCCTTGCTGTGATGTCCTGCGCCGTCCAGACTTTGGCCGGGTCATCAGCTTTGGCCGCCATTTTTTTCTTCTCGCCATCCACCCACTTGGCGTAATCTTCAGCCGACAGCACCTTGACGTGGATCGGCATGTAAGCGTGCTCTTTGCCGCACAGTTCAGCGCATTGGCCGTAAAAATCGCCAGTTTTTTCAGCCCGGAACCAGGTGTCGCGCACAAATCCAGGCACTGCGTCCTGCTTGATGCCAAACGAGGGCACCATGAAGGCATGAATCACGTCCACAGCGGTCACGATGATCCGCACTTTTTTGTCCACCGGCACGACCAGCGGGTTGTCCACCTTAAGTAGGTAGTTGTCCACCACCTGGCCGGGCTTGGGGCCGCCATTGTTGGACATTTCGCGGTGTGTGCTGTCAAGCTGCGAGATGAACCCGATGCCTTCGCCTTCGCCTTTGAGGTAGTCGTAGCCCCACTTCCACTGGTAGCCAGTGGCCTTGATGGTCAAGTCGGCGTTGGTGGTGTCCTTCATGGCCACGATCACTTTGGTGGCGGGTAAGGCCATCAAAATCACAATGACAAACGGCACGATGGTCCAGATGACTTCGACCAGCACGGACTCATGGAAATTCGCCGCCTTGTAACCTTTCGATTTGCGGTGTTTCCAGATCGAATAAAACATCACCCCAAACACAGCCACAAAGATGACCGAGCAGACGATCATCATGAACCAATGCAGCCAGGCCTGCTCTTCGGCAATTTTGGTCACAGCCGGGTGCAAATTGAGCTGATTGACGGCTGGTCCGCCAGGCAGGCTGTTGGTGGCTTGGACAGCCATGAAAGCGGTGGTGCCAGCCCACGCGCCTGCAATTTGGGACGCACGGGTGATCGGGTTGAAAATGCTCTTCATCGTGTTCACTTCTTCAATGCCATAAAACCAAAAAAACAACCAATTTCTCAATTGACCAAGATTTCAAACCGCCAAAACCGGCTGCGCCAACTCAGGCCCGCAGGGCTTGCCTGATTTCTTGCGCCAACAGAGGCCGCAATTCCGGGCGCACATAACGCCCCACATCAATCGACTGACCCTGAGCCGACAAATGGATCAGGGAGCCATCGCCCGTTCTGGGTTCGACTCGCACCCACTCCCGGCGAAACTCCCAGCGGCCGAGTTTTCCAGCGCGCTCAAGTTCCACCACCAAATGGGGACCGGTGAGCAAAATTCTTTCACCATCCGTCGCGTGGCGTGCATAAACCAGAAACGCCACACCGACCACCATCAGTTCAAGCCAGGCAAACGGCAAAATCAATTTAGCCCCCTGGAACCAGAAACCAATTCCGATGCCAAGCGACAGCAGGCACAAGGACGCGTACAACAGACCCAGCTGGCGCGGCGAAATTGAACAATTGCGCCGCAAAAACCACTGAATATTTTGACCTTGTACGGTTGCGAAGCGAAATACCAAATTTGTCACGCGTTTTGCCTGAGACACGCCACGCAAGCACAAAGCCGCAAGACGTAAATCCGGGGAAATACCCTGAAATTCGATCCTCCCAGATTGTAGCCCACGCTTGCCGGTGAAATCAGCCACCAGCCCGTCGCGTTTGCCCCCGCTGCAGGGCCTGGCGCATTTCATCCAGCGACAGACTGGTTTCGGGTCGCACTGGCAAGCGTGCGACGGGTTTGAGCGCGTGGCCATAGATCACTTCAAACGTCAAAGTCAGTCTGCCACCCTCGCGACCCTCTGGCAATTGAGCGGCCAATGCCGCCTTCAAGCTGCGCAACCAGGTGCGGCCCCGCAGCCCGGCAAAACGCCCGATGTGCAGGTTTTTCCCCAGAGAGCGCAACTCCTCCAGCAGGCGCTCGGGCGTGGCAAAACTCAAGGTGATGCGCTCCATATCCATCACCGGCTCGGCAAAACCTGCCGCCACCAGCATGTCGCCCCAGTCGTGCATGTCGGTAAACTCATGCGCGGGCTCGCCCCAGCCCCTGCCTTGGTACACATGGCGCAGGCCGCGCAGGGTGTCGGGGCCAAGGCAGGAAAACATCAAAAACCCATCCACGGCCAGCGCTTTGTGCCATTGCGCCATTAAGGCTTGGGGATCAGGTGCCATGTGCAAGCCCATATTCGCCCACACCATTTGAACGCCGGCGTCGGGCGGCAGGGCAAACTGCACTGCGCGGCCACGGTGGCGCCTGAGGTTCCACCACGGTTTTGCTCTTAAATAAATAGCAAACTTCGCTTGATTGGCGGGAACATCTACTACAAAACAGTCTGAATCTGGATAACACGCGGCAACCAGGGCATGGCCGGCCACCCCACCTTTCAGCGATTGCCAATCGGCCCAGGCTTTGGGTTGAAGGCGAATCACGTCCAGCCGTTCAGCCATGCGCTGGGCGACCTCCTCATGCAACCAGGCGCTGGCCTGGGTAGGCGCGTTGAGCCAGCGCGATGCCGCAATCGGGTCGATGCTGGGGGGACGTTGGTTGGGCATACGATAAAGAATGAGGGGCAATTCAAGTGGATTTGGGCGAGTAACTTGGGCGAGTATATTGACCCCATGTTCCCCCCAATGCTCCAACGCGCAGCCCATGCGATCCCCAGCCAATGCGGCATCTGCCACACCTGGCCGGCTGACATCGTGTGTGAGGACTGTGTTGTGCAGTTCGCCCAGCCCGTGCCGCGTTGCCACAGTTGCGCATTGCCACTGCCAGGAGCGGCCTCAACCCAAGGACTTCGCTGCGGCCAATGCCTCAAAACCCCGCCGTCGCTGGATGCCTGCGTGACCGCGGTCGCTTACGAGTTTCCCTGGCCGGATTTGATCCACCGCTTCAAATTCGGCAACCGGCCTGGGCTGGCCGCGATGATCGCCCGGCTGATTCGCAGCACCCCCTGGGCCGAGCCCGCGCTGGATCAAGCCGACCTGGTGGTGCCGATGCCGCTGGCTGCGGCGCGCCTGAAACTGCGGGGCTACAACCAGGCCGTGGTTCTGGCCCGGGCGCTTGGGCCGTCCAGAATCGACAACCTTGTGTTGTGGCGCATCAAGGACACTCCGGCCCAAACCAGCCTGCAAACCCGCGCCGAGCGGCTGGCCAGCATGAAGGGTGCCTTCGCGGTTGACCCCTTGCGCACGGATGTGATCCATGGCAAACGCATCGTCGTCGTGGATGATGTGATGACCACCGGCGCGTCGATGTTTGCGGCGGCAGGGGCACTTCGGGCCGCGGGCGCCGCCCATGTCACCGGCCTGGTCTTCGCCCGGACGGGTTTCTGAAAGCACTGGCACCCCATGTTCAACATTGTCCTGGTCAACCCGGAAATACCGCCCAACACTGGCAACGTGATCCGGCTGGCGGCCAACACGGGCTGCGCCCTGCATTTGATCGAACCGCTGGGCTTCCGCATTGACGACAGCAAATTGCGCCGCGCCGGGCTGGATTACCACGAGTACACGCGGGTGCTGTGCCACGCAGATTGGACGACGTTTTTGACGACCCAAACACCGCGCCCAGAGCGCATGTTTGCGCTGACCACGCGCGCCACACGCGGTGTGTTCACCAACCGGTTCGAGCCCGGCGACTGGCTGGTGTTTGGCTCTGAAACCAAAGGTTTGAGCGAGGAAGTGCGCGACAGTTTTGCGCCGGAACAGGGTTTGAAGCTGCCCATGCAAACGGGCCAACGCAGCTTGAATCTGTCCAACGCCGTGGCGGTCACCGTGTTTGAGGCGTGGCGGCAAAACCAGTTTGGCGCGCCGCCCTGACTTTCAGGTTAAAGCGTCAGGCGTAGCTGCGCCCAATCGACTCCGCGATGCACACCGGTTTGTCCACGCCTTCGCGCTCCACCGCGACGGCCCAGGTCATCTGCATGCCATTGCGCTCAATCGCCTCGGCTTTGATCAGCGTCAATTTGGCCCGCAGGCGGCTGCCCACGGGTACAGGCGAGGTGAAACGCACCTTGTTCAGCCCGTAGTTCACACCCATGCCTTTTTGCTCGATCTCAAACGCCAAAGCAAAAAATCGGGGCAGCAGCGACAGGGTCAAAAAACCATGCGCAATCGGGGCGCCAAACGGGCCGGCTTTGGCTCGCTCCACATCGACGTGGATCCACTGGTGGTCACCCGTGGCTTCGGCAAACTGATTAACCTGCTGCTGGGTCACGGTGATCCAGTCGCTGTAGCCGATTTCTGTGCCCACCAGGGCCGCGAGTTCGTGGATGGTCTTGAATGTTTTCATGCCTATTTCCTTGAGTTTGGGTTGTCGATTTGACCTGTCGATTTGACCGGTTTTTCCAAGTCCTCTATTTTCCCACCCATTTGCAAATGCTTTCCCACTGCGCCAGGTCTTTTTCCACCCGCCCCGGTGCCACGTCGAACAGCGTCAAACCCCGGGCCGCGAGGTGCACATAATTTTGGGTGTCGCGCAGGTAACCCAGCACCGGCAGCCCCAGCGAATCGACAAACTCATGCAGATGCTGATTGGCAATGGTGCGGCCATCGACGCGCATGCCAACCAGGCCAACTTGCAGGTGGTCGGCGTTCTTGGTTTTAGCCAGTTCGTCCAAAAAAGCGCGGGTGGCAAAGATGTCGAACACGCTGGCCTGCAAGGGCACGATGAGCTTGGTGGCCATTTTCAGCACGTCATTGAAACGCCATCCAGTCAGGCCACCAGGAGTGTCCAGCACCACGTGGGTGGTGCCGCGCGGCGGTTTGACGATCATGTCGGCGTTCATCTCCCAGGTGGCGATGGGCCGGGCTTGCACCGGGCGCAAGCCCAGCCACAGTTTTGACGATTGCTGGCGGTCTGCGTCGCCCAGCATGACGGCGTGTCCCTGCGCCGCGAAACAACCGGCAAGGTTGGTGGCCAGCGTGGATTTGCCGACGCCGCCTTTGGGATTGGCGATGACGATGACGGGCATGAAGGTCTCCTTGACAAGCCTCACAGAAGATTTGGAAACGGAATCAGGTATCTTATCGCCATGGAAAATACACCCGCTTGGCTCATCAATTCTTTCATTTACCTTAGCGCCGCCGTCATCGCCGTGCCCATCTCCAAAGCCCTGGGCCTGGGTGCCATCATTGGCTACTTGGCGGCGGGTATGGCCATTGGGCCCTGGGGCTTGGGGCTGGTCAGCAACGTCGACGACATTTTGCATTTTGCCGAGTTTGGCGTTGTGCTGATGCTGTTTTTGGTCGGCCTGGAGCTCGAACCCAAACGGCTGTGGAGCCTGCGCCGCCCAATTTTTGGCTGGGGCAGCGCCCAGGTGCTGTGTTGCGCAGGGGCGCTGTTCATCTATTTTGACCTGCTGGGCCAGTGGTCACCGGCCCTGTTTGGCGACTGGCGTGTTGCCTTGGTGGCCGCCCTGGGCCTGGCCTTGTCGAGCACCGCCATTGCCCTGCAAGTGATGGGCGAGCGCAATTTGCTGCCCACTGCCAGCGGGCAGGCCGGGTTCTCAATTCTGCTGTTTCAGGACGTGGCAGCCATTCCGATTTTGGCGCTGTTGCCGCTGCTGGCAGGCCATTTTGACGCCACAATGGCCGCGTCAGGCTCAAATGTGCCGCAAGTCCCCATAAATAGGGTATATGAAGCTCTTAAAATCGTAGCAGTCATCGGTGGCATCGTGCTCGGTGGCCGCCTGCTGTTGCGGCCCCTGTTCCGCTGGATTGCCCGCAGCAAAACGCCTGAGATCTTCACCGCCGCCTCGCTCTTGCTGGTGGTCGGCATTGCCGGCCTGATGCAGTTCGCGGGCCTGTCGATGGCCTTGGGCGCGTTTTTGGCCGGGGTCTTGCTGGCTGAAAGTGAATACCGCCGCGAGCTGGAGACCGACATCGAGCCTTTCAAGGGCCTGCTGCTGGGCCTGTTCTTCATCGCGGTGGGCATGAGCGTCGACATCCCCTCCGTGCTCAAATCTCCCGGCTTGATGGCCGTGCTGGTGCTGGGTTTCATGGCCATCAAGGCAGCTGTGATTTACTCGCTGGCCCGCGCCCAGGGCCTGGCGTTTCAGGATCGGCCCGTCTTCACCCTGTTGCTGGCGCAGGGCGGCGAGTTTGCGTTTGTGGTGTTCCAGGCGGCCAGCGGTGCCCGGGTGATCGCGCCTGAGACCGCCTCGCTGTTGGTCGGCGCAGTGGCGGTCTCAATGTTGCTGAGCCCCTTGGTTCTGGTCGCCATTGACAAACTGCTGCTGCCGCGTTTTGCCAACTGTGGCGCCCCCCCAATGGACGAGATTTCAGAGCTGCAGGCCGCGCCCATCATCATTGCCGGCTTTGGCCGTTATGGCCAGATCATCAGCCGCCTGCTGATCGCCCATGGCCACACCTGCACCGTGCTGGACCACGACGCCGAGATGATCGAAGCCGCTGCGCGTTTTGGCTACCGGGTGTTTTACGGCAACGCCGCCCGGCTGGACTTGCTGCGCACCGCTGGTGCCGCCACCGCCAAAATTCTGGTGATTGCAATCGACAACAAAATACAGTCCATCGATATTGCCGATTTGGCGCGCGAGCACTTCCCCCATCTCAAAATCGTCGCCCGTGCACGTGACGTGACGCACTGGCACGAATTGCGCGACCACGGTGTGACCCTGGTGCAGCGCGAGATGTTTGAAAGCAGCCTGCAAAGCGGCGCCAGCGTGCTGGAGCTGCTGGGCCATGCGCCCGAGCAGGTGGCGCTGTCCACGCAGCGGTTTCGCGCCCACAACCTCGACCTGTTCGAAAAAATGCACCCCCACTTCAAAGACAACGACCGCCTGATTGCCGTGGCCAAGCAGGGCCGCCAGCAGTTTGAGGAGCAGATGGCGCAGGAACGGGAGGCGGGAAAGGCACGGGATGCGGTCTTGGGCCGATGATCTGGTTTTTGTCGAAAGACTGCTCCGGCGCGTTTGGCCCTTGCGCCAACTGGGGAAAAATCAACCAGGCCTATGGCGACACCGCAGCTGAAAACATCACCTACAAAGACATGCAGGGCATTGCGAATCAAAACCCCTTGACGACCCTGCTGTGGTGGTACCAGGACTACAACGAACTGAAGAACGTGCTGTTTGCCAACTACAACGGCGACGGCGACTCCTGGGGCCGCATTGAAATCGACCCCCTGCAAGGCCAGGGTGTCACCTTGAACAGTTTTGACATCGGCGCCTACTACCATACCCAGCGACCGTCTGAATTTGTTCGGGTCATTGACTTGCTGACCGATCAAATCTTGTTCGACTCGGGCAGTGTTCTCATTGGCACGGGTGATCACTCCAACCATTTCGCGCCGGCGGTGTTCTCAATAAACGGCGTCGCCATCGAGTGGCGTGGTTCTGCCTACAACAATGGCATTGACAACATCTGCTTCAACGGCCCCTGCGTTGATGAATTTGGGCCGGCACCCAACACCAACGCCGTGCCAGAACCCGGTTGAATCGGAAGATTCAGCCGGGTTTTTGCGTTTTTGCGGTAGATCGACAGAAAATACCTTGTTTGTCCCTATGTTTATTGAATAGTTTGTTACATATAATGTAGCAAATGAAAATCAGCTTCAGCAAGATTCAAGCGCCAATCACACTGCTGGCAGCCGCCGTTGCGCTGACCCTGACCCTGCCCAACGCCGCCACTGCGCAAACCCGGCCCGTT
>JANYCG010000330.1 GCA_025360385.1 Burkholderiales bacterium | reverse complement strand
GCCCTGCACAACCTCAAACTTGGCGTCAAATACCTCGTCTACGCTGGTGACCCCCGGTGTGACATCAAGTCACCCAAGGTGCCCGCTGGCGTGCCTGTGCAGTCTGTTCCCCTGAGTAAACTGGCCTGCATTCAGGCCGATTGGAGTTAAACCGATGACGACGTCCATTTACATACAGCGCCGCGCCACGCTAGCCAAACAGCTTGGCAAAAACGGCATCGCCATCATCCCCACCGCGCAAGAGCAGCAGCGCAACCGCGACAGCGATTTTCTGTTTCGCGCTGACAGCTATTTTTATTACTTGACCGGATTTACCGAACCACGCGCCTGGCTGGTGGTCTTGGGCGATGGCACAAGCACCCTGTTCTGCCAGCCCAAAGACCTGGAGCGCGAAGTCTGGGACGGCATCCGCCTCGGGCCCGACGCAGCCCCCGCCGAGCTGGGCGTGGATGCTGCGTTTTCAGTAGCGGACATCGACACTCATCTGCCCAAGCTGCTAGACAACCAAAGCGTGGTCTGGTACCCGTTTGCCACCCACAAGGGGCTTGAGACGCGGGTGGACGGCTGGCTCAATGCCTTGCGCGCCCGCGTGCGTTTTGGCGCCATGTGTCCTGAGCAACAGCGCGATCTGTGCGGCCTGGTGGACGAGATGCGCCTCATCAAGGACGCGGGCGAACAGGCCACCATGCGCCGTGCCGCGCAAATCAGCGCCGGTGCCCACATCCGTGCCATGCAGTTGTCCGCCCGCATGTTGCGCCAGGGCAAAGCCGTGCAAGAGTTCCACCTGGACGCCGAGCTGTTGCATGAGTTCCGCCTGCATGGCTCGCAGTACCCGGCCTATGGCTCCATCGTCGCCGCTGGCGCCAATGCCTGCGTATTGCACTACCGCGCAGACAAAGCCCCGGTGCGCAGTGGCGAACTGGTGCTGATCGACGCTGGCTGCGAACTCGACGGCTACGCCAGCGACATCACCCGCACCTTCCCCGCCAACGGCAAATTCACCGGCCCACAGCGGGAGCTGTACGACCTGGTGCAGGCCTCGCAGGAAGCGGCCGTGGCCATGACCCGGGCCGGCGCGCGCTTCACCGACCCGCACGAGGCCAGCGTCAAGGTGCTGGCCCAGGGCATGCTGGACACGGGCCTGCTCGACAAAAACAAAGTTGGCGGCCTGGATGACGTCATCGAAAACCGCAGCTACTTTCCCTTCTACATGCACCGCACCGGCCACTGGCTTGGCATGGACGTGCACGACTGCGGGGCCTACCTGGAGCCCTCCGAAATGGGCCAGACCAGCCAACGCATAGACCCCTTAACGGGTGAGACCCTCATCAACCGACCCGCCCGTATTTTGCGGGCCGGCATGGTGCTGACGGTGGAGCCTGGCATCTACGTACGCCCCGCTGCGGGCGTGCCCGAGAAATACCACAATATCGGCATCCGCATTGAAGACGATGCCATCGTGACGGCCACCGGCTGCGAGCTGATTTCGCGCGGCGTGCCAGTGGACGCGGATGAGATTGAAGCCTTGATGCGATAAGCCCGGCCGGGCGCAGATTGCATGAAAATAGTTCGCCGCCAATACAATGCAAATTCCGCTATGGTTCGCGCAAACCAGCTGTTGACGGGATCTGCAAAGAAAAAGATGGCCAGCCCAGTCGTCAAGAAAAAATCCCTTCAACCCGAGATGGAACCTGATCAGGTGTTCGAACAGGCGGCCGACCTGTTTCGGGTGATGTCCGCGCCGATGCGCTTGAAAATCATCAGCAGCCTGTGCAACTCCGAGAAAAACGTCAGTGAGTTATTGGGCGAAATTGTGACCACCCAACCCAATATGTCCCAACACTTGAACACGCTGTACCAAGCGGGCGTTTTAGGCAAACGCAGGGACGGCGTGCAGATTTTCTATCGCATTGTGGACGAACGCGCCGCCAGCATGTGCCGCGCGGTCTGCATGCAAATCGCGATTGGCGCTGAGCATTATTCGATCTGACGCCCAAGCACCGCGGCGGGCACCACAGGCGCTTTAAACCAGCCAGCGAAAGCTTCAGAGCTAGGGAAATCCCCAGTGCATGTTTGCCTCAAACTTTGTATATTAGTAATTACTTATGTTTGAATTTGAACTCGTGCCATGGGTGACTGTCAGTGCAGACGAGGCGCAGGAAAGAAGTGGGCTGAATGAACCGCGGAATCATCAAAAAGGC
>JANYCG010000325.1 GCA_025360385.1 Burkholderiales bacterium | reverse complement strand
GTCCACCCCGTCGCCGCGGATCACCGCACCAAACCAGACGTTGGCATCCTCAGCCAGTTCCACGTTGCCCATGACCTGGGCGCTGTCCGCCACCCAGGCGCCCGCCGCGAGCGTCGGGGCATGGCCGTCGAGTTCATAAATTGCCATGGTCATTTGCCCATCGAGTTTGAATAAGGGGGATTGTAGGAGGCGCGCAGTTGGCTGGATGAAAGACAATCCGGCCATGAGCATTCACTTCAAGCACACGGAATTGCGCCAGCAGGCCCTGCAACTCCTGCAAGAGCCATCTCCAGACACAAAAGTGACCAAAGTTCCCGTGGTATATGAAAAGCTTGATATATTTTCAATAGCAGACAATTTGAAACACAGTGCTGCAACCGTGTATCCCGGCCGGCCCAACAAACCAGAATTGACCCACCCGGCCAAAGTGCCACGGCGCTCGCCAGCCACGCTGGAGGGGCGGGCCGCCTTGATCCATTCAATCTGCCACATCGAGTTCAACGCCATCAACCTGGCGCTGGACGCGGTGTGGCGTTTTGATGCCATGCCCGCCGCCTACTACCGCGACTGGATGTTGGTGGCCAAAGAAGAGGCCTATCATTTTTCGCTGCTGCGCGGGCATCTGCGCGGCATGGGTGCCCAGCCCAACGGCCCACCGCGCTGGGACTACGGCGATTTTGCCGCGCATGACGGCTTGTGGGAGATGTGTGACAAGACCGCCCACGACGCGGTAGCCCGTATGGCGCTGGTGCCCCGCACGCTGGAGGCGCGGGGCCTGGACGCGACGCCGCTGATCCAGGCCAAGCTGCGCCAGGTCGGCACGCCCGATGCGCTGGCGGCGGTGGCGATTTTGGACATCATCCTGCGCGACGAAGTGGGCCATGTCGCCATTGGCAACCATTGGTACCGCTGGCTGTGTACCCGTGACGGGTTGGACCCGGTGGCGCATTATTCGGCGCTGACCGAGCGTTACAAAGCACCCAAAATGCGCGGACCGTTCAATACCGAGGCGCGACAGCGGGCAGGGTTTACTGCGGACGAAATCGAGGCGTTGACCATTGCCCGGTGACCCGTCGGCAAGCTCACAGCGAGCGATGACACAGGCTAAGCGCGCGGATGGTGTTGCGCGTGGATCGCCTTCAGGCGTTCCCGCGCGACATGGGTATAGATGGTGGTGGTTGAAATGTCGGCGTGTCCCAGCAGCATTTGCACGGCACGCAAATCAGCGCCGTGGTTGAGCAGGTGCGTCGCAAAAGCATGACGCAAGGTGTGGGGCGACAGTTGGATGGTGATGCCCGCCATCAGCGCATATTTTTTAACGATCATCCAGAACATGACACGGCTCATGCCAGTGCCGGGTTTGCTGCCCCCCTGGGTGACAAACAGTACATCAGACAACTTGCCGCCCAGCAGGCCCGGGCGGGTGCCTTCCACGTAGCGCTGCAGCCAGTCGGCCGCCACTTCACCAAAGGGCACCAGACGTTCTTTGCCGCCTTTGCCGAACACGCGCAGCACGTTTTCAGACAGCGAGACGTTCAAGACTTTCAACGTGACCAATTCGCTCACGCGCAGGCCGCTGGCGTACATCAGCTCGATCATGCTGCGATCACGCAGGCCCAGGGGCGTGTCAGCATCAGGCGCAGCCAGCAGCGCTTCAACCTGCGCTTCAGTCATGGTTTTGGGGACACGCAAGGCCTGCTTGGCGGCTTGCAGTTTGAGCGTCGGGTCGGCCTGCAAGCTGCCTTCACGCAGGGCCCAGCGGAAGTAACGTTTGAAGACGGTCAGGCGGCGGTTGGCAGTGCTGGCCTTGGTGTCGGTGTGGCGGGCAGCGAAGTAGGCGTTGATGTCGGATTCGACCACACCCGCGAGCGTTTTACCCGAAAGACCCTGTCCCTGCTGCATAAGCCACTGCGAAAAAAGGAGCAAGTCGCGGCGGTAAGCCGTCAGCGTGTTTTTGGACAAGCCGTCTTCCAACCACAAAGCGTCCAAAAATTCGTCAATGGAATCGTCGCCCGTCCCTTCAACAGGCGGCGCGTAGGAGGCCCGCGTGGCCATCAATCCAATTTGAGCTTGGCGGTTTCCACCACTTTTTTGTAGACCTCAAACTCAGCTTTGATCTGGGCCGCAAACTGCTCGGGCGTGTTGCCGATGATGATGGAGCCGGTGTCTTCGATGCGTTTCTTGACGGCCGGGTCTTCCAGGGCCTTGCGCACCCCCGCGTTGATTTTGTCCACCACGTCTTTGGGCAGGCCTTTGGGGCCGTATATGCCGTAATACGCCATGCGGTTGACCGGCTCCAGCCCAACCTCTTTAAAGGTCGGCACATTGGGCAACTGGGCCAGCCGCTGCGGCGCCGCCACCACGATGGGAACCAGCTTGCCAGTCTGGATGAAGGGCAGCGCTGAAGGCATGTTGTCAAAGGTCATCGGCACCTGGCCCGCCACGGTGTCGTTCAGGGCCGGGCCAGCGCCGCGATACGGAATGTGGGTGATGAAAACGCCCGCCAGATTTTTGAACAGCTCGGTCTGCAAGTGACCAATGCCACCTGTGCCGGACGAAGAATACGAATATTTGCCGGGCGATTTTTTCAGCTCAGCGATAAACCCTTTGTAGTCTTTGGCCGGAAAGCTGGGGTGCACCGCAATCACGTTGGGCGTGGCTGCTATGTTGATGATGGGGGTGAAGTCGGTCAAGGGGTTGTAGGGCGTTTTGGGGTTGATGGCCGGGTTTGCAGCGGTGGTGGACACCGTGGCCATGCCCAGCGAATACCCGTCGGGCACGGCCCGCGCGGTTTCGGTGGCGCCAATCACGCCGCCGCCGCCAGCCTTGTTTTCAACGATCACACTCTGGCCCAAGGCTTTGCCCAAGGCGTCGGCGATGGTACGGGCCACGATGTCGGTCGTGCCGCCCGGTGCAAAGGGCACCTGCAGTTTGATGATCTTGCTGGGGTAAGCCTGGGCCAGGGCCTGGCTGGCAGGCAGCAAGGCGGCAAGAAAGCTGGCGGTAAACAATGTGCGGCGAAACATGGTGAGTCTCCAAAAATACAAATCGATCTGATCACCCCATCATTCGTGAAGCAGGCGGGCGGACGAAGACAATACTTTAAATACGGCAGTACTTCAATACGGCGACGCGGCACAAGAACCTTCACGGATGACGGAGTGGTCGGGTGCTATTCTCGCAGGGTGAACTACGCCTATTTGCTCTTGCCCGATTTTTCGCTGATTTTGTGTGGCTACCTGGTCTGCCGTTTCACCCTGCTGAACCGCCCGGTGTGGGAAAAGGTCGAGACGCTGGTTTACTATTTTCTATTCCCGATCACGCTGTTCCATGCGATTGTGAAGTCGCCTTTGAACCTGGGGGACGCTTCGAACCTCATCTTTGCGGCCTGGGCCATGAGCCTGACGGGCATCGCGCTGGCCTATTCACTGCCTTGGTGGCCGGGGCTCAAACGGCACATGGATCTGCGTGGCCACGCGGGCAGCGCCCAAATTGCCTTCCGCTTCAACACCTTTGTGGCGCTGGCGCTGGCCGAGCGCCTGGCCGGGCCGTCCGGACTGGCGCTGATGGCATTGCTTGCGGGCGTGTGCATCCCCCTGTACAACGTGGCGGCGGTGTGGCCCATGGCGCGCGCCAGCGGGCGCGGGTTCGCGGGGGAGCTGCTGCGCAACCCCTTCATCATTGCGACGGCCTTGGCGCTGGCGGCCAACGTGCTGGGCCTGTCGATCCCAGGCTGGATTGAGCCTGCGGTGGCGCGCATCAGCGCCTCGTCATTGGCGCTAGGGCTACTGGCCGCCGGGGCCGGCTTGCAAATCAAGGCATTGGCCAAAGGGCGGGCGATGGGCCTGTCGCTGTTGTCGATCCGGCACTTGGCGCTGCCCCTGATCGCCTTCGGTTTGGCCCGGCTGTTGGCGCTGACGCCCTTGCAGACGACCACCCTGATGCTGTTCGCCGGTATGCCGACCTCGCCCAACGCCTATGTGCTGGCTGCGCGCATGGGTTATGACGGTGCGCAAGTCGCGGCGCTGGTGACTTTGTCCACCCTTTTGGGGCTGGCCAGCATTCCGTTTGCGCTGGGCTTGATTCAGGGTTGATGTACCTCTGAATCAAGCAGCCAAGCGCGATAATTCCGCATCCGCTTCCTCCTTGAAATAACTTTGCCATGTCCACCCTGAACGAAGAACAAGCCCGCGGCTACATGCACAAACTGCTCACTGCCATGAGCCAGCAAGGCGGCTCTGACCTGTTCATTGCCAATGACTTTCCGCCCAGCATGAAAGCCAACGGCGCGATGCAGCCAATGACAGCCCAAAAATTGACGGGCGATGTCACCAAAGTGCTGGCCCATTCGCTGATGAACGAACGCCAGCGCGAGGAGTTTGCCAAAGACCTGGAATGCAACTTTGCCATGATGCTGCAAGGCGTCGGCCGCTTTCGGGTCAACGCCTACGTGCAGCAACAGTGCGTGGGCATGGTCATCCGCACCATTGCCAGTGAAATTCCCAACTTTGAGAAAATGGGCCTGCCGCCCATCCTCAAAGAAGTCATCATGAACAAACGCGGCCTGGTGCTGGTGGTGGGCGGCACGGGGTCGGGCAAATCAACCACGCTGGCGGCGCTGATTGACCACCGCAACGCCACATCGGCCGGCCACATCATCACTGTCGAAGACCCGGTGGAATACGTACACGCGTCCAAAAAATCGCTCATCAGCCACCGTGAAGTCGGAGTAGACACCCACAGTTGGCACCACGCCCTCAAAAACACCTTGCGCCAGGCACCCGACGTGATTTTGATCGGTGAAATCCGCGACCCCGAGACCATGGAACATGCCATTGCCTTTGCTGAAACCGGGCATTTGTGCCTGGGCACGCTGCACGCCAACAGCGCCAACCAGGCGATTGACCGCATCATCAACTTCTTCCCGGAGGAGCGGCGCAACCAGTTGCTGATGGACCTGTCGGCCAACTTGCGCGGCATCATCTCGCAGCGCCTGGTGCGCACCGAAGACGGCAAGGGCCGCAAGGCCGCGATCGAGATTTTGCTCAACACGCCCACCATCGCCGAACGCATTTTCAAGGGTGCCTTTGGCGACATCAAGGCGCTGATGGAAAAGTCGCGCGAGCTGGGCATGCGCACCTTCGACTGGGCGCTGTTTGAGCTCTACAACGACGGTCATATTTCCTGGGAAGAAGCGCTGCGCAATGCGGACTCGGCCAACGAGCTGCGCTTGAACATGAAGCTTAAAAGTAAACGCGGCGAACCCGAGTCCGCCGTCAGCGGGCCCACCTTGTCTTTCGACAAAGACCCCAGCCCAGAAGAACTTGAAACGCTGCGTGCGGCCGAGCAGGAAGCCCAGAAAAAGAAAAAACGCGAACTGGAAGATGCAGAGCTGGAGAAGCTCAAACAGGCGCGGGGGCCGACTTGATTCAACCTGCAGCGGCACCACTTTGTACAGGCAGCGTGCAGCGGTCAAAGCGAATAATTTCAGGGTGGCGGCATACTTTAACCCTTCCAGGGCTTGCAGCCCGCAGACATTCAAAGCGCCATGCCACTTGATCAAAAACCCGTCCGCTCCCAGTATGAAGACTTCATGCGCCACGTCTACACCACGGGTGCGGCCAAAACCGACCGCACCGGCACCGGCACACGCAGCGTGTTCGGCTACCAGATGCGCTTTGACCTGAACGAAGGCTTCCCGCTGGTCACCACCAAAAAAGTGTTTGTGCGCGCCATCATCCAGGAGTTGCTCTGGTTTTTGACAGGCTCGGCCAACAACAACTGGCTCAAAGAACGGGGCGTCACGATCTGGGACGAATGGGCCAAACCCGACGGGGATTTGGGGCCGGTCTACGGCGTGCAATGGCGCAGCTGGCCCGCCCCCGACGGCGGGCACATCGACCAGATTGCCGAAGTTGTCAAAGCCCTCAAAACCAACCCGGATTCGCGCCGCATCATCGTCAGCGCCTGGAACGTGGCGGACCTGAACAAAATGGCGCTGATGCCCTGCCACGCGTTTTTCCAGTTTTACGTGGCCCCTTCATCCGTGCCCGGCGAGAAAGCCAGGCTCAGTTGCCAGCTCTACCAGCGCAGCGCCGACATTTTTCTGGGTGTACCCTTCAACATTGCCAGCTACGCCCTGCTGACCCACATGCTGGCGCAGCAGTGTGGCCTGGACGTGGGTGACTTCATCTGGACTGGCGGCGACTGCCACATCTACCGCAACCACCATGAGCAGGTAGAACTGCAACTGGCCCGCGCCCCGCTGCCCTACCCAACGCTCCACATCAAACGCCAACCCGCGTCAATTTTTGACTACGCGTTTGAAGATTTTGATATCCTGGACTACCAGTGCTACCCCGCAATCAAGGCGCCTGTGGCGGTTTGATGCGCACGACAGTATGAAGCTCCACCTCATCTTTGCCCGGGCCCGCAATCAGGTGATTGGCAGTCAGGGTGCCCTGCCCTGGCATTTGCCCGAAGACCTGGCGCATTTTAAGCGCACAACCATGGGTTGCCCGGTCATCATGGGGCGCAAGACATGGGATTCGATTCCGCCCAAATTCAGGCCATTGCCGGGTCGCTTGAACATTGTCGTCACGCGCCAGCCAGACTGGCAGGCAGACGGCGCCGTTCGCGCCAATTCTGTGGCGCAGGCGATTGACCTTTGCTCGCCCGATGGAGACTCCTGCGCCGGAACAAACCCAGCATGGTCAGATGTGTGGTTCATCGGTGGCGCTGAAATTTATGCCCTGGCATTGCCAATGGCCGAAACTGCTGTCGTCACCGAAATCGATGCCGATTTTGAAGGCGACGCCTATGCCCCACAATTCGGGGAACGGTGGACGAAAACGGTGGGTGATAGCCAACGATCTTCCACCGGTTTGGAATTTTCAATCGCAACTTACCGCCGCACAACCGGCAACACAGCAGGAGTTTGACATGTCCGACCACGGTTTTCACGTTCACGGCCCACACGACCACGAAATCGAGCACGCCACGCAGGGCGGGCACAGCGACCACGGCAGTGGCAGCATGATCAACCAGATTGCCATGTTCACAGCCATCATTGCCACCGTGGGCGCGATCTTCTCGTACATGGGCGGCGCCACGCAGGCCAACGCCGGCCTGTACAAAAACAACGCGGCCATCAAAAAAACAGAAGCCTCCAACCAGTGGAATTATTTCCAGAGTAAAAGCACCAAGCAGTCGCTGGCCGAAGTCTCGCGTGACCTGACCACGGTCGAGGCGGACAAAACCAAGTACCAGGCCAAGATTGACCGCTACGAAAAAGAAAAAAACGAGATCAAGACGGGGGCCGAAAAGCTTGAAGGCGATGCCACCAGTTGGGACAAGCAAAGCGATGAGCAAATGCACCAGCACCACCGCTGGGCGCAGGCCACGACCGTGCTGCAAATCGCCATCGCGCTGGCCGCCATTGCGCTGCTGACCAAAAAGAAATGGGTTGAATACGCGATGTTTGCCATGGGTGGCATTGGTGCCGTGGTGGGCGTGCTGGCGTCCCTGCATGTTTGAGCGAACTGCCCAGCCATGGCAATGAGCATGACATGAAATTTGCCACCTGGAACGTCAACTCCCTGACGGTGCGGCTGCCACAGGTGCTGGACTGGCTCTCGGCCAATCCGGTGGACGTGCTGGCCTTGCAAGAGCTGAAGTTGACGGACGACAAGTTTCCGCATGGGGCGTTCGCCCAAATCGGTTACACGGCGCAGTGTTTCGGGCAAAAAACCTACAACGGCGTCGCCTTGCTCACTCGCCTGGATGCGGCTGTGCCGGTCGCGGATGTGGTTAAAAACATCCCGGGGTTTGATGACGACATGTCCCGCGTGATCAGCGGCACGATCGCTTCTGCGCACGGCCAGATTCGTGTGATCGGCGGCTATTTTCCAAATGGCCAGGAGCCGGGCAGCGACAAGTTCGAATACAAGATGAACTGGCTCAAGGGCCTTCGCGTCTGGGTGCGCGACGAATTGAGCCGCCACCCGAATCTCGTCATCATGGGCGACTACAACATCACCTTCGACGATGCTGACGTGTGGGACCCGGTGGGGCTGGAGGGTGCCATCCACTGCACTGACGAAGAGCGTTACCACCTGCGGGCGCTGGTCACTCTGGGCTTGCACGACGCCCTGCGCCTGTTCCCGCAGCCGCCGAAAAGTTACTCCTGGTGGGATTACCGGGACTTCGGCTTCAAACGCAACAAGGGCCTGCGCATTGACCACATTCTGGTCAGCAGCAGCCTGAAGTGCCACGCTCTGGCCTGTGTGATCGACAAATTGCCGCGCAAAAATGAGCGCCCCAGCGACCACGCGCCAGTGGTTCTCACGATCAGCTGATGCCGCTCCATTTGCGCCAGCCGATCACCATAATTTGGCAAAGTTCTGCTTAGAAAGATATATTTTCTATAGCAAACTATTCAGCATTGACGGGAACATAAGCCCAGTTTCCCTTCCAACGTCAGTCGTCAAGCCCCAACTCCGATATTTTTCGGGTAATCGTGTTGCGGCCGATGCCCAGTTTGACAGCCGCCTCGATGCGTCGGCCCTTGGTATTGGCCAGGGCGGCCAAAATCAGTTTGGCTTCAAAGCGCCGGGTCAGCGAATCCCACACGTCATGCCGGCCATTGGCCAAAAGGGTCAAGGCTTCAGCCTCAAGACCTTGCTCCCAGGGCGCTTCGTCCTTACCGGCATGGGCACCGACCGCCCCGTTAAGCCCTGAGGGTGACGCCGCTGGTAAGGACGCGGCCTCAGGTGGCGTGATTTGGCCGGGTGCCAGAAACACAGCTGGCAGGCCGCCACCGGCACCCAAAGAGGCCGACCGAGTCGCCATCAGGCTCTGGCTGTCGCTGGATGAAGCCAGGGCCAGCGGCAAAGCCGAGGGCCGTGCGGCGTCAGCCAGCGAGGTGTGCAGGGCAGGCTCACCCACGGGCCATGCATAGGCCAGCGGCGTTTGCGCGGGGGCAACCGACGCGGCAGCGCTCAAACCGTCGGCCTCCAACACTTCGGGCGGCAGGTCTTTGGGTTCAATCACCTGCGCCGGCGCCATCACGGTGAGCCAATGGCAAATGTTTTCAAGCTGCCGCACGTTGCCGGGAAAGGCAAAGTTGGCAAGCTTGACCAGCGCGCCGTCAGAAATGCGTTTGGGTTCAATGCCCAACTGCTTGGCGCTTTGCTGCAAGAAATGGCGCGTCAACATGGCGATGTCTTCCTTGCGTTCGCGCAGCGCCGGCAGGCGCAGGCGAATCACATTCAGGCGGTGGAACAGGTCTTCACGGAACTCACCCTCCTTCACCCGTTGCTCCAGATTTTGGTGTGTCGCGGCAATCACCCGGACGTTGGTTTTGACAGCCGAATGTCCGCCCACCCGATAAAAATGGCCGTCTGACAACACCCGCAACAGCCGCGTTTGCAGGTCGTAGGGCATATCGCCAATCTCGTCGAGAAACAGGGTGCCGCCATCGGCCTGCTCAAAGCGGCCCCGGCGCATGGTCTGTGCCCCGGTGAATGCGCCGCGTTCATGACCGAACAGCTCGCTCTCCAGCAAATCTTTCGGAATTGCTGCGGTATTAATAGCAACAAATGGACCATTGGAGCCGGCTTCGCCCCGTTGGGAGTGTTTGTGTAAGGCGCGGGCGACAAGCTCCTTGCCCGAGCCGGACTCCCCGGTGATCATGACCGTGACATTGCTCTGGCTCAAGCGGCCAATGGCCCGAAACACGTCTTGCATGGCTGGCGCCTGGCCCAGCATTTCGGGCGACGCAGCCTGGCGCTCTTCGGCCACTTCTTCGCGCTGACTTTCCTCCACCGCGCGGCGGATGAGCTCAACCGCCTTGGGCAGGTCAAATGGCTTGGGCAGGTATTCAAATGCGCCGCCCTGAAAGGCTGAAACGGCGCTGTCAAGATCCGAATACGCCGTCATGATGATGACCGGCAGGCCGGGGTGTTTGGCCTTGACTTTTTCCAGCAAGTCCAGGCCCGAACCCCCGGGCATGCGAATGTCGCTCACCAAAATCTGCGGCGCTGTGTCGTCATTGGTTTCATTCAGCGCGGCAATCACGTCTTTCGGGTTGGTGAAGCTGCGAGTGGGCAGGTTCTCACGCAACAACGCTTTTTCCAAAACGAAGCGAATCGACTGGTCATCATCCACTATCCAGATCGGCTTCATGTTTTTTTGCTTCCGGTCAAACCACCCCAATCCGATATTAAGCGGTCAAGGCAGCGGTATCAAAATCTGAAAATCAGTCCTTCCGGGCCCACTGTCACACTCGATCGAGCCATGGTGCTGTTGCACAAACGTCTGTGCCAATGTCAGCCCCAGGCCAGAACCACCTTCGCGTCCCGATACCAGGGGATAAAAGATGCGCTCCTTGATCGAATCTGGCACGCCAGGCCCGTTATCGATGACATGCAATTCCAATGCCAATCTGTAGCGCTGTTTGCCAAAAGTAATTTGGCGTGCCACACGGGTTCTGAAGGTCACACAGGCATCACCCTGCGTCATTTGCCCGGCCAGCGCCTGGCAGGCGTTGTGGGCGATGTTCAACACGGTTTGAATCAATTGCTCATGGTCGCCACGAAACTCCGGGATGGACGTGTCGTAATCACGCACCACCCTCAAACCCTTGGGGAACTCCGCCAGAATCAATGAGCGCACGCGCTCGCACACCTCATGAATATTCACGTCGCCAACGAGGTGGGGGCGCCGGTGCGGGGCCAGCAGACGGTCCACCAGCGCTTGCAGGCGGTCTGCCTCGCGAATAATGACCTGGGTGTACTCGATCAAGCCTGCTGACTGGATGTCCATTTCCAGAAGTTGGGCGGCACCACGAATGCCGCCGAGCGGATTTTTGATCTCGTGGGCCAAATTGCGGATCAACTCCTTGTTGGCCTGCGCCTGGTCTGCCAGGCGTTCTTCGCGGTCTTGCCGTGCCTGCTGCTCCAAGGGCAACATCTCGACCACAATCTCATCGGGATTTTCAGTTTGCGTCACGATCACATGCACCAAAATGGGATCATGCTTAAGCCGTTTGAGCCAGGCGTCATACCGTAGTGCGGCAAACGCATTGTCACCAGCGCCACCCAGCGCGGCCACCAGCAGTTGAGGCTCGGTAAAGCTGTCGGGAAAATGGGTGCCTTCTATCGCCCGGCGTGACGTGCCCAAGGCGTCTTCTAGGGCGGAGTTGGCAAAAATGACGGTGCCCTCGCTGCCCAGCACCGCAACCAGCGTCGCCAAGGAATCGAAGGCATGAAGTCGACCTTCGGACGCCGCCGGTTTAGCGGGCAACGCGGGATTTAAGGAGGCAGTGGGCCTGGAATAGAGCGTGTTCAAGCCCCCTATTTTGCCTTCTATTTAGAGGCTGCCGACGCTCCGTTACGGCCTAACTCCCGGCGTATGCCGGCGATGTCAGATTCAACCCGGTTCATGGCAGCTTTCAGCTCGGCCACGCGATCCTGGTATTTTTGATAATTTCGGCCTTCGTCACCGCGTTTCTCGGGCTCACCATTGCTGTATTCAGACGTCAATTCAGTCAGCCTGATTTCAGCTTTTCGCAGCTCCGACTCCAGAATCTGCTTGGAGTCTGAGTCACGCGCACGCTGTTCACCCGCATCCACCCGTTGGCCTGCAGGCCCAGCCTGTGACCCGGATTGTGGCGCGGCCGCCATTTTGACGGGGGGTTGACTGGCCGGATTGGGCCGCAAGCCCTGAATCACGGTGACGTTGCCGCCCTCCATGAGTTTGCAGCCTTGCGCTTTGGGGTCGCTCAATGAATCGGTGTAATGATTGTGGTCACACTTGTAGGTGGGTTTTTGCGCTTGCGCCTGGGCTTGCGCGACCCAGCCTGCGGCGGCCAACAAAACACAGGCGGCAAGTCCAACGGGCTGGCGCAGGCGCAGGCCCATCGGATGAATGGCTAAGGGCAACGAGAGGCGATGGGTAAGTTTCATGCAATCTCCAAGCATCAAAAATGCAGGGACGGTTGGTCAGTATGCGCCAAATCAGTTAAAAAGCAAAATTCAATGGCACTGTACAAAACAAAAGAACGGCCCAAAGCCGTTCTTTTGTCTCAAAAACCTGAATTTCCCAGACTTGCGCCTGGAAGATTCAAATTACAGCGAGTAGTACATGTCGAATTCGATGGGGTGCGTGGCCTGGCGCAAACGCGTCACTTCACCCATTTTCAGTTCAATGTAGGCGTCCAACATGCTGTCGGTGAACACGCCGCCTTTGGTCAGGAAGGCGCGATCGGCGTTGAGGCAGTCCAGTGCCTGGTCCAGACTGTGGCAAACCGTCGGGATCAATGCGTCCTCTTCGGGCGGCAAATGGTACAGATCCTTGGTCGCGGCTTCACCGGGGTGAATTTTGTTTTCAATGCCGTCCAGGCCTGCCATCAACAAGGCGGAGAAACACAGGTAAGGGTTGGCCAGCGGATCTGGGAAACGCGCCTCGATGCGGCGGCCACGCGGATTGGCCACGAACGGGATGCGAATTGACGCAGAACGGTTTTTAGCCGAATAGGCCAGTTTGACCGGTGCTTCGTAACCAGGCACCAGGCGCTTGTAGCTGTTGGTGCCTGGGTTGGTGATCGCGTTCAGGGCGCGGGCGTGTTTGATAATGCCGCC
>JANYCG010000311.1 GCA_025360385.1 Burkholderiales bacterium | reverse complement strand
CACACCGCCGCAATGCGTGTTGCCCAGCGCTTCGGCCATCGCCACACTGTAGGAATAGTCCAGTCCCATGCCGCCGTATTCCGCCGGTTTGGTCAGGCCCAAGAGGCCCAGGTCACCCAGGCCCTTGAAGACTTCGTGGGCTGGGAAGATCTCATCGTCTTCCCACTGCTCGACGTGGGGGTTGATTTTTTCGTCGATGAAACGCTTGAGGGTTTTCTGGATTTCGAGGTGTTCGTGGGTGTAGTTCATGGTGGGTGGGTTTGCAGTTATTGAAAAACCTTGGGCACGACCGCCCGGTGGAAGCCATCAAACGCCTTGACCGCTTCACGTTGTTGAGAGGCTTCATCGGCGGTCGTCATAGGCCAGCCCAGGCGCGATTGCGGCCGTGCGCCGTCGATGCGCATCGTCGTGCCTGAAATGAACGACGCGCCGGGGCTGAGCAAAAACACTATGCCTGCCGCGGTTTCAGCCTCGGTGCCAAAACGCCCCAGTGGCACCAGTTTGCGCTTGGCGATCAGCGTCGCGCCGACTTCAGGTGGGTAATGGTCCATGCCACTTGAAGCGATGTAGCCCGGTGCCACGGCGTTGACACGTACGCCACTGTGGGCCCACTCAACGGCAGCCGTTTCGGTCAGGCTGACCATGCCGGCCCGCGCCGCGCCGCTGTGGCCCATGCCGGGCATCGAGCCCCAGATGTCGGCCACGATGTTGACGATGGCGCCACCGTGCGCCCGCATGGACTGCAAGTAACATTCGCGCGCCATCAAAAAGCCGCCCGTCAAATTGGTGTTGACCACCGCCTCCCAGCCTTTGAGGCTGATGGCCTCCAGCGGCGTGACGTACTGGCCACCGGCGTTGTTGACCAGGCCGTCGATCTTGCCGTGTTGCGCCACGATGGCCACCACCATGTGCTTGACAGACTCCTCGTTGCGGATGTCGCAGCTGTGGAAGTCTGCCTTGCCGCCGTCTTCTTCAATCTCGCGTTGCACGGCTTGAAGTTTTTCGACCTTGCGCCCCACCAGCACCACCTGCGCACCCAGTGCGCTGAGTTCATGCGCAGTGCAACGGCCAATGCCCGAGCCGCCGCCAGTGACGACCATCACCTTGCCTGCGAACAGCCCCTTGGCAAATACGGATGAATAAGCCATTGAATCTCCTGTGTTTGAGGGTCTGAATTTTGACGCAAATCACAGCCACAGCATGTCGCCTGCGGGATGTCAGGCCAGCAGTTTTGCACTGATCAGGATCGGCATTGACAGCAAAATCTGCCCCATGCCTTTGCCCAACGGGTCGTTGCGCAGGGATGCCATGCCACCGCCGTCCAGCGCCTGGGTGCACACAAAATTGAAGGCGTTGATGCCTGGCACCTCATACCGAATCACTTGGCCTTTGACGAAGTGGGCCAGGTAGCCGGCCACTGCAGACGCGCTGAGCTGGCTGCGCAGCGTCGGCAGAAACGCCGGGCTGCGGGCGATGACGCCGATGTTGGACGTATCGCCCTTGTCGCCGCTGCGGGCGTGCGCAATTTTGATCAACGGGACTTGGATCAAGGCCTCCGATGCGGGCGAAGTTTGACTTTTTTCCGCCGTATTGAAATTGTCGTCTGCTTCATTATCAATAGCTACATACACAGCGCTGATGGGGATATGCGGCACTTTTTCACTCTCAAAGGCAATTTGAAGGCCGTCCAGCGCCACTTGGGGGCTGACTCGGGCCTTGTCCAGCAAAAAGCCAAACTGCTGGATCGACGGCGCGGCGGACGAGCGCCCACCACCCGAGCCTGTTGTCCCCGGCGACCAGGAGGTGCCCGCCGGTGCCACCTCACGCGCAAGCAAGTCCAGCGCCTCTTTGCGCGGGTGCATGGCGGTCAGGCGCATGATGACCTCGCGGGGTGCAAGCGCCTGCGCATGCGGGCCAAAACAGGATTCATTACCCAGCACCTCGATGCGGGTTCGGGAGTAAGGCCCCCAACCGGCCTGTTGAATCAGCTCCGAAGTGCGTTCAAGAATCGCCTCGCCAGTGCGCTGCGCCTTGGCGCCAGCATCGAGCCCGATGATGGTGAGCTGGGCCGACAGTTTGAAGCCGTCCATGTAGGTGGCGCAGACCTTGTAGGTGGGCGTGGGCGCCTTGCCACGCGCGCCAGACACCCGCACCCGGTGTTCGCCCACTTGGGCCAGGGTCACCTGGGTGAAGTCACACACCACGTCTGGCAAGATGTAGCAGGCCGGATCGCCAATCTCGTACAACATCTGCTCGGCAATCACGGCCGGTATGACTAGCCCACCCGTGCCCGCCGGCTTGGTGCTGACAAAGCTGCCGTCGGCATGGCACTCGACGATGGGGTAACCAATGTGCGCCCAGTCGGGCACGCTGGCCCAGTCGGTGAACAGACCACCCGTTGCCTGTGCGCCGCATTCGATGATGTGGCCTGCCAGGCTGCCCCCGGCCAACCGGTCCAGGTCAGACGCGGCCCAGCCGAACTCATGCATCAGCACCCCCAGCGTCACGGCTGAATCCACACAGCGCCCGGTGATGACGACTTGCGCCCCAGCATCGAGCGCCGCCTTGATTGGCAAGGCGCCCAGGTAGGCGTTGGCGGTGAGCACTCGGGTTGGCAAGGCAGCGCCGCTTTGCAACTCGCGGACGGGTGTTTGGCCTGAACGATCGGCCTCGCGCAAAGCAGGCAGCAAAGGCATGAGGTCATCACCTGTGACCACCGCGATTTTGAGCGCGACACCTTGCTCGGCCGCCACTGCCGCCAGTGCCGCCGCACAAGCTTGCGGATTCACACCGCCGGCATTGCTGACGACACGGATTCCCTTGGCCACGACGTCCCTGAGGACGGCCTTCATCGCTACCGAGACAAAATCCGTGGCGTAACCCAGCTCGGGTTTCTTCAGGCGCGCGCCGGCCAGAATCGACATGGTCAGTTCGGCCAGGTAGTCAAACACCAGGTAGTCGATTTGCCCGCTGGCCACCAGTTGCGGCGCGCCCACGCTGCTGTCGCCCCAAAAGCCGCTGGCGCCGCCAATCCTCACCACTTTGCCGCCTGTTGTCATTGTGTTTTCGAGTTGGAAATGGATGGTTCACAGTATAGGCACGGCGGCCCGCAAACCCTTCGAAAACCATTTGCCAATGGGTTTTGCAGTAATATCGGCCCCCATGCGCACGCGCCACTTTCAAACCTTTGCTCAGCGCCATCTGGCGTGGTTGCTGTGGCTTGTTTTGTTGCTGCCAGTTGCGCAGCTGGCCGCGCTCTCGCATTTGGTTTCCCACGGCGCGTCCAGCCAGACTGAGCCACGGGATGGCCACCAAGCCATAGGGCAGGGCCATTGTGATGTATGCCTGGGCGCCCAGGCCCTCGTAGGCGGCGCGCCGCTGGTGGCGGCAGCGGCCTTGCTGCTGGCCTTTGGACTGACCCAGGCCACGGTTTTGCGGCCGTGCGTGCGCTTGCTGCCAGCGCGCTTAATCGCCTACAACAGCCGCGCACCCCCGATTTTCCAGCACTGAAAAGTCGTCCACGTTGCGCTGGCTAACTTTGAGGTTAGGCCTGCTGCCAAACGTGTTTCTTTGTCATTGTCTGGATATTGCACGTATGAAACCCATTGTCTCGGCGGGCCTTGCGCTCGCCCTGGCCACGCCGCTCGTGGCCCTGGCCCAAACGCCCTCCAATCCGCCTGCTGAAATTCAATTGCTGCGCCAGGAGATTGAACACCTGCGCGCCACTTACGAGGCCCGGCTGCAAGCGTTGGAGCAGCGCCTGAATGCCACGCAACAGCAAGCCGCTGCCACGCCATCCGCTGGAGCGCCCGTGCCCGCGGTGGCCGCTGCCAGCGCCATGACAACGGCCACATCGCTGTCCATTGGTGCCACTGTGGCGGCAGGCGCCAACACCAACGCCACGGGAGCCAACCTGTTCAATCCCGCCATGTCGCTGATTCTCTCGGGCGGCTACACCGGCACCATGCTGGACCCGGCGGGGTACAACATCAGCGGTTTCCAGCTTCCTGTCAGCGCCCCCGCAGGCCCTGGCCGCCGCGGCTTCAGCCTGGCTGAATCGGAGCTGGGATTTGCCGCCAGCATCGACCCCTGGCTCAGCGGCGCAGCCCACCTCTCGCTGCACGCGGACAACACGATGTCAGTCGAAGAAGCCTTCATCCAGACGACGGCTCTGGGCAACGGCCTGTCGCTCAAAGCGGGGCGATTCTTCTCGGGTGTGGGCTACCTCAATTCGCAACATGCGCACACCTGGGACTTCGCCGACAACCCGCTGGCCTACCAGGCCATGCTGGGCACGCAATACGGCGATGACGGTGTGCAACTGCGCTGGCTGGCACCCACCGACCATTACCTGGAACTGGGCCTGGAGTTGGGGCGCGGGCGTAGCTTTCCAGGCTCCGACACCGACCGCAATGGCGCAGGCATGGCTGCCTTGACATTGCACACCGGCGGCGACGTGGGTGCCAGCCATAACTGGCGGGCGGGCTTGTCGGTGTTGGCAGCAAAGGCCGATACCCAGGCGCTGGCGGCCATCGATGCCAACGGTGCACTGGTGGGCAACCTGTTCAGCGGCAACACCCGTGTGGTGATCGCGGACGCCGTCTGGAAATGGGCACCCAACGGCAATGCCACCCGCACCAATTTCAAATTGCAAGGCGAGTACCTGCAAAGCACGCGCACGGGCAACTTGACCTATGACGCGACGGGCGCCAATGTCACTGATTTTTTCTCGGCAGAGCAATCTGGCTGGTACCTGCAAGGCGTGTACCAGTTCATGCCGCGCTGGCGCGTTGGCCTGCGCACCGAGCGCCTCGATGCGGGCACGTCCAATTTCGGCATCAATGCCGCTGCCATGGCCGGCAGTGCTTATCAGCCCAGCAAAAACTCGGTGATGCTGGACTACAACCCCAGCGAGTTTTCACGCGTGCGCCTGCAAGTGGCGCAGGATTTGTCAGCCCAGGGCTTGATCAACAAGCAGCTTTTTTTGCTTTACCAGATGAGCCTGGGTGCCCACGGCGCACACAGCTATTGAACGCCTCCAACCAAGATTCAAGGAGCAATTCATGATGACATTCAAAACCCTTTTGACAACGTTTGCCGCCGCATTCCTGCTGCTGGGCCAGCCCGCGAATGCAGCTCTCAAAGTGTTCGCCTGCGAACCCGAATGGGGTGCGCTGGTGCAGGAACTGGGCGGCAATCTGGTCGAGGTGGCCGTGGCGACCAATGCCTTGCAAGACCCGCACCAAATCCAGGCCAAACCCAGCCTGATTGCCCGCACCCGTAACGCCGACCTGGTGGTGTGCACGGGCGCAGAACTTGAAATTGGCTGGTTGCCGGTGTTGCTGCAGCAGTCGGGCAATGCCCGCGTGCAAAACGGGCAACCGGGCAATTTTGCAGCGGCGGATTTTGTGCGCAAGCTTGAAGTGCCCAGGCTGCTGGACCGCTCGCAAGGTGATGTGCATGCGGCCGGCAACCCGCATATCCAGACCGACCCGCGCAACCTGGCGCAAGTGGCCACCGCGCTGGGTGCGCGTCTGGCCCAACTGGATGCCACACACGCCAGCGACTACAAGGCACGCCTGGCCGATTTCTCGAACCGCTGGCAGCAGGCCATACTGCGCTGGAGCGTGCAAGCCGCGCCGCTGAAAGGCGTGCAACTGGTGTCCCAGCACCAGGCCTTTGTCTACCTGTACGATTGGCTGGGTCTGAAAGAAGTCGCCGTGCTGGAACCCAAACCGGGTGTTGAACCCAGCGCTGCACATTTGCAGGCGGTGTTGACCACATTGAAGGGCACATCAGCCCGCATGACGCTGTACGCTGCCTACCAAGATTCAAAACCGTCCGATTGGCTCGGCAAAAACGCGGGGCTTGCTGTCGTCAAAATTCCATTTACCATCGGCGCAACGGACGGCGCAAAAGACCTGTTCAGCCTGTTCGACGACACGGTGGCCCGGCTATTGGCTGGCGCTGCGGCTGGGCCAAAACCATGAACTGGAACGCTCTGGAATGGGGCATTCTGGGTCCGGCTTTCATTGCAGGCATGTTGGTGCTGACAACCCATGTGCCCTTAGGCCAGCAGGTGTTGGACCGTGGCATTGTCTTCATCGATTTGGCAATTGCGCAAATCGCCGGCTTGGGCGTGATTGCAGCCGACGCGGTCGGCCTGCCCGAGCATGGCGTTGCCGTGCAGGCCGCAGCCGTGGGTGCTGCCCTGCTTGGCGCCTGGCTGCTGACCTGGACCGAGCGGCGTGCGCCCCAGCACCAGGAGGCGCTGATTGGCGTGGTCTTCATCCTGGCAGCCTGTGGCGGCATCTTGCTGCTGGCCGGCAACCCGCATGGTGGCGAGCATTTGAAGGACTTGCTGGTCGGGCAAATCCTGTGGGTCAATGGCGCTCAGTTGATGTGGCTTGCGGCCGCCTCAGCACTCATTTTGGTGGCGCTTTGGCGGGGCTGGGTGAAACGCCTGGGCCGCTTCGGCTTCTATGCCTTGTTTGCATTGGCCATCACCGCCTCGGTCCAGCTGGTGGGGGTGTACCTGGTGTTTGCCAGCCTGATCATTCCGGCGCTGGCCACCCGCAGCCAAGCGGGCCGCCGCCGCCATTGGGTGGGCTACGCCATTGGGACATCAGGTTATGGCCTGGGCTTGGCAATGTCTGCCCTGTTTGACCTGCCCTCAGGCGCGGTGATTGTCTTGGCACTGGCGGGCTGTGCGGCAACGTGCAACCTATGGCTGCGCCCAAGCGAAGCCAAGTCCGGCTGACCCCGCTTGCGGTTGCGGCGCTGTCGCCTCGGCTATTTCTTGATGCTCATTTCATTGCCGACGCTGTAGCGCCAGATTGTCGACGCTGCTAGTGTAGTGTTTCACGCTGTTTGAACCGTATTGAGTTTTGCCTTCGCGCGGATGACTTTCTCCAGAATGTCACGAGCGCTGGCAGTCCAGATGAATGGTTTGGGGTTGTCATTGTGAGCCAGCACAAAGAGCTCGAT
>JANYCG010000134.1 GCA_025360385.1 Burkholderiales bacterium | reverse complement strand
AGGCGTGAAGCTGCTGCCCGAAGACGTGTTCGCCCGCGCCAGTTATGTGCTCAGCGCCAAGGTGCTCGACCCGCAGTTTCAGGGACAGATCAAGGAGCGCCTGAACTCGCGCGATGCCGTGCGCCTGGTGAGCAGTTTTGTACGGCCCACGCTGGAGCTGTGGCTGAACCAGCACGTCGAATACGGCAAAAAGCTGGCCGAACTGGCGATCCGCGCCGCGCAAAGCCGCCAAAAGGCTGGGCAAAAAGTCGAGAAGCGCAAAAGCTCGGGCGTGGCGGTGTTGCCCGGCAAACTCACCGATTGTGAAAGCCGCGACATCGCCCACAACGAGGTGTTTTTGGTCGAGGGCGATTCGGCCGGCGGCAGCGCCAAAATGGGTCGCGACAAAGAGAGCCAGGCGATTTTGCCCTTGCGCGGCAAGGTGCTCAACACTTGGGAAGTGGACCGCGACCGCCTGTTTGCCAACACCGAGATTCACGATATTTCTGTGGCCATTGGTGTGGACCCGCACGGCCCCAACGACACGCCTGATTTGAGCGGCTTGCGCTACGGCAAAGTCTGCATTTTGAGCGATGCCGATGTGGATGGCTCGCACATCCAGGTGCTGCTGCTCACCTTGTTTTTCCGTCATTTCCCCAAGCTCATTGAGACCGGTCACGTCTATGTCGCCAGGCCTCCACTGTTCCGGGTGGACGCACCGGCTCGCGGCAAAAAGCCCGCGTCCAAAGCCTATGCGCTGGACGACGGCGAACTGACGGCCATCCTGGACAAACTGCGCAAAGAGGGCGTGCGTGAGGGTGCCTGGGCCATCAGCCGCTTCAAAGGCCTGGGCGAGATGAATGCCGAGCAGTTGTGGGACACCACACTCAACCCCGACACCCGTCGTTTGTTGCCGGTGGCGCTGGGTGCTGTCGATTTTTCGCAGACTGAAGCCCTCATCACCAAATTGATGGGAAAAGGTGAAGCTGCCGCCCGGCGTGAATTGATGGAGCTGCACGGGGACGCCATCGAGGTGGACATTTGATGTTGGGCAGCTTGCGTTTCATCCCTAAAAGCCGAATGTCTGAGCGCGCCCGGACCGGGGTGTTTTTTCAAGGGCTATTCGATTTCATGGGGCATTCAGGTCGTATGTCCCTGTGGGTGTTGATTAGTTTGCTATTGTTTTTGAACTCTGCCGCCCGCGCCGATGTCTGGGGTTATGTCGATGAACGCGGGGTGGCCCACTTTGCCAATGACCGGCTCGACGAGCGTTACGAGATTTTTTACAAGGGTGGCGAGAGTTTCGACACCACCAAAACAGCCGTCATCCCGCTGGATGCACCGACGCCCCGGCCTGTCAGCGTGCCCACCGTGCCGGCCAAGCTGCTGGCATTTTTTGATGTGTCGCCGAGCTACAAAGTCGTCAAAATCCACCTGCGTGACGCGGCCAACACCTACAAGATTGACTATGAGCTGTTGCAGGCCCTGATTGCCACCGAGTCGGGTTTTGACTCGGGTGCTGTCTCACCCAAAGGCGCCATTGGCCTGATGCAGTTAATGCCCGATACCGCGCGGCGCTACGGCGTGGAGAGCGACCGCCGGACCGCCATCGAGAAAAAGCTCACCGACCCCAAGATCAATGTCAAAACTGGCAGCCGCTATTTGCGCGATTTGATCAAGATGTTCCCTGGCCGGCTTGACCTGGCGCTGGCCTCCTACAACGCGGGAGAGGGCGCGGTCATCAAGGCCGGCAACAACATCCCCAATTACAAAGAAACGCAAAACTATGTCAAGACTGTGATGCAGATTTACGAAGGCCTCAAGCCGCCCGCCGCCGTCATGGCCGCGCAACCGCACCGTTACCCCACCCGCATCCGCATGGAAATGCTCGGTGGCGCGGCCAAACGCGGCAACATGCTGGCGCCGTATCCGCCCTTGAGCCTGGGTGAGCAGGGCAGCTTCCCCAATGCCGTTCCGGGCAGCGCCCTGGGCCTGACTGCACCACCTGGCATGGCTGACCCCAAATAGACCCCCACTTCTTCGGCCTTCATTTTTAGATGAGTGAACTTTTCCCCCCTGAATCCACCGCCCCTGCCGACAGCGACGACGGCTTGAACCTGGCCACTTACGCGCAACGCGCCTACCTTGAATACGCCCTGAGCGTCGTCAAAGGCCGCGCCCTTCCCGACGTGTGCGACGGACAGAAGCCGGTGCAGCGGCGCATTTTGTATTCCATGCAGCGCATGGGCCTGGGCTTTGGCGGCAGCAATGCCAACAGTGGCGCCAAACCTGTCAAAAGCGCCCGTGTGGTGGGCGACGTGCTGGGCCGCTTCCATCCGCATGGCGACCAGTCGGCCTACGACGCGCTGGTGCGCATGGCGCAAGATTTTTCCCAGCGTTACCCGCTGGTCGATGGCCAAGGCAACTTTGGCAGCCGCGACGGCGACGGTGCCGCTGCCATGCGTTACACCGAGGCGCGCCTGGCAAAAATCACCAGCCTTCTGATGGGGGAAATCGACGAAGGCACGGTTGATTTCATGCCCAATTACGACGGCTCCACCGAAGAGCCGCGCCAGTTGCCCGCGCGTTTGCCGTTTAACTTGCTCAATGGCGCCAGCGGCATTGCGGTTGGCCTGGCCACTGAAATTCCCAGCCACAACCTGCGCGAAGTGGCCGACGCCTGCATTGCGCTGATCAAAACATCCACCTTGGCAGAGGCCGATTTGCTGGCCATCCTGCCCGGCCCCGACTACCCCGGTGGTGGCCAGATCATCAGCCCCGCCAGCGACATTGCCGACGCCTATCGCAGCGGGCGCGGCTCGCTCAAAGTGCGCGCCCGCTGGAAAATTGAAGACCTGGCACGTGGCCAGTGGCAACTCATCGTCACCGAGCTGCCGCCTGGCGTCAGCACGCAAAAAGTGCTGGAAGAAATTGAGGAGCTGACCAACCCCAAAGTCAGAGTGGGCAAAAAGACCTTATCGCAGGAGCAAATCCAGTCCAAGGCGGTGATTTTGTCGGTGCTTGACGTGGTGCGTGACGAGTCCAATAAAGACGCGGCCGTGCGCCTGGTGTTCGAGCCCAAAACCAGCCGCATTGAACAGCAGGAACTGATCACCACGCTGCTGGCCCATACCAGCCTGGAGACCTCTTCGCCCATCAACCTGACCATGGTCGGCCTGGACGGCAAACCTACGCAAAAGTCCCTGCGCCAGATGCTGGTGGAGTGGATTGAGTTCCGCCAAACCACCGTCCAGCGCCGTAGCGAACACCGGCTGGCCCGGGTGCTGGACCGCATCCATATTCTTGAAGGCCGCCAGACCGTTCTGCTCAACATCGACGAGGTGATCGCCATCATCCGCCAGTCGGACGAACCCAAGGCCGCCTTGATTTCGCGTTTTGCCTTGAGTGAGCGCCAGGCGGAAGACATTCTGGACATCCGCCTTCGGCAACTGGCCCGGCTGGAGGCCATCAAGATCGAGCAGGAGTTGAAAGAGCTGCGTGACGACCAGAAAAAGCTCGATGACATCCTAGGCAGCCCGGCCGCCTTGCGCCGCCTGATGGTCAAAGAAATTGAAACCGACGCCAAGGTTTTTGCCGACGCGCGCCGCACGTTGATCCAGAGCGAGAAAAAAGCCGTGCTGGAGATCAAGGTGGTGGACGAACCCGTCACCGTGGTCATCAGTGAAAAAGGCTGGGTGCGGGCCCGTACTGGCCACGGGCACGAGGCCGCCAGCTTCGCCTTCAAGGCGGGCGACGGCCTTTACGGCACCTTTGAATGCCGCACGGTGGACACCTTGCTGGCTTTTGGCAACAAGGGCCGGGTCTACTCCATCGCAGTGGCCCTGTTGCCCGGCGCACGCGGCGACGGCCAGCCCGTCACCACCTTGCTGGAGCTTGAAACGGGCACCCAGCTCAGCTACTATTTTGCCGGCCCGGCCGGTGCGACTTTGCTGCTCAGCGGTTCTGGTGGATACGGCTTTATGGCGACGGTGGACAACATGGTCTCGCGGCAAAAAGCCGGCAAAGCCTTTGTCACCTGCAACGACGGTGAAACGGTTTGCCGCCCGTCCGTGGTGGCGGGCACCATCGACACGGTGGCGGCGATTGGCACCACCGGCGCCAGCGCCTTGAGCGCGACCAAACCCGCCACCCACGTCGCCTGCGCATCCACCGGCGGACGCATCCTGACGTTTGAAATCAGCGAGCTCAAAACCATGGCCAACGGCGGGCGCGGCCTGATGCTGATTGACCTGGAAGCCAAAGACACCCTGGCCGGCGCAGCCGCCTACACCCGCAGCATCAAAATTTCAGGCCTAGGCCGTGGCGGCAAAGCGCGTGAAGAAACCCTGGAGATCCGCAGCCTGAACAACGCCCGCGCTGCTCGTGGCCGCAAAGGCAAGGCGGCAGATTTGGGGTTCAAGCCGGTGGCGATCCGTCGCGTGGAGTAAGCACCATGACAACTTTGCAACAACTGCTGGGCATAGCCCTGCCGCTCGTCTATGCCCCATGGCGGGCGTGCAAACCCATGCGCTGGCCGTGGCCGTCAGCAAGGCCGGCGCCCTAGGCTCGCTGCCCTGCGCCTTGCTGGGCGCAGACGCCCTGCGCCAGGAGCTGGCTGCTGCTGCTGCAGCGGGGGAACCGGCTGTCTGTGATGCCGGTGGATGCGGGGCACTGGGAGCTGATCCTGTCGCTGTTGGGCTGAACTAGCCGCTGGTGTATTCCCTCCGCATGAACACGGCTACCTTGAATTACCGCTCTCTGCCCGTCTCGGAGCGCATCGAGCTGGTTGAGGACATCTGGGACAGCATCGCAGAAGAAACGGCGACGTCAGTGCATCTGTCGGCTGAGCAGGGCGCCGAGCTGCATCGTCGGCTCGCTGCGCACCGCGCAGACCCTGGCAGCAGCCTCCCGTGGGAGCAGGTCCGCGCAGACCTGTTCAAGGGCCAGTCCTGATGCTGCGGGTGTCCAGCCAGCAGCTGCTGCGGAGCTTCTGGAGGCGCGGGCTTGGTACGAGCAACGCTCCCCTGGATTGGGTTTCGAGTTTGCCCGTGCGGTCGATGCTGCGGTGAACTAAACCGCTGACGCGGTGGCTGGTCTTCACAGGCCGCCACCGTTTTTTTGTTTGCGCATGACTTGCGTTTAAGGTCGTTGAGGAGAAACCTTGGTGGTGGGGAATGTTCCCCGCATTTGAAGGAGAAACCTCATTGTGGGCCTGTGTCCGTGTTGCAAGGTGGGCAGGCTTAAACTGGTGGCCAGTTTGGCGGGGTTGCCTGTCTTGCCCGCACCGGGCTCACCCTGCTTGGCAGTTTGCCGGGGCCGCCGTGAATCTTGGCAAGGACCATTCCTGCACAGGCACTTTGCAGACCATGCTCAGACGTGGCCACGATATCGCGGTGCCTTGCGCCAAACGTTGCCCTTTGGTCATTCAGGCAAACGCTGGCGCGTGCCTGCAAGCGGCAAAGACTGGCCTCAAATGGGTATCGCAAAGCAACCCGAAACGCCAATCCCCAGCCATAATTTGCGCATGTGTCCGCAAGCCAAGCTTTCAATCCCCAATCGGTGCAGCCGCCGCGTTTTAGTTGACGTGGTTCAGTCCAACATGGTTTATCCGCCGCGTTGGATATCGCGCGCTTCGGATACAGTTGTGGCGCGGTGGATAAACGCTTATCGTTAGAACTTCTATTCTCATGGCCCAACGTTCCCGTCTTTCTACTGGCTTATGTGGCATCGCTGGTGAGTACTTCGTCGCTGCCGAGTTGTCACGTCGCGGCTATATCGCGTCAATGACTCTTCGAAACACGAAGGGCATTGACATACTTGCGTCGAACACAGATGCAACAAAGAGTGTTGGCAGTCAGGTCAAGGCCATTCAAGGCAGTGGCAAAGAATGGATGCTCAATCAAAAGCACGGGAGCGATATAGCGACCAACTTGTTCTTTGTCTTTATACGACTCAATGATCTTCTTGCGCCCGAGTACTATATTGTCCCGCGAGAGGAAGCCGCCAAGTACGCCCGAGACAATCATCAGCTCTGGCTGAAAACCCTTGGCCGCAATGGTCAGCAGCATCGAGACACACCAATGCGCAAGTTTGCAGACCCAGAGAACAAATACCTTAATCATTGGGAGCTATTGGGCCTTGACTGAGCCAAGTTCAACATGTCATTCCATCGGATCGCCTTCGGCGCCTGCTGAACTCCAACGTTAGAGATCTTTCCCATGGAACTGCTACTAACGGCATCTGTTGGAGATAGCGACCGGCGGCTGCTGTGGATTAGCTTCCAACCAGATGGTTCGGTGTCGGTCGGTCTATCCGACCGCAGTTATGTAGCGCCAGACTTTAAGGCACAGCTTTTTGTTTGGAGCGCTTTCAATCGCGAAACGCTTCATTATGTGGTGCCATCAGAATCGACTGCCGATCTCAAATCAATTCGCAATCCTCACCTAACATTTCATCCACCCGGCTGGTTCCATCTCACAGCAAACGATGGCCGTAGGCTATTTGAAGGCATTGGCGATCTCGAGATCATGCTGGACCAAGGCCAACTTGTTCCTTGGATTCGCTTTGTTTCAAAGCCAGTTGCGAAGTTGTCAGCCGCTGGTATTCCTCGAAAACCTGGCCGCACCTCTGTAGTAAAGATTGCAGTTCCAAATGATGCGTGCTCAGTCGGAGTTGGCGTCGACTTTGTGCGCATCGCGAGCGGCCCTCCAATTCCAGATGCCTTGCTCGATCGGTATATTCCTTGGCGAGATTACTTCGTGCGCGTGCACGCGATCGCACTTCTACCGCAAGTGGCCACCTTGTCTTGGTTCCATCAAAAATGAATATCGCCACCCCGATCTCTAACGAGGCTGTAAAAAAACCCGATATTCCAAATCGAACCAAGCACTATCGGCGCCCGAACTTCTGCTGATTTGGATTGTCGATTTCATAGCCGCAGTATGCTGCAAATTCGCGCCGTTTTGCGCATGGAGCGCAGTTCCGCGGCCCCTGGGCTGCTATCTGCCTGCGCA
>JANYCG010000125.1 GCA_025360385.1 Burkholderiales bacterium | reverse complement strand
GTAGCGCGCCCGCGAGGCACCCGATGGTGATGGCTAGATCGCCTGGGTGAAACACTGCGCAAGGTCTTAAAATCCTTGCAAACGGCAGGCCACGCGGGTTGGCCTGCTTCCATCACGTCACCCAGGTCAGCCACGTCACCCAGGTCACTGCATTCATCCACTTCAACACCCCTCCACGGTGCTACCCCGAAAGAATCCCATGAAACTCATCAGCTTTCTGAACCAAGGCAATCCCACTTACGGCATCATTTCTGGCCGAGGCGACGACATGCACGTGCTGGATCTCAAGCCCCTGTTGGGCGACAAGGCCCCTGATTTACGCAGCCTGATCGCCCAGAACCTGATGACCGCTGCCGCCGACGCTTTGGCCAAAAACCCGGCTACCCTGAAATTTGCGGACCTAGATCTGCTGCCCGTCATCCCCAACCCCGACAAAATTTTGTGCGTCGGCCTTAACTACAAGGACCACCTGGCCGAGTCCGGTCGGGCCTCGACCGAGCTGCCGGCCATCTTTTTGCGTGTGCCAGCCAGCCAGGTGGCACACCGGCAGGCGATTTTGCGTCCGCCCGAGTCGCAGCGGCTCGACTACGAGTGTGAAATTGCCGTCATCATCGGGCAGCCAGGGCGGCGCATCCAGGAGGCCGATGCCTGGGGCTACGTGGCTGGCTACAGCTGCTACAACGATGGCAGCATCCGCGACTGGCAAAACCACACCACGCAGTGGACGGCCGGTAAAAATTACTTCCGTACCGGCGGCTTCGGGCCGTGGATGGTGACCGCCGACGAGATCAAACCCGGCCAGCGGCTGAACGTGTCCACCCGCCTGAATGGTGTGGAACTGCAAAACTCGAACACCGACTTGATGATCCACAGCATTCCCAAACTCATCGCCTATATCTCCTGCTTCACACCACTGTTGCCGGGCGACGTGATTGTGACGGGAACGCCGGGTGGCGTGGGCAACAAACGCACACCGCAACTGTTCATGAAACCGGGCGATGTGGTCGACATTGAAGTCGATGCGGTGGGCGTGCTGCGCAACACCATCCAAGACGACATGTGATGCGCCACCACGGTTCGGCCCCGCTGGCCGATAGGCAGATAGGCCGATACCCTGGAAGTCCCCCTTAAAACAATCCAGACAAGCTTTCTGGCGCCGACAATAAACCCATGTTGTACCAACCCACGCAAGCAGATGTCCGGCGGTTTTTTTGCACGGTCTACGCCAAAGCCCATGCCCAGCAACCCCTGGAAGCCATCGAAACCATCGCCAGTCTGTGGATTGACGAGCACCCGGAGCATTTTGGCGAACTGGCTGACCTGGGGGCCGCGCTGGCGGCCATTGCAACAGAGCCAGGTGATGCGTCTGCAGCCCCGCCGGTAGCCACCCGGCTGGACAGCAACGCGTTTTTGCACCTGTCCATGCACCTGACCCTCAGCGAGCAATGCAGCATCGACCAGCCGCGCGGCATACGGCAAGCGGTGGAGTTGCTGACGGCCCGGCTGGACTCGCTGCATGACGCACACCACGCCGCCATGGAATGCCTGGGTGAGATGGTGTGGGACAGCCAGCGCAATGGCGCAGCGCCAGACGGAAATAATTACGTTTCATGCATTCAGCGCCGTGCAACGCGGAATTGAACATGAAATATGATTAATGCTTAGTCAAAATGACTACATTAAACATAGCTAACAATTCATAACTGACAGGAACATTCATTAAAAAAGGCTGCTACATGCAACCTTTTTTAGTTATCTCAAAAATTAACGTCAACTATTTCAAACCGCTTGGCTCAAAATTGAGAGTCAATCTCAGCGGAACCGGGCCTCAGGCACGGTTTTGAGATCGCCTGGCAATTTGCTGATGTAGCCCGCCAGTTCCTTCATCTCAACGTTCGAGAACTGCTTGGCGACACCGCCCATGACCCCGTTGGCGCGGCCCATCATGGCGTTGCCTTCGGTTTTGTACGACTTGAGCGCGACAAACAGGTAGTCTGCATGTTGGCCGGCGACTTTAGGGTAGCTTGGGTCAATGGGTTTGCTGAAGCCAGGGCCGTGGCAAGTCAGGCAAGCGCCTTTTTTGACCAGCTCGGCCACCTTGGCTGACGGGTCTGGCGCAGGGCCTGTTGCATTGGTCTCGGTTGCGCCATGGCCTTCGTAATAAGCCGCCACGTCAGCCATGTCCTGATCCGTCAAGCCTTCACCAATGCCACGCATGGTGGGGTGTTTGCGTTCACCTTTTTTGTACGCGTTCAAGGCGGACACGATGTACTTGGCGCCTTGGCCCGAGATTTTGGGCACTTTGTAGACTTCCGGAAAGCTGGCCTGGTAACCCACAATGCCGTGGCAACCCACACACATGGCGATTTTTTTCTCGCCCGCTTTTGCATCACCCTTGGCGTCTTGTGCCAAGACGGACAGCGAGGTCACGGAAGTGACAACCAGAGCAAGTAAGGGCAACAGCAGTTTCTTCATTTTGCGCGGACAATCAAGCGGTGAATCCATTTCGGCGGAAACGGAACGGGGTTGTAAATCAAGCCCCTGATTATATCGAGCGTCTGGGCCCGAATCCCCGCCGGGTGTGCCATCTTCATACACCCTGACGCGTCGCCAGGTTTTTAAAACAAATTTTCAGTCTTTCACGCAAACCATGAAATTCCAAGGCACCAAAAACTACGTTGCAACCCAAGACTTGATGCTGTCGGTCAACGCCGCCATCACCCTCAAACGCCCGCTCTTGGTCAAGGGCGAGCCCGGCACCGGCAAAACCATGCTGGCCGAGGAGGTGGCCAGTGCACTGAGCATGCCGCTGCTGCAATGGCACATCAAATCGACCACCAAGGCGCAGCAGGGCCTGTATGAATACGACGCGGTGAGCCGCCTGCGCGACTCGCAGTTGGGGGACGAAAAAGTCAAGGACATCCACAACTACATCGTCAAGGGCGTGTTGTGGGAGGCCTTCACGGCCGATGCGCCCGTGGCCCTGCTGATCGACGAAATCGACAAAGCCGACATCGAATTCCCCAACGACCTGCTGCGCGAAATTGACCGCATGGAGTTCTATTGCTACGAAACGCGTGAACTTGTGCGCGCCAAACACCGCCCATTAGTGTTCATCACCTCGAACAACGAAAAAGAACTGCCCGACGCCTTTTTGCGCCGCTGCTTCTTCCACTACATCAAGTTCCCCGATGCCGACACGATGAAGCAGATCATCGACGTGCACTTTCCCGGCCTGAAAAAAGAGCTGCTGACGGCGGCCATGAAGACCTTTTACGACGTGCGCAATCTGCCCGGCCTGAAGAAAAAGCCGTCCACCAGCGAACTGCTGGACTGGCTCAAGCTGCTCGTGGCCGAAGACATTCCGCTCGAAGCCCTGCAAAGCAAGGACGACAAAGTGGCCGTGCCGCCGCTGGTGGGGGCGCTGCTCAAGAATGAGCAAGACGTGACGCTGTTTGAAAAACTGGTGTTCATGCAGCGGCATAACCGCTAGTGCGCATCGCAGTGCGTCAAGGAACCCATCATGGCATTTGTCGAACCGGTTGAACTGGAAGCGCGCGGCGTCAAGCTGGTGCCCTTGTCGCTTGCGCATGAAGACGGCCTTCGCGCGGCTGCGGCAGACGGCGAGTTGTGGAACATCCGCGTCACCTCGGTGCCCGAGCCAGACCAAACCCGCCAATACATTGAAGACGCCTTGGCCATGCGGGCTGCCGGCAACCGCTTCGCATTTGCCATCACCGATGCGGCCAGCGGCATGGTGCTGGGCAGCAGCAGCTACCACGATATCCTGCCCGCCGTGAAACGTGTGGAAATTGGCTACACCTGGTATGCCAAGCGCTGCCAGCGCACCCACATCAACACCACTTGCAAACTGTTGTTGATGGCCCACGCCTTTGACACCCTGGCTTGCAACGTGGTGGGCTGGCGCACCGACAACTTCAACCACGCGTCCCAGCAGGCGATTGAGCGGCTCGGAGCCCGAAAAGACGGCGTCATCCGCGGCCACGCCTTGCGCCGCGACGGCAGCATCCGCGACACCGTGATGTACAGCTTGCGCAGTGGCGAATGGCCCGAGGTCAAGGCACAGTTGTTGTACTTGCGGGACAGAGCCCGCTGATCATTGAAGAAAATGGAGTCAACATGCTGATCGACTTTTTTTACACCCTGCGCTCGGCCAAATTGCCGGTCTCCGTCAAGGAATACCTGACACTGCTGGAGGCCTTGCAAAAAGGCGTGGTCGGCCCCAATGCCTTGGTGGACGACGACGCAGGCGATGGCGGCTACAAGATTGACGATTTTTATTATTTAAGCCGCACCAGTCTGGTCAAGGACGAAAAGCATTACGACAAGTTTGACCGGGCCTTTGCCTCCTACTTCAAAGGCGTGGAGATGGTTGCGGACTTCACCAAGGACATTCCGCTGGACTGGCTGCGCAAAACGCTGGAGCTTGACTTGAGCCCCGAAGAAAAAGCCAAGATCGAGAAGATGGGCTGGGACGAACTGATGGAAACGCTCAAAAAACGTTTTGAAGAGCAGAAAGAGCGCCATGAAGGCGGCAGCAAAATGATCGGCACTGGCGGCACGTCGCCCTTTGGCGCCTATGGCCAGAACCCCCAAGGCATTCGCATTGGCCAGGACAAGAGCCGCAACAAAAGCGCCGTGAAGGTGTGGGATCAGCGCGCCTACAAAGACTACGACGACACGCAAGAGCTGGGCACACGCAACATCAAGGTGGCGCTGCGCCGTCTGCGCAAATTTGCACGCGAGGGCAACGTCGAAGAGCTGGACCTGGACGACACCATCCGCAGCACAGCCGCCAACGCGGGTTGGCTCGACATCAAGATGGTGCCCGAGCGCCACAACAACGTCAAGGTGCTGCTGCTGATGGACGTGGGTGGCACCATGGACGAACACATTGCGCGGGTGGAAGAGATGTTCTCTGCCACCAAAACCGAGTTCAAACACATGGAGTTTTATTACTTCCATAACTGTGTGTATGACTTCATGTGGAAGAACAACCGGCGCCGCTTCAGCGAAAAATTTGCCACTTGGGACATCATCCGCAAGTACAACAAGGACTACAAACTCATCTTCATCGGCGACGCCACGATGAGCCCGTATGAAATATTGCAGCCTGGCGGCAGTGTGGAATACAACAACGAAGAGCCAGGGGTGGAATGGCTGCAACGCCTGACCAGCGCCTTCCCCAAGTTCGCCTGGATCAACCCCGAGCCGCAGGGCGTGTGGCAATACCGTCAGAGCATCAGCGTGGTGCAGCAAATCATGAACCAGCGCATGTACCCCTTGACCATCAAAGGGCTTGAGGACGCGATGCGGCTGTTGTCGAAATAGCGGCCATTTACAATCCCCGCTTCAGTGCCAATTCGCGGCGAGAGTAGGCGCACCGACGAAGGCAGTGATGTGGGCACGGCTAGAAGGTGCAACGCCCGATCGCAGTGAATTCGCACTGAACCCCCTCCCTGTAGTTCAATGGATAGAACGAGTGCCTCCTAAGTGCTAGATATGGGTTCGATTCCCGTCGGGGGGACCAAAATTAGCGTGCTGGGCACGCGGGCGTTGCTGCCAAAATCCGCTGCCGCAAGGCCTTGGCCGGGGCTGAATCATCCGGCCCCAGCGCATTGTTGGTGAACGCGCAGCCGTAACTGGGCGCGGCCACTGTCGCCGCCGCAATCACATCGTCGCCCGCAGGCTTTACGCCGTCGCGCTCCCACTTGACCATGGCATCAAAGGCGTCCACCTGCTCGGCCACAGTGAAGTCGCAATGGGCGGCCCCGCGAATGGCGCGCTGAACCAGCAGATGGCTGTTGCCTTTGACTGCAACCCGCTTTTGATAGGCCTGTTGCATCGCAAAAAACACGTACAGGTCGCCCAGCGTATGCATGGAAACCACCGGCACCCTGATCTCGCCATTGACTTTAGGGATCCAGCGCAGGCCGTCACGGCGCAGGCGGTTGGCGTCGGGCGCAGCAGACACTTTTTGCGCCGACTTGTTGAGCGCCTCGGTGGCCGCTGCATCCCCATCAATGGCGAACTTCAAGGCACTGGAGTCCGTCACGTCTTTGTTCAAGATGCCGTTGACTGTACCGTCGCGCCCAAATGCGCCGTAGGCGAACCTGAACGTGCCGCCAAACGTGACCCCCTGATTGAACAAGGGGCGCTCGCCCCCGCTGATGTTTTGCAGCACCGACACAAATTTATGGCCCTTCGCCGTGGGTTTGGTTTCCACTTGGGGCGCAGCCGCAGTGGGGAAGGTTTCAAACAAACTGGCAGTCACCAGCGGCTCAACCTCGTCCCATTTGGTCATGGGGTAGCTGGGAATGCCTGCAAGCGCCTGTGCGGCAGACTGCAAGCCGGCAAATGCGTCGAACAGCTCAGTGTCGGCCATAACGCCGCACATGGGCACTGCCCCGTCGTATTTCACCTTGTTGTTGGCGGTTTGGGCCGTTTCGTTCTCAATGGCCGCCGCCGTGACGTGCCCGCCCATCGAATGGCCTGTGATGTAAACGCGGATCGGTGGGGCCAACGCCCGGCCGTTCGAGGCCGCAATTTTGGTGAAGGCCAGCGCCAGCGCGTTGGTGTCTTCAACGCCTGCGCGGACATCGTAATAATTTTTGCTATAGCTGGACGCCGCCCAGGCGTAGCCGTTTTCAAGCAGGTAGCGGCGAATCGGGGGGGCGGTCACCGTCAAGGCCGGGCCGGTGCCTCGGTAACCATGGGCGTACATCACCAGTTTGCCGTTCCAGTGGTCTGGCACCTCAACCTGGTAGGCCGCACCGCCCAACACACCTGCCCAGCGGCTGGCGTTGGCCACCGCAACCGTGTCAGTGGGTGCCGCAGCAAGTGCTGCAAACGTCGTTGGCGCGCCATCGACTGTGAACACCCGGGCGTCTTGCGCGCGGCTTTCTTCCGGCTCGCGCTGAAAACTGGCGCAAGCGGAAAGAAGCAGGCCTGCGGACAGGACGCACAGGCTGCTGAATGGCGGATATTTCATGAAAGCTCCTACGACGGTTCGGTCAAGATCCCAACAAAAACTGTCGGCAAGTGAAGAGCGAGGATATCAGGTGCAGCTCTTTTTTGACAATGACGATAAGCATGCAGACGATGAGCATGCAAGTAGCGAGGCGCACCAGGCCCGGGTCTTCACGGCCAGTTATGCCGGACACAGTGCCCAATCAGCCCGGCAAAGCTTGCGGATGTCAGAAAGACAGTTTGATTCCGGCCCTTTTCTGCGCCGATATCTATTGATCCGGCCCCGTGATGTTTGAACCGTTCGCGCTGAGCTTGTCGAAGGGCTTCGACAAGCTCAGCCTGAATGGAATTTAAGACTTCAACAGGCCGGATAAATGATCTGTTTTCTGCACCGCTTTCTGCGCCATTGGGTCATGGAAATGAACTTTGGCCTGATCAGTCAGCAACTCGATATCACTACAACATCAATAGCAAACTATCGAGCAACCACGGGAACATTACGCTAATTTACTCCCCAACTTTCTCACAGACACCCTGACAAAGGCAAAACAGCGAGTCAAGCCATGGCGCGTTGGGCGGCCAGCACTTCCGTGCGCACCTGCTCGGTGAGTTCCGCCTTGAGCGCCATGAAATCCGACGTGGTTTTGACGGCGTAGCTGCGCGGGTGCGGGATCGGCACGGCGCGATCCAGCTTGATGCGGCCTGGGCGCGCGCTCATCACCACCACGCGGCTGCCCATGAAGACGGCCTCGTCAATGTCGTGGGTCACAAACAGCACAGTTTTGCGCTCGGACTCCCAAATGCCCAGCAGCAACTCCTGCATCAGCTCGCGGGTTTGGTGATCCAGCGCGCCAAACGGCTCGTCCATCAACAGCATGCGCGGGCCATTGGCCAGGGCACGGGCAATGGCCGTGCGCTGCTGCATGCCACCCGAAAGCTGCTTGGGGTAGTGGTTTTCAAACCCGTTGAGCCCAACTTTTTGAATGAAGCTTTGCGCAATGTCCAACTGCTGGCTGCGGGGCATGCCGCGTTCGTTCAAGCCAAAGCACACGTTGTCACGCACGTTCAGCCACGGGAACAGCGTATAGCTTTGAAACACCATGCCCCGGTCTGCGCCGGGGCCGGCAATGCGTTTGCCCTCCAGCAGCACTTCGCCCGAGGTTTGCTGGTCCAGCCCGGCCACAATGCGCAGGAGCGTGCTCTTGCCACAGCCTGAGGGGCCCAAAATGGTGATGAAGTCGTTCTCAGCCACCGACATGCTGGTGGCTTGCAAAGCCAGCGTGGGAGCTCCCCCGGTGGTGGACGCGAAGCTGCGCGACACACTGTTGATCGATAAAAAGTCGCCCATGATTTTTGGTTGGCTGGTCATGCCTGTTAACGCCCCAGTTGGGCCCAAGGGAACAGCGTGCGGTTAAGCCACTTGAAGCTGATGTCGCTGATCAAACCAATCAAGCCAATCACGATGATGCCAAAAATGATTTGGTCGGTGGCCAAGAGCGCCTGGCTGTCGGTGATCATGTGGCCAATGCCGCTGGAGGCACCAATCAGCTCGGCCACGATCACATAGGTCCAGGCCCAGCCCAGCACCATGCGCAAAATCTCGCAAATCTCAGGGGCTGCGCTTCGGATCAGCACGCGTTTCACAATGCCTGAATCGCTGCAGCCCAGCGTGTAGGCAGCCTCCACCAAATCGCGCCGGGTGTTGCCC
>JANYCG010000123.1 GCA_025360385.1 Burkholderiales bacterium | reverse complement strand
CCCGACAAGCGCCTGAAAGACACGGCCAACACCGACCTGGTGGGTCACCGGGGCCGTGCGCTGGCGCTTTGGTACATGTCGGGCGACGCCTATGAGATCGACCCCATCACGCTGGAGACGCTGGGCAAATCAGAGGCCATTGCCAATAGCGGGGGCAAAATTTCAGCGCATGCCAAGGTGGATGAGGTCACCGAAGAAATGATGTTCTTCGACTACGGCAATGACGCGCCCTTCATGCACTACGGCGTGGTGGGTGCCGACGGTGCCCTCAAACATTACGTGCCGATTGACCTGCCCGGCGCACGCCTGCCACATGACATGGCCGTGACCGAGCACTACTCGATCCTGCACGACTTGCCACTGTTCCACGACCACGAGGCCATGGCTCTGGGTCGCCACAAAATCGAATTCCACCCCGAAATGCACACCCGGCTGGGGGTGATTCCGCGTTTTGGTGCCAGCGACAGCATCCGCTGGTTCAACTTCACGCCCTGCTATCTTTACCACGTGGTCAATGCCTGGGAAGAGCGTGACGACAAGGGCGGCGAAGTGGTGGTGATGGTGGGCTGCCGCTACATGCCGGTGCTGGATGCTCAGGGCCGCATCGACGCCCAGCGCACCGCCAAAGACGTGGCCGAGCTGGTCATGCATGCGCGGCTGTGGGTCTGGAAGATGAACCTCACCACCGGAGAAACATCCGAGCATGTGCTCAACGACAAGTTCAACGCCGAGTTCCCCACCTGCAACGCTCGCAAAACGGGCCGCAAGACCCGCTTTGGCTATCTGGTGGATCACTCGGAGACGGTCACCCTGCAATGGTCTGGCGTGCGCAAGTTCGACCTGGACACGGGCGCAGACTTGGGTGGCTGGTCAGACGACTCGCAGCGAAGCTGGTATTCCGAGCCCTGGTTTGCCGAGGCCGATGCACCCCAGTCCGAAGACCATGGTTACGTGATCGCGTTCCAGTGGAATGACGCGCTCGAGCGGCAGACCCTGGATATTTTTGACGCCCGCAACATCGCACAGGGGCCCGTCACCCAAGTTGAGCTGCCGCAGCGGCTGCCCACGGGTTTTCATGCCTGTTGGATCGAAAAAGACCGACTGCAATCACGCGGATGAGGCAGCCATGAATCTCAAGGACCTGCCCTCTCACGAAATCCCCGCGCTCGACGGCAACAATGCGCCCGTTGACACCGAAGATGTGTTCGACAACATGCCCGTCATTGGCGAGGTGCCCACCGACTTGAATGGCCTGTATGTGCGCAACGGGCCGAACCCGTTTTACCCACCTGACTGGCGTTACCACGCCTACGACGGCGATGGCATGGTGCATGCCATCCGCTTTCAAAATGGCAAGGTGAATTACCGCAACCGCTGGATCCAGACGCCCGCCTTGCAGGAAGAACGCGCTGCCGGGCGCGCCTTGTGGAAGGGCCTGAAGGAGCCCATGCGCGCCGACCGCGAAGACCAGCCCCTCAAGAACACCGCCAACACCGACATCAAGTACCACGCGGGGCGGCTGGTCACCATGTGGTACCGCTCGGGCATGCCGTATGCCGTAGACCCGTACACCCTGGAAACCCTGGGCACGGCCGACTACGGCGGCGCGTTCGCAAAAATCTCGGCACATTCACGGCCCGATGAACACACCGGTGAACTGCTGTTTTTTGACTACAGCCTGACCGCTCCGTTCATGGAGTACGGCGTGATCGGGCCAGATCGACAACTGAAGCACAAGATTGAAATCCCCCTGCCGGGCCCGCGTCTGCCGCATGACATGGCGGTGACCGAGCACTACAGCATCCTGCATGACTTCCCCTTGTGGCCGGATGAGGAAGCCCTAAAGGCCAGGCGCTACAAGGTGCGCTTTCATGCCGACCAGCCGACACGTTTTGCCGTGGTGCCGCGTTACGGATCAGCAAAAGACATTCGCTGGTTTGAGGCCAAACCCGCCTACATGCTGCACGTGGTGAACGCCTGGGAAGAAGGTGACGAAGTGGTGATGGTCGGCACACCTTACCGGATTCACACCACGGCCAGCGGAGAGCCGGATTCACGCCGACTTGAGCACACCATCAACCAGCGCCAGCGCGACTTCATGCTGTACGAATGGCGCTTTGACCTCAAGACCGGCAAGACACACGAACGCGTGATCGACGACGTGCTCAACAGCGAGTTCCCGGTGATCAACAGCGCCTACCAGGGCCGCAAGAACCGTTATTCGTACAACATCATCTTCCCGCAGGGCGGGCGTGAGGAGCCCCGTTTCCCCGGTCTGGTGAAGTACGACATCAGCACCGGTGGCTACGTGGCCTACAGTGCCGGGCCGCAGTACTTTTACAACGAGCCAGGCTTTGCGCCGCGTGACCAAGCCCAAGGCGAAGACGACGGCTACCTGGTGACGCCGGTTTGGAACCCCGCCGACGAGCGCTCCGAGATTCAGGTGTTCGACTGCAAAGGCGCCCGTATGGCCGAAGGGCCGATCGCGCGCGTTCTTTTGCCGCGCCGCATTCCGCATGGTTTTCATGCCAGCTTTGTCAGCCAGCGCACGCTGGACCGCTGGAAGTAGGCCATGATTCTGGTTCCAAAAACCAAGATCGACGACTATACGGCGCGGGGTTGGTGGGGCACACAAACACTGTGGGACCTGTTCGCCAACAATGTGCACGAGCTGGGAGGGCAAGAGGCCGTGGTCGATGCGCCCAACCGCAGCGAGTTTGCGCACGGGGCACCGCAACGCCTGAGCTGGACCGCGCTTGCTGACGCGGTGGACCGCCTGTGCATCGTGCTGATCGAAAACAAGCTATTGCGCGACGACATTCTGGTGGCCATGATGCCCAACTGCGTCGAACAGTTTGTGGTTTACCTGGCCTGCGCGCGACTGGGCATTGTGGTGACACCGGTGCCGGTGCAATACCGCGAACACGAGCTGGGGCAGATCCTGTCGCAGACCGACGCGGTGGCGGTGATCACGTTTGGCCACATTGGCAGGCCAGGACAAGGCCATGCGGCCGCGGACATGTTCTGCAGTTTGCTGTCAACCCACAGTGCCTTGAGGACGGTTTTTGCCTGGGGCGAGGCCTTGGGCGGCCAGGTGATCAACCTCGGCGCGCACACAGCGACACCCTTGACAGAAGGCCAGCGCGGCCGGTTGAAGCAGGCCGAACGGGACGCTGCCGTCACCGCCAACGATGTCTTCAGCATCTGCTGGACTTCGGGCACAGAAGCCCAGCCCAAGGGTGTGCCACGCAGCCACAACGAGTGGTTGATTGTGGCGCCCAGCATCATCGAGGCGGCACGCATCCCCCTCCATGCACGCCTGCTGAACCCGTTCCCGTTTGTCAACATGGCGGGCCTGTCAACCGCCTTCGCCGCCTGGCTGGTACTGGGCGGCACCGTGGTGCAGCACCACCCGTTCAGCCTGCCGGTGTTTCTGCAGCAATTGCGTGAAGAGCGCATTGACTACACCGTATCGCCCCCGGCTGTTTTGAACATGCTGTTGCAAAACGACGCCTTGCTGCAAGGCATTGACTTCAAACGCCTGTCACGCATTGGCTCGGGCGCGGCGCCGCTGTCGGAGTGGATGGTGCGCGGCTTTGCCGACAGGCACGGCGTGCAGATCGTCAACTACTTTGGCTCCAACGAGGGCGCAGCCCTGTCGGGCAGTGATGTAGACATCCCCGACCCGGCGCTGCGGGCGCAATACTTTCCACGCGCGGGCGTCGAAGGCTTTGATTGGAGCGTCTCCACGACGCGCAAGATCAGAACGCGCCTGGTGGACACGGAGACCGGCAATGACATCACTGTCGCGGGCCAGTCTGGTGAACTGCGCTTCAGCGGGCCGACGGTATTCAGCGGCTACTTCCGCGCCCCTGAGCTGAGCCAGCGCGCCTTCGACAACCAGGGCTTTTACAAGACCGGCGACCTGTTCGAAATTGCCGGCGACCGCTTGCAGTATTACCGCTATGTGGGCCGCTCCAAAGACCTGGTGATCCGGGGCGGTGTGAATATTTCGAGTGAAGAGATCGAGGGCCTGCTGGTGGCCTGCCCTGGCGTGCGGGAAGTCGCTGTGGTCGGTGTGCCGGACACGGTGTTGGGTGAAAAATTGTGCGCCTGTCTGGTGTGCAATGAAGGAAGCGATGTGACGCTGCAAGATGTGCAAGCCTATCTGCGGGATGAAAAACGCATTGCCGTCTACAAACTGCCGGAGTACCTGTTGCCGTTGGCGGCATTGCCGCGCAACCCGGTCGGGAAAATCTTGAAGCGTGAGCTCCGTGAGCGTGCCAAGGTCTTGGCGCCGCAATCTGAGTGAACACAAACGGATGCTTAAGAATATTATTTTGATAGCATACTATGTATATTTGTAGGGAACTTAAGAGGCATTTGCCATGAAGAGACGGGTATTGGGACAATTTTTGATGGCGCTGCCGCCTTTGCTGACGTGGCCAGGCTTGAACGCGCAAACGACCTTCCCCGACAAACCCGTGCGTGTGGTGGTGCCGTTTGCGCCCGGCAACACGCTGGACACAGCGCTGCGCCAAGTGGCCGAGGTCTTCAAGCAAAACACCGGCCAGGCTTTGATCGTGGAGGCCAAGCCGGGTGGCTCGGGCATCATCGCCGCGCAAAACGTGATGCAGGCGCCGCCCGATGGCTACACCCTGCTGCTGGCCAACACCAGCATGTTCACCATCAACCCGCACACCTTCGCAAAACTGCCGTACGACCCCGAAAAAAACTTCAAGCCGGTCACCAACTTCCTCGGCTCGGCCATGGTGATGGCCGTCAACGCCAGTGTGCCCGCCAACAACGTGGCCGAGTTTGTCGCCTGGACCAAAGCCAACCCCGGCCGGGTGTCGTTCGCTTCGTTCACGGCGGGCAATTCATCCCACTTCGCCGGTGTCATCCTGAACCAGCGGGCCGGACTGGACATGACCCATGTGCCCTTCAATGGCACACCGCCGGCGGTGCAGAACCTGGTTGGTGGCCAGGTCGACGCGGCCTTTTTGCCGCTGTTGGCGGTCAAGCCCCATGTCGATTCAGGCAAGGTCAAGCTGTTGGCCATCACTAGCCCGCAACGCTCAAGTCTGGCCCCCAACCTGGCGACGTTTCGTGAGCAGGGCTACCCGGAGCTGGACATCTACATCTGGGCCGCGATTGCAGCGCCCGCCGGCACGCCGGACGCCATCATCAGCAAACTCAACCTCGAGTTTGGCAAAGCCTTGCGCAGTGCCGAGATTCGTGACAAATGGGCCACCATGGGGTTTGAGCCCTTGCCCAGCACGCCCGAAGAATTCAGCCGGTTTGCGCAAGCCGAGTCCAAACGCTGGGCCGAGGCCGTCAAGATTTCCGGTTTTAAAGCGACGGAGTGATCAGACCCATGAGCCCTCTTTCAACCCCCCGCATGCCTTACGCCGGCTTCACGCTTCGGCTGCCCGTCGTGGCGGCGCCGATGTTCCTGATTTCCGGGCCGAGTCTGGTGCTGGCAGCCTGCCGCGCAGGCATCATCGGTTCATTTCCCACGCCCAATGCGCGGCCCATCTCGCAGCTGTTCCAGTGGATGCAGCAAATCACCGAAGGCCTGGCCCAGGCGCGTGATGTGCTGGGCAGCGAATTGCTGGGGCCGTGGTGCGCCAACCTGGTGACGCATTCGTCCAACACCCGGCTGGCTGAAGACCTGGAACTCATCGCCAAATTCAAGCCGCCCATTGTGGTCACCGCGTTGGGCAGCCCCAAACCCGCCATCGATGTGGTGCATGCCTACGGCGGCGTGGTCTATGCCGACGTGATCAACCTCACGCTGGCGCGCAAGGCGGTGCAGGCCGGCGCAGATGGCCTGGCCTGTGTGAGCGCGGGCGCGGGCGGGCACACCGGGTTTTTGTCACCCTTTGCATTTGTGCGGGCCGTGCGCGAGTTTTTTGACGGCACCGTCATCCTCGGCGGCGGCATCAGTGATGGTTGGGGTGTCGCCGGGGCGGTGGCCTGCGGGGCCGACCTGGTTTACATGGGCACCAGCTTTATTGCCACGCAGGAGAGTTTGGCCGCGGACGCCTACAAACAAATGCTGGTGGACTGCACGGCAGACGACCTGCTGGTTAGCGCCGGCCTCACCGGCACACCGGCCAGTTGGCTCAAACCCTCGCTTCGCGCCAATGGTCTGGACCCGGACAAGATGCCCGCTGCGCCGGACCGCCGTTACGACAGCAACCAGTCCATTGCCGGCAAAAAGTGGATGGATGTGTGGGCGGCGGGGCAGGGGCTGGCGCAAATCAAATCGGTACGGCCTGTGGCCAAGGTGGTAGACCAACTGGCTGCCGAATACGAAAGCGCCAAAGCGCGACTGGCATCCCAATGAACCGGAAAAGGAAACAACGATGACCACCTCTGACCCCACCTACATCCTCGGCGGCTTTCAGACCGACTTCGCCAAAGCCTGGTCACGCCAGGGGCAGGACATCTCCGACATGACGCGTGACGCCACACTGGGTGCGCTGGCGGCCTGTTCGCTGGATGCGTCGGCCATTGAAAGCATCCACGTGGGCAATGCCTTTGGCGAGTTGCAGCGCCAGCAGGCGCATCTGGGTTCCATGGTGGCGCAGGTGGTGCCGGCGCTGTGGGGTGTGCCCGCCATGCGGCATGAAGGCGCCTGTGCCTCGTCGTCACTCGGTGTGCTCACAGCCATGGCCGAGATAGAGGCCGGGCGCTACGACTGCGTGCTGGTGTTGGGCGTTGAAGAGTTCAAGAACCTGCCCGGTGATGTGGCCTCGCAAAACCAGAACGCGGCGGCCTGGCAGGGGCACGAAGACATTGATTGCAAGTTCATGTGGCCGGCTGCCTTTGGCCTGGTGGCGCAGGAGTACGAGCGCCGCTACGGGCTGGACCGCAAACACCTGAACCGCATCGCTGAACTCAACTACGGCAATGCCAAACGCAACCCGCTGGCGCAAACCCGCAAGTGGCAGTTTGATGCTTTGAGTTTTACCGATGACGATGAGGCCAACCCGGTGATCGAGCCCGGCACGCGGCGGCAGGATTGCGGGCAGATCACCGACGGCGCCTGTGCGGTGTTACTGGCCTCGGCGCGGTTTGCGCAGGCCCACACCCAGCGGCTGGGCACATCGCTGGCTGCCTTGCCGCGCATCGCCGGCTGGGGCCACCACAATGCGGGGCTCAAACTCAAGGACAAACTGGCGCGCAGCCAGGGAGCCACTTACGTGTTCCCCCATGTGCGCCAGACCATTGAAGATGCCTGGCGCCGCGCAGGCGTGTCTGGCATTGACGCAATCCAAGGGGTTGAGACGCACGACTGCTTCACCACCACCGAGTACATGGCGATTGACCACCTGGGTTTGACGGCCCCCGGCCAAAGCTGGCAGGCGGTGGAAGACGGCCGCATCGAGCGTGGCGGGCTTTGCCCGGTCAACATGAGCGGTGGCCTGATCGGCTGCGGACACCCGGTGGGCGCGACCGGCACGCGCATGCTGTTTGACGCGGCGAAGCAGGTTACCGGCAAGGCGGGTGAATGCCAGATTGAAGGCGCACAACGCATCCAGACCCTGAACATCGGCGGCTCCTGCGCTACCGTGGTGAGTTTTGTCGTGGCGCGTGGCGATTGATTCCACTTCTCAATCATCCGTGCAGGTCGTTGTGCCTCCTAGCCGTGCCTTTAGCACTGTCTTCGTCAGCACGCCTACTTCACCAATGATTTAGAAGTGGAATGACACCCGACCTTGACCTGACCCGCGACGCGCTGGCCAGCAGCACGCTGGGCCATGGCCTGCAAATCCTGGGCGACCGCTGGACAGTTGCGCTGATCCTTGACGCCTACCTGGGTGTGCGGCGTTTTGACGACTGGCAGGCGCGCCTGAACATACCGCGCCACACGCTCACAGAACGGCTCAGATATCTGACCAATTTGGGCCTGCTGGCGCAGCGCCCCTACCAGCAGCGACCGCAGCGCCTGGCCTACCATTTAACCGACAAGGGCCTGACGCTTTACAACCATGTGCTGATGATGTGGGTCTGGGAACGGCGCTGGGGTTCGCGCCAACTGGCCTTGCCCCAGAAGCTGGTCCACAAAACCTGCGGCCACGCCTTTGTGCCGGAGCTGGCCTGCACCGCGTGTGGCGACAAGACCGGGCTCAACGACCTGAGCTTCTCGCTTCAACCCAACCCTGGCTTGCAGGCCGCCATGCCGCCGCTTCAGCGCAGCGCACGGCTGACACCCGCCGAAAGCAGCCAGATGGGCCTGGGCCTGCGCGTAGACCGCTGGGCGCTGTTGATTGTTTCAGCGCTGTTCCTGGGTTGTCACCACTTCGACCAGCTCAGCCATGTTTTGGGCATTGGCAGCAGTGTGCTGGCGCGGCGGCTCGCCAACATGGTGGCGTCGGGACTGCTGGTGTGCCAGGCCGACCTGACGGACGGGCGCCGCAAAATCTACCGGCTCACGCCGGCCAGCCGCGACCTGTTTGGCTACATCCTGTGTTTTTCAAGTTGGGCCAGCCGACATCACTTTCACCAAGCCAGTTCGATTCTGCCGACGCACAAAGATTGCGGGCAGGCCTTTGTGCCGCAGGTGGTGTGCAGTGTTTGCCGGGCGGCTTTGAAGCCCAAAGACGTGGCCTTCAGCAAGCCGTAGCGGCTGTCACGGGCACACGCTGCGCCAGCGCGCACATCAGCTCATAACCAACTGTGCCGCCCGCCTGTGCCACCTCGTCGATCGACAGCACCGTGCCAAGTGACGACTGGCCCCACAGCGTGACCTCCGACCCCATGCCCGCATCGGGCACTGGCGTCAAATCCACCGTGACCATGTCCATGCTGACGCGGCCCACCACACGGGTGCGAACGCCGTTCACCAGGATGGGCGTGCCGGTGCTGCAATGGCGCGGGTAACCGTCGGCATAACCACAGGCGGCCACACCGATGCGCAATGGGGCCTCGGCGGTAAAGCTAGAGCCATAACCGACGGAATATCCCGTCAACAAAGACTGAGTAGCTATTAATTTTGTAGTCAACGTCATCGCCGGCAACAAGCCCCAATCGGCTGCGTTGTGCAAAGGGAAGTCCGCCGCGCCGCCGTACAGGGCGATGCCGGCCCGCACCCAGTCAGACACCACGCCGGGGTGACGCAGAATGGCGCCGCTGTTGCTGAAGGATCGCTCACCGGGCAGGTCCTGTGTGGCATGGGCAAACACGGCCACTTGTCCGGCAATGCCTTTGGGCCCATCGGCATCGCTGAAATGGGTCATCAGGGAAATCTCGTCGACTTGCGACAAGGCGTTCAAGCGCGTCCAGGCGCTGCGGTAACGTTCTGGGGTAAAGCCCAGGCGGTTCATGCCGGAATTCATCTTCAGGAAGACGCGTTGCGGCACATTGGTTTTGTGGGCGGCGAGCATGTCGATCTGCTCATCGCAATGCACCGTGTGCCACAGGTTGAGGCGTGAACAAAGTTCCAGGTCACGGGGTTCGAACACCCCTTCCAGCAGCAGCACAGGGCCGCGCCAGCCCAGGGTGCGCACACGCTGCGCTTCGTCCAGGTCCAGCAGGGCAAAGCCGTCGGCCCCGGCTAAGGCCTCGAACACGCGTTCAATGCCATGGCCGTAGGCATTGGCTTTCACCACGGCCCAGACCTTGGCATCTGGCACGGCGCGGCTTAAGCTGGCCAGGTTATGGCGCAAGGCGGCGGGGTGGATGGTGGCGTGGATGGGGCGCGGCATGGCAATGTTTCGGAACCGCAGGGCGGCGTCAATGAATGCCAATTCTGGCACGTCTTGCGCAAGCAATCGTGCTGTCGCGCGTTGGAATTGGCTGGAATTGGCCTTGTGCCGTGCTATAACCTGCCTGTCGTTTGAACCGCTCCTAAAAATACAGGCATTCACCTCTGCCGATGCATTCCATCCCTCCATGAAACGCGGCTTTTTTACCATCATGTCAGCGCAGTTTTTCAGCTCGCTGGCGGACAACGCGCTGTTTGTCGCGGCGATTCAATTGCTCCGGTTGGACAACGCACCGGCCTGGCAGCAGGCGGCACTGGTGCCGATGTTTGCCTTGTTCTATGTTGTGCTTGCGCCATTTGTCGGGGCGTTTGCAGACTCCATGACCAAGGGCAAGGTCATGCTGATCAGCAACTTCATCAAGATCGCGGGCTGCCTGTTCATGTTGTTCGGCGCACACCCCTTGTTTGCCTACGCCATTGTCGGCCTGGGCGCGGCCGCGTATTCACCCGCCAAATACGGCATCCTGACCGAACTGCTGCCGGCTTCCCAACTGGTCAAGGCCAATGGCTGGATCGAAGGGTTGACCATAGGCTCGATTATTTTGGGCGTGTTGCTGGGTGGCCAATTGGTGAGCCGTACGGTGTCCACGCTGCTGCTGTCGATTGACTTGCCGAACCTGGACTTTGGCATTGACACGGCGCCCGAGGCGGCCATTGCGGTGCTGATCGCAATCTACTTGGTGGCCGCGCTGTTCAACACCCACATTCCGCAAACCGGGGTTGAAATGCGCCCCATGCCACGGCGCCTGGTCACCCTGTTGCCAGATTTTTGGCGCTGCAACACACGTTTGTGGCGCGACCGGCTGGGGCAAATTTCACTGGCCTCCACCACGTTGATCTGGGGCGCGGCGGGCAACCTCAAAACCATTGTGCTGACCTGGGCCGCTGTGGCGCTGGGTTATAGCGTGACGCAGGCGTCGGCCCTGCAAGGCGTGGTCGCCATTGGTTTGGCAGGCGGCGCGGTGGTGGCCTCCATGCGCATGAAGCTGGAAGATGGCCCGCGCGTGATTCCGCTGGGCATTGGCATGGGCGTGTTGATCATGTCGCTGATCTTCATCAGCAATGTCTGGGTGGCGGCGCCTTTCCTGATTTTGCTGGGTGGCCTGGGCGGCTTTATGGTCGTGCCCATGAACGCGCTGCTGCAACACCGGGGCCACAACCTGATGGGTGCCGGGCGTTCGATTGCCGTGCAAAACTTCAACGAGAACCTGTCCATCCTGATACTGGGTTCGGCCTACAGCCTGTCCACCGGCATCGGCCTGTCCTCGTTTTCCGCCATCATGGCGTTTGGCTTGGTGGTGTCTGGTGTGATGTGGCTGATCTACCGCTGGCACCAACACAATTGCGTGGCTTATGCGAGCGAGGTTGAGCATTTGCTTGACATTGCCCGCAACGACAACCTGCACGGTTGATGCCCGCTTTAAAACAGCCGTGAAGGGCGTTGCGCCTCCGGGTTCTGCGTTTTGCACGGCCTGCGTTGGCACACCGGCCTCACGAATAATTTAAAGATGAAATAACGTCGGCGAATACGGGTGCCTACCGCCTATCCAACCCTCCCCGCGCTGGCGCTGACCTTCAACGCCTTTGTCTTTGGCGTCTCCTGGTGGCCCTTGCGTGCCTTGCAGGCACATGGCCTGCACCCGCTGTGGGCGACCGCGTTCATTTTTGTGCTGTCGACCCTGGGTGTCCTGGCTTGGCGCCCGGCGGGCTTTCGCGCGTTTGCCCAGACCCCCTTGCTTTGGCTGTTGCTGGTGTCGTCGGGCTTGACCAACATCGGCTTCAACTGGGCCGTGACCAGCGGCGACGTCGTGCGTGTGGTGCTGCTGTTTTACCTGATGCCGGCCTGGGTGGTGTTGCTGGCCTGGCCGCTGCTGCATGAAAGGCCGGGCCCCGCCGCCTTGTTGTGTTTGGGCTTGGCCATGGCCGGCGTCGCCATCGTGCTCAAGACGCCCGAGGCGCCCTGGCCACTGCCCGCCAACCTGCCGGACTGGCTTGGGCTGATGAGCGGGTTCAGCTTCGGGCTGACCAACATCTTGTTGCGCAAATTGGCCGATACACCCGAGCCGTCACGCATGATCGCCATGTTTGGCGGTGGGGCGCTGCTGTCCGTTGCCACCGCCGTGGTGGGCGTGTGCCTGGGGCAAATCTCTGCACCGCCGGCCGCAACGCCAGACTGGTTGCTGATCGCGGCAGGCATCAGCCTGGCCTATCTGGCGGGCAACCTGGCGCTGCAATACGGCGCGGCCCGCCTAAGCGCCAACACCACCGCGCTCATCATGCTGACCGAGGTCATTTTTGCCAGTGTGTCGGCAAGCTGGCTTGGGGCGGGGACCATCACAGCCCGCACGCTTGCCGGCGGTGCCTTGATTTTGCTGGCATCATTGTTGTCGGTGGTGGCTTTCAAAAGGCCGCCCTCGTTTACTGCACCCTCTTGACAATTGATTGGAGTTCCATGGCCACCATTTATGATTTTTCCGCCAACAACATTCAGGGCAAGCCGGTCAAGCTGAACAAGTTCAAAGGCCAGGCCATGCTGATCGTCAACACCGCCAGTGCCTGCGGTTTCACGCCGCAGTTTGGCGGGCTGGAGGAGTTGCACAAAACCTATGGCGGCAAAGGCCTGGTGGTGCTGGGTTTCCCCTGCAACCAGTTCGGCGCGCAAGACAGCGGCAGCAACGGCGAGATCGCCGAGTTCTGCCAGCTCAATTACGGCGTGAGTTTCCCGATGATGGAAAAGGTGGACGTGAACGGCTCGGGCGCCCACCCCCTGTTCCAATGGCTCTGCGCAGAAGCGCCTGGCCTGTTGGGCAGCAAGGCCATCAAGTGGAATTTCACCAAGTTTTTGATCGGCAAAGACGGCGGCGTCATCAAACGGTATGCGCCCACCGACACGCCTTCGGGCATGGCAAAGGACGTGGAGGCTGCGCTGGCGGATTAAAGTGCCGCCCCCACCTGGCGCAGCAGTTGCGCCAGTGATTTATCAGCCTCATCGCGAAAGCGGTCTTCCAGAACCCGGGTCTGTTCGATCCGGTCAACGCGAAAACTGCGGAAGGCCTGGCGTGACTCGCACCAGGCTGCCAGCGTCCAGACATTGCCCCAGAAAAAGCAGCCCAGGGGGCGCACCACGCGCTGGCTGAGCTGGCCTGAAAGGTCGCGGTAATCCAGTTGCAGTTTGCGTTTGGCATGGATCGCCTCACGCACGGTCTGCAAGGTTTGCAGAGTCTGTTGCGTCAGGGCGCTCAGGCTCGCGGCCGGCGCATACAGGGCCAGGCTCTCGGCTTGCGTGCGCACGGCTGTGGGCAATACCGACAGTATCTTGCCCAAAGCGGTTTCTGCCTCGCGCGCCAACGCGGGGTCTAACCAGGCCTGCGCCAGACGCACGGCGGCCACCAGGGATTTGGCTTCTTCCTGGGTGAACATCAGCGGCGGCAATTCAAAGCCTGCGCCCAGTCGATAACCCACGCCGGCTTCGCCCTCGATCGGCACACCCTGGTGCTGCAGGTCGGCGACATCGCGGTAGACCGTGCGCTCGGACACCTCAAGGCGCCGCGCCAGAAACGCGGCGGTCGAGAGCCTTCGCCCCCGAATGAGCTGAACCAGTTGAAACAAGCGGTCTGCACGACGCATGGGAGGTAAATTAGCCTACAAACGCAGTGGGGTATACATAGTTAGCTATGTTAATAATAGCTTTATCCGATCGACCTGCATCGCGCCGACAATCAGGCGCATGTCGGCGTCGCTGACATTGAACAGGCCAAAGCGGAACTTGTAGCCCCAGCGGCTGCGGTCCTCGACAAACTCAAAGTCGTCGAGCAGCGGCGCGATGGCCGCCTCGCGCGCAGGCAGGTAAAACACATCGCGGCGATAGGGCAAAAAGCCGCCCATGTCGACCTGGTAGGGCTCGCCCGGCAGCACGGTGCCTATCGAGACAAAACTCTGGAATTTGTCTTGAACCCCGAAAACGTCCGTCGGCGAGTAATAGGCTACACGATCGCCAGCTTGCACGCGCTTGAGCGGCGCGAGTTTGCCATGGCCGACCTGCATGAAGCCAGGGCTTGTTTCATCACGGCCGCGGCGTGCGTGTTCCGCGCTGGCGACGGCAATCCAGTTTTTAGGCATGGTTGGACTTTATCCAAAAAAATTCAAGCCAACGCGTGTAGGCCGACCCGGTTGCCATCCAGGTCTGTGATGTGGGCAAAGAAACCCATGCCCGGTGGCAGGGCCTGCCGTGGCAGTGCGACTTGGCCGCCGGCTGCCAAGACCCGGGCCAGCGCGGCGTCGACGGACGGCGTCGCATCCAGATAGACCAGGCTACCACCGGCACCGGATTTGGGTGCACTTGGCCCGCACATCAGGGCGCCGCCAACACCTTCTCCTGCATAGGGAAACACAGCGCCCTGCGACGGTCCCATGGCTTCGGGGCGCATTTTGCAATCCAGTACGGTTTCATAAAAGGACTGTGAGCGGGACAGGTTGGTCACGCCAATTTCGAACCAGGTGATGGTGCTTTTGAGAGCGGTTTGGGTGCCAGATGTCATGGGAGTCTCCTGAAGGATTGATGAAGCCCTGATGCTGCGCCCTGCCTACTGACAGCGTGATGTCAGGAGTCAACTGCTGTATTTTTCGAAATGTGCGACACCGTTCTGGCTGAGGTCCGTGCCGGCCTGATCCCGCGAGCCGCCCACTGATGCCTCGTCGCCATGACCCCACAGCCCAGGGGCCTGATATCCCACATAACTGACCCAGGTTCAGCTATTATCTGACCCGCAGTCAGTTAATTGAACGCATTGCACAGTGCGTCAGCCGATCCCCCCTTTTTGGAGACCCCATGGAACTCAATCTCAATGGCAAATCGGTGCAGCTGGACGCCGACCCCAACATGCCGCTGTTGTGGGCCCTGCGTGACGGCCTCAACATGACGGGCACCAAATTTGGCTGTGGCATTGCGGCCTGTGGCGCCTGCACCGTGCACATTGATGGCCAGGCCGTGCGCTCCTGTGTCACGCCGCTGTCAGCTGTGACGGGCAAAAAAATCCAGACGATAGAGGCCTTGGGCACGACAGATCAACCCCATGCCGTGCAACTGGCCTGGATCGCCGAGCAAGTGCCGCAATGTGGTTATTGCCAGAGCGGTATGTTGATGGCCGCCGCCGCGCTGCTGGCCAAAAACCCCAAACCGACCGATGCCGACATTGACGAAGCCATGACCAACATCTGCCGCTGCGGCACCTACCAGCGAGTCCGCAAGGCGATTCACCGAGCTGCAGGCCCCGTGGTTTCAGCGCAAATTGCTATGACTGAAGGAGCAGTTGCATGAAACGTCGCACCTGGATTTTGGGCGGCCTGAGCGCCGCCGGGGCCTTGGTCGTGGGCTGGGGCGTGATGCCGATGCGTTCGCGCCTGGGCAAACCCGAGCACATGCTGCCACCGTTGCAGGGTGAGGTAGCGCTCAATGGCTGGATCAAGATCGCCCAAGACGGCAGCGTGGTGCTGGCCATGGCACGGGCGGAGATGGGTCAGGGCGTGCACAGCGCGTTGGCGATGTTGGTGGCCGAAGAGCTTGACGTGCCCCTGGCCAAGGTGCGCCTGGAGTCGTCCGGGGCCGACTCGATTTACGGCAACGTGCACATGATGCATGCGGCCTTGCCTTTTCATCCGCTTGACATGGAAGGCCCCGAGTTGCCCGCCAAGATCAAAGTGACCCACTGGCTGCTTGACAAAGCCGTGCGTGAACTGGGCCTGAATGCCACCGGTGGTTCAAGCAGCATCGCCGACGCCTGGGACCACCTGCGCATGGCCGCAGCCGTGGCGCGCGCGGGCCTGGTCGGTGCGGCAGCCGATGCCTGGAAAGTGCCCGCCGCTGAATTGAAAGTTGCCAATGGCCTGATCCAGCATGCGTCGGGCAAGCAGGGCCACTACGGTGAATTTGCCAAGGCAGCGATGGCGCTCAACGTCAAAGAGGCCCCGCTGAAAGACCGCAAGGACTGGCGCTTGATCGGCACCGCCGCACCGCGCACCGACATTCCCGCCAAGGTCAACGGCAGCGCCCGCTTCGGCCTGGATGCGCGGCCAGAAGGCCTGGTCTATGCCACGGTGCGCCAGTCCCCCATGCTGGGCGGCTCTCTGGGCCAGCTCGACGACAAGGCGGTGATGGCCGTGGCCGGCGTAGAGCGTGTGGTGATGCTGCCCGGTTATGCCGGCGGCAGCGCCGGGTTTGCCGTGGTGGGTAAAACCACCTGGCATGCCTTGCAAGGGGCGGCGGCTGCGCAAGCCAGTTGGCAGCAACGGCCGCTGGGAGCCTTGAATAGCCGTGACATTGAGGCGCATCTGAACCAAATGGCCAGCAGCGAGGACGGCTTTCGCTTCCACACCAAAGGCGATGTGGCCAATGCCCTCGCCAAAACCAGCCGTGTCATTGCCGCCACCTACACCGCGCCATTTTTGGCGCATGCCACGATGGAGCCCATGAACTGCACGGCGCAGGTCAAAGACGGCCAGGTCACCCTATGGACTGGCACCCAGGTGCCTGAAGTGGCCCGCGCCGTCGCCGCCAAGGTGGCCGGTGTGCCGTTGGACCAAGTCACGCTGCACGCCCTGCTGCTGGGCGGCGGTTTTGGCCGGCGGCTGGAGGTGGACTACGTGGCGCAGGCCGTGCGGGTGGCGATGGACTGCGGTGGCCGGCCGGTGCAACTGGTGTGGTCACGTGAAGAAGACATGACCCACGACATGTACCGCCCCATGCAGGTGGCCCACCTGAAAGCCTCGGTCGATGTGCCGGGTGCCTTCAGCGCCCTGTCGATCAAGTCGGCCGGTGATGCGCTCACCCCGCGTTTTCTGGAGCGCATCCTGCCGTCGCTGGCCGGGCCGGTGGACACGCCTGACAAGTCCAGCGCCGAAGGCCTGTTCGATTTGCCCTATGGTTTTGCGCACCAGCACATGGCCCACGTCGCCACCAAAACCGGGGTGCCCATCGGCAACTGGCGCTCGGTGGGGCATTCGCAAAATGCCTTCATCACCGAGAGTTTCATCGACGAGATCGCGTTTGAAACCAAGCAAGACCCGCTGGCGTTACGCCGCGCACTGCTTGCAGACGCGCCGCGTTACCTGGCGGTGCTGAACCTGGCGGCTGACAAGGCTGGCTGGGGCAGCAAACTGCCTGAAGGCCGGGCGCGTGGCATCGCCCTGCACGAGTCCTTTGGCTCCATCGTCGCCGAGGTGGCCGAGGTCTCGCTGCAAAACGGCAAGCCCCGCGTGCACCGCGTGGTGTGTGTGATTGACTGCGGCACCGTGGTCAACCCCAACATCGTGGCGCAACAGATGGAAAGCTCGGTCATCTTTGCCCTGACGGCCGCGTTGTACGGCAGGATAGACATCCGGGATGGCGCGGTGCAGCAGACCAATTTCCACAACTACCCCATGGTGAAGCTGGCCGAGGCACCGATGGTGGAGACCCACATCATGCCAAGCCTGCGCCACCCTGCGGGCGTGGGTGAGCCCGGTGTGCCGCCGCTGGCGCCGGCCGTGGCCAATGCGCTGTTTGCGCTCTCGGGCAAGCGCCAGCGGTCATTGCCGCTGGTGGTGTAGCCGCCTGTTTGACGCGCCGGCCAATTGCGTGTCGGATGAACGTGTGACACCCGTGTGATGCTTGCCAAGTCCAAAAAAAATATCAGCCAAAAACGTGCCCGCAGCGCCGAGGACAAGGACCTGCGGCGCACCCACCTGATCGAAGCCGCCACGCGCTTGTTTGCCGATGCTGATTTTGAGGCCGTCACCATTGCGCGGGTGGCGGCGGCGGCGGGCGTGGCCAAAGGCACAGCCTACCTTTATTTTGCGAGCAAGGAGACCCTGTTTGTCGAGCTGGTGCACGACGAAATGCTGCAGTGGCTCAACGCGCTGACGCTGCAACTCAAACGCCTGCGCACCACGCGGGCGGCAGTGGCCGTGCCCTTGCAAATTGCGCGCAGCCTGGCCGGGCGCCCCGTGTTGTGCCGTCTGCTGGTGTTGCTGCACACGGTGATTGAGCCAAAACTTGATGAAGCAGCGGCCCGAAAATTCAAGCGCCACATGCTTGAACTGTTGACGCAGGCCAGCCAGTTGATGGCCGGCAAAATCCCCGGCCTGCAGGCCGGCCAGGCGGCCATGCTGGCCATGCAGATTCACGCACTGGTTATCAGCGCCACCCAGTTGGCCAACCCACCCCCGGTGATTGCCCGTGTGATGGCCGCAGATGCAAGCCTGCATGTCATGCAAATAGACTTTGAGCATTTTCTGGCAACCACATTGACGACCCTGGTACGGGGCACATTGGCAGAGACGTGATGGCAAAAACCTTAACCGCATTGGATCCGCAACTGGGCCGCGTTGAATACCACGACCGTAAACGGATGTGGTGGCTGCTATCAGTTGTGTTCCCCTTGTTGCCGTTTTTGGGCATGGCGGCGCACGCGGCCAGCGCTTATGAAATTGCCCTTGGCCTGCCACTGCTCATCAGTTATGGCCTGATGCCTTTGCTGGATTTTTTGATCGGCGAAGACCTGAGCAACCCGCCCGAGGCGGTGGTGCCGCAGCTTGAGGAAGACCGTTATTACCGCTGGCTGACCTGGGCGATTGTGCCCATGCATTTTGTCGCTTTGCTTGGCTGTGCCTGGTGGGTCGGCACCCATGACCTGTCCTGGTGGGCGGTGGTGTTGATGGCCTACAACGCGGGCACGGATTCGGGCCTGGGCATCAACACCGGGCATGAGCTGGGACACAAAAACACCCGTGTCGAGCAGTGGCTGGCGCGCTTGGTGCTGGCGGTGCCAGCTTATGGTCATTTCACGGTGGAGCATGGGCGCGGCCACCACCGATGGGCCGCCACACCTGAAGACTGCGCCAGCGCCCGCATGGGCGAAAACATTTACCGGTTTGCGCTGCGTGAACTGCCGGGCGGCATCGTGCGTGGCTGGCGGCTTGAATCCGAACGGCTGGCGCGCATCGGGCAATCGGCGTGGAGCCCGCACAACACCATGCTGCAGTCCTATGCCATCACCGCCGTATTGCAGTTGGGCCTGGTGGCGGCATTTGGCTGGGTGATGTTGCCGTTTCTGGCCCTGCACAACCTGATCGCCTGGTGGCAGCTCACGTCGGCCAATTACGTGGAGCACTATGGCCTGCTGCGCGAGAAGCTGCCCAATGGCCAGTATGAAACGCCCAAGCCGCACCACTCCTGGAACACCAACCACCTGGTGACCAACCTGGCGCTGTTCCACCTGCAACGGCATTCAGACCACCACGCCCATCCTCTGCGGCGCTACCAGTCGTTGCGGCATTTTGAGGACGTGCCGCAACTGCCCAGTGGCTATTTCGGCATGTTCCCGCTGGCCTATGTGCCGCCGCTGTGGTTCAAGGTGATGAACCCGCGCCTGCTGGCCCTGCCCCACGTGCAAGGCGA
>JANYCG010000262.1 GCA_025360385.1 Burkholderiales bacterium | reverse complement strand
TTGTGCACAAAGGTGCCGTGCATCGGGTCCATGACGTTGTCCGCCACGTAGCGGTAGTCGCCGCGCCATTCTACGTAGCACTGGTAGTTGCTCCACTCGGAGCTGGTCAACTCTTCGGGCAAAGTCAAGGGCGGCGGCGTGGCCACGTAGGTGCGGCTGTTGAACAGCCAGATGGCGCCGTGCGCGTCCTGCACGGGGAAGGAGCGCGTGGCGCGCGTGCCTTCCAGCGTGCAGCCGGGGCTGGCTGGCACCTTGGTGACCTGTCCATCGCAGCGAACCTCGATGCCGTGGTACGGACAGGCCAGCCGGTCGCCCATATTGACACCCATGGACAGCGGCGCACCGCGATGCGGACAATGGTCTTCGAGTGCGTGGATGACGCCATGGGCGTCGCGCCAAAGCGCGATCTTGTAGCCCAGGCGGCGCATGGACACCGGCTTTTCTTTGACGAAATCCGACGGGCAAATGGGGTACCAGAGGTCGTAGAGCCCACGCTCCAGTAAGGCATCGACCGGGGATTGGGTGTGGGTCTGAGTGCCAGATTGAGTGATTGGGCTCATGTCATTCTCCAAGGGTCTTGATGGCGGTCTGAAAAGAGGCCGCGGTCCAAGGCGCGCCGTTGGGCCCCAACGGACCACTCTTGTTGAGCTGGGCAATCAGGGCGTCCAGCTCCCAATGGCCGGTGCCAAAGGCGCGCTCGATGGCGTCGCCTAGCAAGTCTTCAAACGTGGTGGGCGGCCGCTTGCGGGCTTGATGCTGCTCCAGGTAACGGGTGGGCAGGGCGTGAATGGGAATGTCGTTCATGTCGATCTCCTCCAACAAAATTCATTCCGCAACAATGTTGCGGGCCTTGATGATGCGAGCCCATTGGGCGGTCTCGGTGCGGATGTGGGCCGCAAAATCGGCGGGTTTCATCAACACTTCAGTCAACCCTTGGGCCTTGAGCTGCTCACGGGTTGCAGGCTGCCCCAGAATGTCCGCCGCGTCTTTGGCGAGTTGCTCCACGACTGCGGCTGGTGTGCCGGCCGGGGCCAGCAGCCCGTACCAAGAGGTCACCACCACACCGTTGATGCCCTGCTCGGCCAGCGTCGGAATGTCGGGCGCGCTTGCGCTGCGGCTTGATTCGGTGATGCCAATGGCCACCAGCTTGCCGCTCTTGATTTGCGCCAGCACGCCAGGCAGGTTGCTGAACATCAGGCCGACCTGGCCGCCCATCACATCGGTCAGCGCCGGGCCGGTGCCCTTGTAGGGCACGTGCAGCAGGTCCACATCGGCCTGCTGCTTGAACAACTCACCGGCCAGGTGCAGGCCACTGCCAACGCCGGGCGAGGCGTAGGCCAGCGAACCGGCCGAAGTGACAGATTTGGCCTTGGCCAAGGCAATCAGTTCCCGGACAGTTTTGATCTTCAGTGCCGGGTTGGCCACGAGCACATTGGGCGCCTTGGCCAGCATGGTGACGGGCACAAAATCGCGTTCGATGTTGAACGGAAAATTCGGCATCAGGGTCGGGTTGATGGTCAGATTGCCCGCGGGCACCACCAGCAGGGTGTGGCCGTCAGGCTTGGCGCGTTTGACCTTCTCAATGCCAATGTTGCCGGCCGCGCCGGGCAGGTTTTCGACCACCGCACTTTGTTTGTAGCGTTCGGCCAGGCCATTGGCAAGAAGGCGCGAGAGCGAGTCGATCGGGCCGCCCGGCGGGAACGGTGCGATGACACGAAAACCCTCGGCGCCCAGCGACTGGGCCAGGCCAGCCAGCGGGCTGCATGCCAGCGCGGCAAGTACGAAGCGGCGTGACATCGGATAGACCATCACCGCTTCTCCGTCAAAAATGCGCCGGACGCCGCCACCTTGGGCTGGCGCCGAGTGTTGCCGTCCAGGCCGCCGTCTATCGCCCATTCGGCAAATACCGTGGGGCCGGGCTCGAAGTCGCGTGCCTGCCATTTGTCGGTGAGTTTGTCTTCGTCGGCGTTGTATTCGATCAGGCCGCCGCAGGGGTTTTCAAAGTACCAGAAGTAGGCCGATGAAATCGGGTGGCGGCCGGGCCCAAGCTGGGTCTTCCAGCCGCAGCGGCTCATGTGCAGGCCGCCGCCAAACACTTCGTGGATGTCACGCACTGTGAAGGCGATGTGGTTCAAACCGGTGGCCTTGTCAGGCAGCTGCAGCAGGAACAGGTCATGGTGGCCGGCCTCAGCGGCGCAGCGCATGAAGACGCCGCGGCCGGGGTAGCGGTCAGAGGTGACAAAACCCAGGCTTTGGTAAAACGCCTCAGCCGCTATCACACGGTCGGAAAACAGCACCACATGGCCAATGTCCACCGGCGTTGCGCGCGCGTACACCGGGGACGGCATGTCAACGCGCTGCGTGTTGCCGTAAGGGTTGGTCGGCGCGCCCTGGATGCCTGTCTCGCGTTTTACGCTGCGCTGAAACACGATGCGCAGGCCATGCGGGTCGAGGGTGCTGATTTTTCCGTCACTTGAAACGCTATAGTGTTGATAGCTGTTTGTGCTTATTCCATAAGGACTTGAGAGGCTTTTTGCTATGGACTGCAAAGTTTCATCGTCGTTCACGCCCCACACCACCTCGCGCAAGGTCGGGCCGGGTTCGATCGGGGCTGGCAAGCTGGCATCGTCCGGCCGGCGCACGATCACTTGCGCGCCGTTAAGCGTTTCCCACAGCTGTTTTTCGGCGTCATCGGCCAGCGCCTTCAAGCCCCAATCCGAAAAGAAGCGGCGCGTGTCGTCCCAGTTCTTCTGTGTGCCGTCGGTGGAATAGGTGATGGCATCAATCCCTTCGATGCCCTTGCCTTGGATGTTTTTTCCGTCGCTCATTTTGTAGTCTCCAGCCCGGCCCATGGCATGGGCGATTCATTGGTGCCCCAGTAATAACTCTTTTGCGTCATGTACTCGGCAATTGAGGCTTTGCCCTTTTCGCGGCCCATGCCACTTTGCTTGGTGCCGCCAAACGGGGTGCTGATGGAAAACACCTTGTAGGTGTTGATCCAGACCGTGCCGGTGTCCAGGGCGCGGCCCAGACGCAGCGCCGTCTTGTAGTCACGTGTCCAGATGCCGCTGGCCAGGCCGTAGTCGTTGTCATTGCACTGGGCGATCAGGTCGGTCTCGTCGCTCCAGGGCAACAGAGCCAGCACCGGGCCAAAAATTTCTTCGCGGCACAAGCGCGCGTCGTTGCCCAGGCCTTCAAACACGGTCGGCGGGTAGAAATATCCGGCGTCGTAAATGCCGCCTTTAGGCCTGCGTCCGCCGGTCAGCAACTGGCCACCTTCGTCCAGGCCCAACTGCACGTAACGCTCTATGCCGGCGCGGTGGCTGCCACTGACCAGCGGGCCCATCTGGGTCGCCGCCAGCGACGGATCACCCACGCGCAACGCCCGGGCACCGGCCAGCACCCGACGCTTGAATTCGTCATACACGCTGGCATGTACAAAGGCGCGTGAGCCGGCAATGCAGGACTCGCCGCTGGAGCTGAAGATGCCATAGAGCACGCCCGCCACCGCGTGGTCCAGGTCGGCATCGGCACACACGATGGTGGGGGATTTGCCACCGAGTTCCAGCGACACGGGCATGAACTTTTCAGCCGCCAGTTTGGCAATGCCCAAGCCCACCGACGTGCCGCCCGTGAACGCAATGCGCTTGACCAGCGGGTGGCGCACAAGGGCATCGCCCACAAGCGAGCCCTTGCCAGGCAGCACGCTGATGATGCCGGGCGGCACACCGGCGGCTTCGGCAATGCGCGCCAATTCAATCGCCATGCGCGGCGTGATCTCGGCCGGTTTGAACACCATGGCGCAGCCTGCCGCCAGCGCGGGCGCCATCTTCTGCGCCTCGCTGGCAATCGGCGAATTCCACGGCGTGATGGCGCCCACCACGCCCAATGGCTCATGCAGACTCATGCTCAGGTAGTCGCCGCGCTGCGGGGTCACGGCGTCTTCAAAGGTTTCGCAGACCGCCGCGAAGTACTGGAAGGTGCCGGCTGCGCTGGCCACCAGGCCACGGGTCTCAGTGATGGGCTTGCCGTTGTCCAGGCGCTGCAACTGTGCCAGCTCTTCAAAACGCGCGCGTATGCCTGCGGCGATGCGGTGCAGGATGGCGGCGCGTTCGTTGACTTTGAGCCCGGCCCAGCCGGGTTTGAGGCGCGCGGCCTGCGCCGCCTGCACGGCTTCATCCACATCGGCGACGGTGGCCGCATGGAGCGTGGCGACCGCGCTGGCATCAAACGGATACTCGGTGCTGTACTGTGGGCCGGAGGCGTCGCGCCACTGGCCGGCGATCAGGGTCTTGAGATGTTCGGTCATATCGCGGGCTTCAAATCGTCAGCGGGTCATATAGTGAGTGAACTGGCGCGGTTGTTCAGAAAGCGCAACGCCGACAGCACGGTGAGCGCCGAGGTCTTGGGGTTGTCCGCCAGCGGTTTGCCGCGCATCTCGATCTTCATGTCGCCAAAGGCACCTTTGGCATGGATCTCGTGGATGTTCTCGGTCACGCCGGGGTCGGAGATCAGGCGCACGCGGGTGGCGTCCAGCCCCAGGCCGGCCAGCGCCACGGTGGCTGCCAC
>JANYCG010000142.1 GCA_025360385.1 Burkholderiales bacterium | reverse complement strand
GCGCGATATCGCGCTCTTTGTTGTCCCCATGCGCTCTGCGACGGCATCTTGCGTCAGGCCCGCTTTCGCACGGGCTTTCAGCATTTGACTTGCAACGGTGTATTCAAGCTCAAGACTGTCGTAAGCCTCGTTGAATCCCGGGCGGAGCCGTGCGGCTGCCAAAAATTCAGCGTGATTGTGAGGAACGGGTTTGTACTTCAGGTCAGCCATGCATCACCTCCTTTAGGCGTTTTCGCGCCATCTTCAATTCATTGTCGGGGGTCTGCTGCGACTTCTTGATGAACGAATGCAGAACGACCACTCGCTTCCCGAGCAAAAAACAATAAAACGCCCGACCAATTCCTGTTCGGCCGCGCGGACGTAGTTCAAACAAACCGTCACCAAAGGCGCGCGAATGTGGCAAGCGAAGGCTTGGCCCGTGCTCCGTGAGAAGTTCCACTAATCGCGCATAGTCGGCCAAGACGTCAACAGGCCATGATTGCACTTCTGCGTAAACGCGCTCATGGAAGTAGTGAATTTCAAACGCCATGCGTTATGTTACCAAAAACGCTAACCTAAATCAATTGAATTTCATGCCGTTGAACGAATAGCATTTATCTGCTGCGCCAAAATGCCAGCCTAGAGCGATTGTCTGCAAACGCGGCGGATAAACTTTGTTGGACTGAAGCGCCACCCTCGCGGTGCTGTTGCCGGTGGCATGGGATATGGCAACCTTGGCGCACGAGTGCGTGCGTAAATTTAGGCGCCCTGCCAACTGATGCTGCTTTGTTGCACCGGTGCCAGACTGTCACGGCGCTCCCTCGCATGTGGGCACAAATGAACAGGGTGGCGCTGACAGCCGCCCCAGCCTGTTGCGTTTCGGCGTTTCCAGATTGGCACGATGCCAAGACGAGCGCATTCCTAACGGTCGCCGCAACAATCGGCTACTGTGAACGGAACAGGCATTCGAAAAACACTATTTAATTTATAGCTGCTCATGCACTGCGGACAGGGGTTACCGCCTAATTTTGCTGCAAAAATCGGCTGAAAATCACCAAAAAGGCCTCCCAAACCCTCCAGTAAACCAACCAACCCCCGCCAAGGCGGCGAGCAGCGTGCACAAGGGCGCAGGGCCTATTCGCGCATGCTGCAAACGCGGGATGGCACAACCATCGCAGTCACGCAAGCCAAGCCCGCGCGCTACAAAAACATCTGCGCGAGTGACCCGGAGAAGGTGTGCACGCTGCTTGCCGCCGTGCCCACCACTTAAGCTGCTTCCGGCGTTCGCTCCACGCATCAAGACCGCCGAAGAGCTCGTCAGTGCGGGCCGGATCGAGGACCTGCTGGCCTACCTTGCATCGCTTCAAACTGGATTTGCGGGTTGAAGCTGCTGCCGCGCTTTTCGGGCGTGGGCATGCGCTTGCTCACGCCGCGTTGGGCTTTTGCCCCAACCAGCGGGGCTGGTGCTGGGCAATTTGGCGGGCGGGCCAATCGTCCAGGTGTGGATGCCCTGTACGAATGGCGACAAGCTCCAGGTCTTTGATCCACATCAAGCGCTGCCCAAGAACGCCGATTCGTGGGGCTTATCCATTTCGGACCGCCCAGCCCCCCACAGATGCGCATCCACTGCATGACAAGAAGGAAACACGGCAGAAGACAGACGTCAAGCGCTTGCAACCCAAAGAATTCTGCTTTAACCTGAAGTTCTTCCCCCAAAAGAGCGATTTCCCCCTCTCAAACAGCCGCAATTGAGGTTCCGCGTTCTGTCTACAATTTTATTTGACTGATCAGGTCGAGAGCGCGTTTTTGCTTTGCCGTGGGCGTCGTGGTGATCCCACCTTTGTCAACAACTGGCAAATACAAACTCAGACGAGGTTGAATTGAATTGCCCCGGTTTTCGTGGCGGCTGTTTGCTTCAATTGAAACCGGGGCGATTCATTTCAGCTTGGGCCAGAAGGATGGCGAACGCGAACGCAAACGCGAACGCGGTTTGGGCCCCCGTTGACGCGCCGAGGTGGCCAGCCTCAACGCGGCGGGAGCAGCCGCTGGATGTCGGCGCCGACGCGTTCAAGCAGTTCCGCCCAATCGCCCAAAGTTTTTTGGCGGTACAGGCGCATGCCGCCATACCAGGGGCTGGCGTCGCCCTCTATGCCCCAGCGCCAGTCGGCAGCGGCACTCAGCAGTAGCCAGGTCGGGACGCCCAGGCTGGCGGACAGATGCGCGGGAAGGCTGTCAACGCTGACCACGAGGTCCAGCTGTGCCATCAAGGCCGCAGTGTCTTGCAGGTTGGCGAATGCCTCGCTGTGGTCAAAAACATGGGGCAATGCGAGCGCTTTGAGTTCGGCGTTGCGCGGGTTTTTCTGCACCACAAACCAGTCAACTTGCGGCGTGCCCTTCAGCAGGGCAAGGAGATGCTGGGTGGCGATCGAGCGGTTTTTCTCGTAAAGGTTGTCAGGGTTGCCGCTCCAGGCCAGACCGATTTTTTTTCGGACCGCAGGGGTGGCCAGGCATCCGCGCCAGGTGGCTGTGCGCGCCGCATCCACAGAAAAGTAGGGGCCTGCGGGGCCGATGTCGCTGGCGTTCAGCTCGAGAACATCAACGAGCGAGGCGTTTGGAACCCAGGCGTCGTACCGTGCCAGCCGCTTGAAAAGGCCGTCCACCGTCGCGTCCGAAACAATCGGGTAGGCCCAGCGGTTGCCGGAAAAAAACGCCACGTCGGCTGAAATGTGCAGGCTGACTTTGGCCGCACCGCGCCGGGTCAAGTGCTGCGCCAACTGCGTGAACATCACCAGGTCGCCGACCCCGCCCCAGCCGGTTACCAGGATGGATTTGCCCTGGATAGCATCGCCCCTGCGCAACACAGGGCGGGGCGCTGCCAGAGCCCAGGGCGAGAAGGCATGAAAGCCCTGCGCATTCCAGTACCAGGTCATTTCGCGCCAGCCCTCGCGCCAGTGCCCCAGGCGCAGCAGCGCATATCCCAGGTGGATATGAAACCTGGGGTTGTCCGGTTGAAGGGCAACCGCTTTGCGGTAGGACAGGAGGGCGACTTCAAACTGGGCCTGCCGGTCCAGCGCTTCGGCTAGGCAGAACCGGTAGTCGGCGTGGCCCGCGTCGTCCATCGCCAGCCGTGTTGGAATTGGTGCCTCCAGACCTAGCGAGCCCAATTGTTGGGCAATGTTGGATTGGATGAGCAACTCATGCGGCGCAAGCGCGGCAGCGTGAAGGCTTGCCTCCAGCGACTCGCTTTTAGCGCCCAGAATCCATTGCACATTCGCCAGTTCAACCCAGGCCTGCAAATGGCCCGGCGCCTGCAGGACGCAGGCTTCAAGCACTGCGCGTGACAGCGTCGCCTCGTCCAGCGAAAGCAGCTCCCTGGCAGCGGCAACCAGACTGTCGAGGCGCTGGGTCATGGGCACCGCCTTCTGCTAGCCGGGCGATGCCCGCGCCGCCGCGCGCAAGACACGTCCCGGGCCATCAGAGTTTTTTCAGGACGATCTCGATGCCGCATTCGGCAAACGCAGTGCGGGTCTGGTCGAAGCGCACATAACCAGGCAGGAAACTGTGGTTGAGCTGCTCGATTTTTTCGATGCTGGCGTCCGCCTCCAGGCCCCGCAGCAGGTCCAGCACATTGATGGACACCGGCGACCAGCTGCGGCGCTTGAAAATGGTGAACGTGTGTTTATGGTCATCGTTGAAGCTGGACGGCCATACGCCTTGCTCGTACAGGTCTTCGTCGGGGACGGTGATCACCATGCAGCCGCCCGGCCGCAACACGCGCAGCCAGTGGCCCAATGCAATGCGGGGGTCAAGCACGTGCTCCAGGCAATGGCCGGAGTAAACAAAATCGAAGCTGGCGTCGCGGACGTTGGCCAAGTATTGGGCATCACCCTGCGCCCACTCATAGACGGTCACACTTTGAATGCGCGGGAAAAGGCCTTTGTAAAGGCCAATGCTGTCCGGCCCGCCGCCAATGTCGATCCCGTGGCCCACCAGCCAGCGGTTGCTGAAGCGGGCATCATGCAGGCGCCGGTTGAGCGACATGCAGGTCGTTCCGGGCACACCGAGCTGGAGCCCATGGACGTTGGTCTCGTCGCCGGGGAGCACCCATTTGCGCAGGCCGCACGGGCCCCAGGCCAGCGGCCAAAGAACAGCATAGCCAGTGTCTTCGCCGTGCCAGTGCAAGCTGTGGGTGGCGGCAAAACTGTCGAGCAGGGCGACAAAATCGGCTTCCTTGTCCCACGCGTTTTCAGCCCAATCGGGATTGGACCCCAACGTCACTTTGAAGTCGCGCCGGTAGATTCGGACATCATCAATCACGAGCAGGGCGTTGGCTGCCTCGCCCCGCATCAGCGCAATTTCTGCCATCAGGGGCAGTCGCTCTTGTACTGGCCGCACGGTGTCGCGGTAGCTCTGCCCGCCATGGTCGGCGCCCGGGTAATGGGCATCCAGAAACACCAGGCATCGGTGGCTGCGCAGGACGGCGCGGGTGCCAGGCGCCTGCAGAAAACTGATGCTGTCTGCCAGCATCACCTGCAGCTGCGGGTTTTGAACCACCTTGGCATGTAAGGGCTGAAAAATTTCGCACGAGACGGCTTGTCGGAACCCGGCCTCAAGGGCAGCCCGGCAGGAGCCGCCTTCGCCGTAGCCCGTTTCGACCAAATGCGTGACCTGATGGTCGGCAACCAGCCCGGCCAGATTGAATCGGCTTAACGCACCCATAGGCGTGGGGCAACATCGCTCGGCGCCATCAACTTCGTGCTTTCCATGGAGTCGGTTTTTTCGGAGGGCTGTTTTGTGGGTGTGAAGATCAATTCTACGCACAAGGCTTGGCAATGGGCGCGGATTTGTTCGGCGCTTGCCTGGGTTGAACGGCGCATCAAAGTGTGGCGGGTGGCTCAGGTCCTCATGCACAATCGACCCCTGAGAGCGGTGGCCAGCCGCGCCGTCAACTCCACGCCCAACCGACGGCGCCACCGCACTTTTCAGCGCCCCGACACACATTCATGACCGATCTTCACTTTGACTACATCATCGTCGGCGCAGGCACGGCCGGCTGTCTGCTGGCCAACCGCCTGAGCGCTGACGCGACCAAACGCGTGTTGCTGATCGAGGCCGGGCGCAAAGACGACTACCACTGGATCCACGTGCCGGTGGGCTACCTGTATTGCATTGGCAATCCGCGCACCGACTGGCTTTTCAGCACGGAAAAAGAGGCCGGTCTGAATGGTCGGGCCTTGCGTTACCCACGCGGCAAAACCTTGGGCGGCAGCAGCAGTATCAACGGCATGATTTACATGCGCGGCCAGGCGCGCGACTATGACAGTTGGGCGCGGGCCACTGGCGACGACAGCTGGGCCTGGCAAAACGCCTTGCCTTACTTCAAGCTGCACGAAGACCACTACCAGGGCGCCAACGCCTTGCACGGCGCGCGGGGCACGGTGCCCGAGCTGATGGCCGCGGCTGACACGCCTTACCAAAAATTGCTGCGGGGCCGCAACGCCGGTGGTGAATGGCGCATTGAAAAACAACGCCTGCGTTGGGACGTGCTGGACGCGTTCTCGCTCGCGGCCCAGCAGGCTGGCATTGCGGCCACCAGCGACTTCAACCGGGGCGACAACGAAGGTGTCGGTTATTTTGAGGTGAACCAGAAAGCCGGCTGGCGCTGGAACACCGCCAAAGCCTTTTTGCGCCCCACCTGTTACGCACGCTCCAATTTTGAGATGTGGACGGCGGCCCAGGTGTCGCGCCTGGTCGTCGAGACCCGCGCTGACGGCAGCCAGGTCTGTACGGGCGTGCAGGTGTGGGCCACACACGAGCTGATCACCGCCACCGCCAGCTGCGAGGTGTTGTTGTGCGCCGGCAGCATTGGCTCGCCGCAAATCCTGCAGCTCTCGGGCATTGGCCCCGGGGCTTTGTTGCAGCAACACGGCGTGCCCGTGGTGGCGGACGTGCCGGGTGTGGGCGCCAACTTGCAAGACCATTTGCAGATTCGCGCCGTGTTCAAGGTGGAGAACGTCAAAACCTTGAACACCCTGGCCAGCAGCCTGTGGGGCAAGGCCCTGATTGGCCTGGAGTACGCCTTCAAGCGCACCGGCCCCATGAGCATGGCGCCGAGCCAGTTGGGGGCTTTCACCCGCAGCGACGCGGCCCAGCCTTACCCCAACATCGAGTACCACGTGCAACCCCTGAGCCTGGATGCGTTTGGCGAGCCTTTGCACCGCTTCAACGCCTTCACCGCCAGCGTTTGCAACCTGAACCCGACCAGCCGGGGTACGGTGCAGATCAAGAGCAACCAATTCGAAGACGCCCCGGCCATCGCACCCAATTACCTGAGCACCGACGCGGACCGCAAAGTGGCGGCCGATTCATTGCGTGTGACCCGCAACATCGTGGCCCAACCGGCCTTGGCCGCCTTCAAGCCGGTCGAGTGGAAGCCGGGGGCGCAGTTTCAGACCGATGCCGAACTGGCCCAACTGGCGGGCGACATTGCGACCACCATTTTTCACCCGGTGGGCACCACCAGGATGGGTCCGGCCAGCGACCCCATGGCCGTGGTGGACACCCGCCTGCGGGTGCGCGGTCGGCAGGGGTTGATCGCGGGTTTGCGGGTGGTGGACGCAGGCGTGATGCCCAGCATCACCAGTGGCAACACCAACTCGCCAACCTTGATGATTGCGGAGAAAGCCGCGCAGTGGATTTTTGAAGACGCTGCGAAGTCGGCCTGAACCGGCTGCCTGCTACCTGCCCCTAACTTGCTACCCCGCCAGACCGGCAAACACGTTTTGCACGTCGTCGTTGCCGTCAATGGCGGCCAGGAAGCTCTCCACTTCTTCCAGCTGCCCGGCGCTCAAAGCGCCAGGGCTCACCGGGTTTTTGGCCTTGTAACCCAGCTTGGCCGACAGCACCTTGAAGCCATGGGCGGGCAGGGCGCGGCTGACCAGGTCTAGGTCTGTGGCGTCGGTCAAAAACACAGTGGTGTGGCTGGCGTTGCCGTCTTCGTCTGCCTCGCCCGGCTCAAAGTCTTGCGCCCCGGCCTCGATCGCGGCGGTTTCTGGGTCAGCCCCTTTGGCTGCGGGCTCGGCCTCGATCATGCCCACGTGGTCAAAGTCCCAGGACACCGAGCCCGACGTGCCCAGTTGCCCCTTGCGGAACAAGACGCGCATTTCAGGGGCGGTGCGGTTCACGTTGTCGGTTAAACATTCCACCATCACGGGCACGCGGTGCGGCGCAAAACCTTCGTAGATGACGTGTTCGAAATGCACCGCTTCGCCGGTCAGGCCAGCGCCCTTTTTGATGGCGCGGTCCAGTGTCTCTTTGGGCATGGACACCTTGCGCGCCTGCTCCACCACCAGGCGCAGGCGCGAGTTGGAGGCCGGGTCGGCCCCGTTGCGCGCGGCAATCATGATGTCTTTGGCCAGGCGGCCAAACAGTTTGCCTTTGGCGTTGGCCGCCAGTTCTTTGCCTTTTGCTTTCCACTGTGCGCCCATGGCGGATGTTCCTTCTGGTGTTTTATGGCGTGCGGCGGTCAAAGTGCCGCAGCATCAATGCTTTGTATTTTATAGCAAACTATGTATGTCCGATAGGGACATTTGGCATATATTCGTCTTGCAGGGCTAAAATTTTCGGTGTTGCCCCAAAACGCCGGCCCGTCAGCCTAGTCGGCCAACCCGCCTATTTTGCCCCAGCGAATCACCGCCGCCTGGCCACCACGGCGCAGCGCATGGCAGCTGTCCAGCAGGGCGGGGCGCGGGCCTTCGTCAGCGGCTGCCTCACCGCGCAGTCGGCGCTCGGTTGCCATTTTGGGCCGCATGGTCTGCAAGGCGGTGGTGGCCATCGGCCCCAGCAAGTCAGTCAAATGGGTACAACCCAGGTGGCCGCGAAAGCGCGACTTGACCGCCTTGATAAACCCCGTGGCAATCGTCAGCCCAACCAGCTGTTGGTAGCTGTCGCTGATCTGCGGGCACTCAGGGTAAGGCCCGTTGTGCGTGAGCGCCTCGGCCTGAACGATGACAAAGCCCGTGTCAATCGTCAGGCGCATCGACATCAGGTGCAAAGGCTCGCCAGGAATGCGCTTGAAATGATCTGTCAAAGCCGTTTCTGTTTTGTAAGAGCGCATGTCGCTCAAGCGGCCCTCCACGTCCCACAAGCCGTCGTCGCGCTGGTAACCCGCGCAGGTGATCTGGCGCGTGTGCAGCAGGGTTCGGGCGGCGGCGGGGCTTAGGGCGTTCATGGCGGGGGCTATCCTAGCACCCCGAACCAGAGTTTTCGCAACATGAAAGCCTGCTTTCGCCCCCCGGCCGATGTTGCAAAGACGCGCGCTGCGCCACGCGTTGCGCATCTGGCTGCGCCGACCGGCCTCTATCATCGCAACCATGCGGAAAAAAGGAATGCCCTCCCACTTGCCTTGCCCCTGCGGCAGCGGCCTGGCGTATGCCGAGTGTTGCGGGGCGTGGCATGGCGGCTTGGCCCAGGGCCAGTTTGCACCCACGCCCGAGGCGCTGATGCGCTCACGTTACAGCGCCTACGTGCTGGGCCTGCCCAACTACCTGATGGCCACCTGGCATGGTTCCAGTTCGCCCGGCGAGCTGGACATGCAGCCGCTGAAATGGTTGGGCCTGGAGGTGCGTCATGCCGAACAGTCGGGCGACGCCGGCGTGGTGGAGTTTGTGGCGCGGTTCCGGCCCCCCCATGGCGGCCCGGCCGAGCGCCTGCACGAGCTCAGCCGCTTTGTGCGCGAGCAGGGTCAGTGGTTTTACATCGATGGGCAGCCTCCCAGCGAGCAGTAAAACCAGCTTCACCGCTGATTTGTGCTTTATGTCCCTATAAACAGGGCATAGCTTGCTATAAAATAGATATTATTGATCCGGCCTGTTGAAGTCTTAAATTCCGTTCTGGCAGTGCCACTTAAGTTCGACACTTCCCACCCCATTTTTCGCCCTCCAGCGGACTTCATTTGAATGAAATCAAGGACTTAGGTGCAGGAAGTGTTGAACTTAAGTGGATCGTCGTTGAGATCGACGAGGCGTAAAAAAACCTGCCGTAGCAGGTTGGGGTGCGTTACTTGGCGACCTGCGCAGGTAACTTACCGTTTAGCCATATCGTCTTTGAGCCCAAATTTTAATTTAAATCCTAATGGTATTTTAGACGCAAAATAAACGACAAATAGAACAACCACTGCGTACAAACTGATCTTCAAAAAAGTATTCGAATCTGATCGCAAATTCCACATGCCTGATTGAAATACAACGAGGCAGATCGGTAGCCACAATGACTTTTTGAAGTTTACCGAAATCTTTAATAGATTAGATAAAATCATTCCAAGCATGAAATATGCCAATATTATGCCTAAATATCCGAAATTTTGATAACCCTCTGCTGCTAAGGAGTAATCCATACTGAAATCAGTAACGTCCGGGTAATAAATATTATGGAAATTGGAGTTTGGCGATTCAAAAAAAGCATCTTTCATAATAATCTTTGGAACTGCCGCGCTAATGATTGTTTGTATATATGTCATTCCATAATAAAAATTCTGCTTATCAGGAAATACGGTTATTGCGGCGGTAACAGTAGGGACAATTGGCAGCGCCGTACTAATTTGGCCAAGAATGCTATTTTCATTTTTATCGCTTACACTGTCGGAGATAGAGGAAATGCGGCTAGACAAGTCGAGAGATTCGGAGTCGCGTGAAATTGCCTGTATATAATTGAAGCAGGCGATTGTCAAAACCGCATAAACAATAGGTTTCATCGAGTTTCCCCCGCGCCTGATGGCTGCGGCCAGCGCCAGGGAGATCATGACAAAGATCGCGTCTTTCCTGCCGCCGAGAAACAATGCTGGCATCAAAGAGAATAAAAATATGATTTGCAGTTTGAGCGAGAAGAATGACTTTTTAGTTTGAGCCCAAAATAACAATAGTACGGATAAAATAGGAGTGCTTAATACTGACAATCGCAACCAGGGGTCATTGTCTACCGTATCCCACTGCCCAGCACCATAGCGAGAGTTGATTAGATCAAAAATGTTTGATTTATATAATCCGTAATAAGATACGCTAGTCACAACAGCTAGAAAAAATATTAGAATATTTAAGAATCGTTTTGTTGCAGATTCATTTATTAACAGCGCTGGAATAAATCTATTTATAGATTTTCTATTTATAGTAAAAAACGTCCCGAGAGTAAATGCCCAACTTGCAACGGAGAGAAAAAAATCGTTATTAATACATGCTCATCGTGGACTCCAAACAATTGCGGATAAGTTTCATATCTTAAATAAAACATGGAAAATCCAGTTGTCGATAAGAATAACGGCAATGCCATTAATCCCCTTGGAGCGATCCACCAATAATATCCTTTGATATTTGATGTAGCAATGTTAACTATTAGATTAACAATTGAAATTGTTAAAAATATAACATTGATTTCGTACTCATTCAAAATTTACTCTCTTCAAAATTTATTACTAAGTCACTGTTAAATTTGTATTACTATAAACAACCTCAAGGGAGCAGGCTCTAGGTGTATATACAGCAAGTATTTTTTATATTAACTGAAAGTTACATATAGATTTGCGCGCAGGCATCCTACAAAATTGTACCCGTGTCTGTCCGAACTGTGGCGTTCCTTGGGCTTTGATGGCTTGGCCAGCGCCTGGTGCCGCTCCAAAACCGAGGTCGATGTACTGGGCTGCTTGCGCCTCATGGTCTTGAACCGCCTGTGTGATCCGGGCAGCAAGTTGGGCGTGCTGCGCTGGTTGAACTTAAGAGCCCCGATGCGCACCAGCGACTTCAAAGAGTTTGCCGGGTTGCGCCACGCCACCCAGGTTGACGACCTGATTGTGGGCGGCTACGTGCTGACGGCCTTTGGGCATCCGCGCTACGCGGGCGATCTGGGTTTTTGGATCGGCACGTCGCCTGCGCAAAGGCGCCTCAAGCCCCCAGGTGTTTGCCCACAATCCCTGCCAGCTCAAACATGGTCACTTGGGCCTTGCCAAACACGGGCAGAAGTTTGGCGTCGGCGTTGACGTTTCGTTTGTTGGCGGCATCCTGCAAGTTGTTGGCCTTGATGTAGTCCCAGAGTTTTTTGATGACTTGCGGGCGG
>JANYCG010000135.1 GCA_025360385.1 Burkholderiales bacterium | reverse complement strand
CGACGCACCCGCGTCGCAACGCTGTTCCCCAACCCGAACAGCTGCTTGCGCCTGGTCAGCGCATTGTTAGCCGAACAAGACGAGGAGTGGTTGACCGCCAAAATCTACCTGACCATGAAGCATTAAACCCCGACGCGCTCGCACAACACCCACTGAACCAAAAATCGAAATTTACAGAAAAGAAGTTGCTTTATCAAATTGAGCGCGTCAAGGAGTACTTCGACCGAGAGCTGAAAGTACTCAGACATGCGTCACCAAAGCACTGACCTCCTGCGCCATCCAAGTTGGCAAACGTGCCCGCGCAGCAGCCACTTCATTCAGTTCAGGTGGCCGCAATTTGGCACTGAGCATCCGAATCGCAGCACCGGCTTTGTCAGGGCCCAACCAGGTCAGCGTCCGAACCACATCGCCAGCAATCCGGCCAGGAGATATCAACTGCCAGCCGGGGGCGTGCCGCAACTCGATTTTTTTGGCGCCCAACGTCAATTGGCGGCTGCGGCCCGAGGTCAGATAAATGGCCCGCATCGGCACCTGTGTCGTCAGGCCCAGCGAATTGGCGACAGTTGCACCGTGGGGCACGATGGTCTCGCCGCGCTGACTCGCCAATCCTTCAATCAGGCCCCAGCGTCAAAGGTCAACACCCGCCTTTCGGGGTCGGTGGTTTTCAGTCCTCTGAATGGTCTCAACCGCGCTGGTCTTGTCCTGCTTCATGCCGACCGCCCTTGCTGCAGTCACCTTGTCGTTCGTGTAAATGCTGAGCTCATGGCTGGCACGAGTGGACGCCACATAAAAGCTCCGGTCCCCAAACACCTTGGCCATGCCTTCGAGCTGCCGGGCCTGTTTGAACTCACTGTCCGATTCAGGAGCCCGAATATGAAAAATCGTCCTATGCTGGGTTGCCCCCTGCGAAGCATGCACGATCGAAGCATAAGCATGGTCCCAATGTCGGGTGGTTGACAGATTGACCCGGTGCTCGGTCATCTTGGCACCCTCTTTCACGCTGATCGTCGCACGGTCTTCCATCAGGGCAGTGACGCGGCCGATTTCGCCGTTTTTAAGTTCGCCCTGATTGCGGGTCATCCGGATCAGGTCGCCCTGGGCCAAAGGTCGCTGATCGGTTTCGTAAACTTCCACCTTGTTGTGTTTCGCAGGTTGCCAGCTCAGGCTGCTGCCATCGGACTTGGTCAGGGTCACGACACCGTCTCTGGCATCCACCGCTGCCACACGCAGATATTCCCCCTTCTTGGCCTCGATCTGCAGGTAATCACGGCCAAACCGTACTACGTCGCCTGTCTGGTAGTACTGCGCTTCCTTGAGCATAGGTCGCGTCCAGCCCTTGGACGTCAAGATCTCCCGCAGGTCCTCGCGACCGACAATGTCGCCGCTGACCTTCAAACCTTCACGCACCCCGCTATTGATGGCCTTGCGGTCTTCGTTGTAAGGCGTGATCACGATGGTCCGATCCCGCTCAGCCCGGTCGAGTTTGAGGATGTCGCCCACCACGGACGCGATCAGCTCACCGTCCTTGCCCTTGATCTCGCGCACCATGCCTTGCTGATCCATGAATTCAAAAGCACGGGCATTGTGTTTGAGTTCAATGTCGGTGAGGCGGCGGTCAGCATTGCTCTCGCCTCGCCCGGTGATCAATCCAACCGCCTCGATCAAGGGTGGCGTTTGTTGGCGGCTGATCTCGGTCATGTGCGCTGTGGTGATGCCCCCCTTCTGCGCCATTTCAAAGGGTTTGCCTGCTTCCACTCCCTGCAGCTGCAATCTGTCGCCCAGGGAAACCACGCGGGCGCCTGATTTCTCGGCCATGTGGTAAATCTGCGCGTTTTGGCGTTGCGATAGGAAGGAAGATTCGTCGACGATCCAGACTTCCGGTTTGCGCACAAAACCTGGGGCATGCGGTTTGACGAATTCATGGTCTTTCTGGAGCTGGCGTTCCTTGATCAAAAACATCGACACAGTGTCCGTGGCCACGCCGGTTTCCCGCGCCAGCACTTTGCTGGCCGCCCCAGTCGGGGCCATGCCGCGCACGGTGTAGCCGTTCTCCTGAACGATTTCCCGCAAGGCTTTGACCATGGTGGTCTTGCCGGTGCCGGCCAGGCCCTGCACCGCGACGTAACGGTCCTCGCTGGCCAAGGCGGTCACCAGGGCTTGTTTCTGCCCCTCGGTGAAACTGAAGTTCTGCTTGCGTTCGGCCAGCGCAACACGTTCCAGCGTGGCCGCACCATCCAGGATGCCCGGACTCTGGCCCTTTTGCTCTGTCACCTGTTCCAATGCCCACATCTCACTGCCCAACATGCGTTTGGTCGTGAAATTCCCGTCCGGCAGTTTCACCAGATCCCCATTTGCTGTCAGTTTGTCAAAGGCCTTTTGCACTTCTGCCGGCGACACCCGGCCGGCGCCATGCTCCAGCGCCGCACCCAGCATGGCATTTTTGGAGACCACGGCTTCACGCTCAATCAGGTGGGCAGCAGCAAACGAGACTGCTTCGCGCCCGCTCATTTTGTCGGGCGGGTTGACACTGCCCGTGGCGCGCTGCGCCTCGGCCTTCGCGATGATGCCGTCCAGGTCGATGCCCAGTTCCCGGGCCCGGTCCTTCCAGTCGGTGATCAAGTCCCCATGATCCACGGCGGTCTTGTGCGCCCGTGTCATCAGGGTGGCATCTTCCTTTTGCTGTTGTGTCGCAAAGTTGATGTCGATGCCACGGGCCTCCAGAGAAGCCTTGATCTCGGCCCGCCGTTGAGAAAAGTGCTCCACCTGCGAGCGCGAGATGCCTTCCACCTCAAAATTCCCCTTCTCATCCGAGCGCGTGAGTCGATAGCCCAGCCCTTGCAGTTGATCCGCCAGTTCGGCGTTATAAATCGCCCCAATGACCCGTTGGGCGTTGTAAATCTCTTCATTGGTCAAGGATCGCCAGGCGCCATCGGCACGCATGGTGGCGTTCATCACAACGGCATGGGTGTGCGTCTGCGGATCCAGGTCGCGGCTGGTGTTGTGGCGGAACAGGGCGGCCACCAGGTTGCCAGTGCGCACTGGTTCGGTGACGCCGCCTTCGGTCACCCGCGCATGGGCCAATTCCGACTCAACATAGGCCAACGCCTTGCCCACCGCCGCTTCGTGCGCCAGGCGAACGTCCCGGTTGCCAGCCACCTCGGCCAGCAGGGACACACTTTTTGGCGCAGAAAACGTTATGTCCAGGCCAGGCCGATGGTCCAGCTCCCGTTCACCGGTCTTTTCATTAACGACCCATTTGCCCAGCTGCTGACCCTGCACCTCGCCATTCAGGGTCTTGAAAAACTCGTCTTTGTCCACCTGACCGGTCAAACTCAAAGCAGCAGCCCCCTTGCCAAACCAGGCAGAATGTTCCAGCCCTTCGTCCTGGGTGTAATAGTTGTCCGCCGCAAAATACTGCAGGGCATGGCTGGCCCCGCCGACGTTGTGCAGACTGATCATGGCCGGCTCCCCTCCACCACAAAGCTGCGCGAGATCGGCGGATAACAGACCCCGACCTGGGCACAGCCCTGAGCCACCGTGATCAACTGGAACGACGATTTTGAAGTGGCCCCCGGAACCTGAAAGCTAACTTTCACCGTCACCGTTTCATCAAAATACTCCACGACCTTGTCCAGCGCCAAATCATGTTTACGTTTGGGCGGCGCCATGTCGACCGCCATCACCTTGGCTCTGGCCGAATCGGTCTTGAAAGAAAACCGGTCTCTGTACAAGTAATATCCCGGCTCCATAGAATAGACAAGCTCAACGGTTTGGGCGCCAGTCTGCCGCGCCGCTACATGAAAGGCCTGATCCGGCGGCAACAATCGGGCCTGGCCAAAACAGGCGGGCCCAAGTCCCAAGCCCATCAACAAACTGCAAGCAAAACGACGAAATCCAATCAGATTACTCACAATGCATCCGCCAAAGGATGAGGCTTGGCAGGCTTGCCACGTCGGGCCAGCGGATCTGGCTCGCCAGTTAGGCGGAATTCATCCGGCCCTAGATCCGACAGGAAATCCGATGCCAACGGGTCGTCCTCACCCGCCCCCGCCTTTGGCGCATAACTGACCCCGAATCCTTCCCTCTCGACAAAGCCCAGCGCGATCTTTGGCACCGGCACATAGCCATAAGACACGCGCGCGATCGGGTAATCGCCCGGAATCATCAGATACCCGGCCATGTCTGGCAGCGTCAGAATCTCAGACGTCAGCACAATGTCGCGCATGGCGCGCCGTGCCACCACGCTGACCCCATCACGCTGCGCGGCCAGGCCAAAACTCAGGGTTTCATCCTTTTCGTCAATCTCGGTCTGGCCCATGCCTTCGGCCAGAAGCTTGGCGGCGGCGCCATCGGTGACGCGCAACAACAACTTGGTTTGGCAACCCGAGATGATGGTCTTGGCCAGGTCGTGCCCGTAGATTTCATACAACTGCGAGAAGTCCTGCACGCCCAGCACCACGCACAAACCGTACTTGCGGGTGTTTGTCAGTGCCAACTTCAAGATGTCCAGTTTTTGCAAAGTCGGCAATTCATCAATGCAGAACCAAAGCCGCTCCCGATGAATCGGCGGTAAATCCAGCACGGCTTTGATGGCGGTGTCGATCCAAAGCGACAACACAGGTTTCAAGGCTTCGCGCAAACTCTCGCGCGCGGTGATGAACATCCAGGAGTCGCCCTCACCATGAATCCAGTCCCGGATCGAAAACGGTTCACCCTCATCGTGCAGGAAACGGAAAGCTTCCAGCTGGTTTTGAACCGTCATCTTGAGCGACATGCCCGTGCGCTCGGTGCTGGGATCCACATAAGTGGCACCCGCTGTTCCAGCCAACAAGGCATGCAGGGTTTCCAGATTGCTTTTGGCAATCGCGTTGTACAGGTCAGCGTTCGTCCGTTTGCCTTCCGCCCCCAATACCTTGTAGACATCCTTGAGCACCATCCGGCCCGCTTGCGCCCAAAATGGATCGGCAGCGGCCGGGTCCGGAATCAGGCCGTTGGCCATATTGTCAAAGTGGTAGTCCTTGCGGATTTCATTCCAGATGTTCCAGTTCGGGCTTCTGGCGTCCAGCGGATTCATCAGGACATCGACGCCTTCCCGGTAGAAGGCCTCCGTAAACTCGCCTGAGGGGTCATAGACGATCATGCGTTTGCCGTTGGCGCGCACCTGGGCCATCAGGGCAAAAAACTGCTGGGACTTGCCAGTGCCCTGGGCACCGGCAAACAGGGTGTGCAAAGATTCAGATTTCTTGCGCATCGGCACCCCGGCCAAAAGGTAGGGACTGGCATCATTCCTGGAATACACTAGGCGCGCCAGACCGGAGGCATCCAGCAAACTGGCGCCCCGCAGCTGGATGTCTTCCATCTTGGCCCGGCCATAGTTCCACCAAAACAGGGACAACAGGAACATCGCCCCTAAGGCGGTCAGGCCACCCACCACCCCAGCGTTGTAAAACTGCCGTTGGGCTGAACCGGCCATGTCCTCGGTCATGACCGCCACATCGCTCACCTCCAGACTATCAAATCGGCCGTTGACGTGGAGTTCCATCTTACCGGCCGTCATGCCCAAAGTGGACCTAAGCTGGGCCAGGACGTTTCGCTCCAGGGCATACCGATGGTCGGAGTCCGTGGTTTTGAAGAAAACCGTCCCGATGACAACAAAGCCGATCAGCATGGAAATGATGATGGCCGCCCAAACCGCTGCGGCAAACAACCTCGCCTGGTGGGTCCACAGCTCGGCCCCGCGCGAGAAACTCCCCATCGTGCCTTTGCTCTTACGCGCCGTCATGCACGGCTTCCTTCAGCTTTTGAAGTTTGAGCTTGGCCCGGTCCTGGGCACGGTAAGTTTCCTGAATGTCCCTGGCTTGGACAATGGCTGTCAGCAGGGCTTCGCAGTTGAAGATGGATTGAACGACCTCGTCGGGCAGCTTTTGGCCCGATGGCGCGGCGGCTGGAACAGCAGCGGCAGACCGAAGCCTTTGTTCTATTTCGAGCACGTTGTCGGCAATGATGCCCTGCACCAAAGTCCGGCGAAGGTACTCGGATAAAGACACACCTTGCTGATTGGCCTTGGACTTATAGAACTGTGCTGTGTCGTCGTCCAGACGAATGTTGTACCGGGCTGTTTCGCCCTTCCCGCTCCCCCTCACTCTTGGCATCCCTAATCCCTGTATTGTTTGCAAGAATTGTAGGGGGCGTCGGTGTCGCCACTTCTCGTTTTCGGTGTCGCCACGCTATAGCGCATGACTGGCAACAGAACTGGCAAGTTAACACTGTTGCGTGGTGTGTGATGAAATTCCAAGGGTGCAGGGATCATCCTGCGCAAGGTGGATGGCAGAACCAATCCAACCTGGCGCATGGTCAGACTCCCGGCACAAACCAAGGTTGATCCTGAAAAGAGAGGGACGACCCGGAAATTCCGCTGCTATAGTCCGCTGCCTTGTTTCGATGAAACACAGGCAATGAACCGCATCAGAATAACTTCAGGGACTTCAAATTGGCAACCCAATCCACCGACACCAAACCACCAGCCTCCAAGCCTACAGACAAGGCAGGTGCCTTGGCCAGCAAGATTGCCAAGGCCGCAGAGGCGCTAAAAAAGCTCCAGGCACAACAGCAGCAACTAATGCAGAAGCAAAACGCAGCCAACCGCAAGGCGGTTCTGGAGATGCTTCAAACCAACAAGCTGGATCTGATCGACAAGGCGATTTGGCAAAAAGCCTTCCCCGCAATCACAACGCTACTGACCCCAAAAGCAGTGGGTTGAGCATTTGAAGTCCATCGGACATGAAGCACGATTGACGAAATCTCAGGAAATAGTTGTGAACGTCGATTTCGACAGAATTTTCAAACCCGGCGACATCTTAAAAGTGTCGATAGTTTGAAAATTGGCATCGAAGGTGTTTTCGCAAAATTCCCAGAATTGGCGAAAACACAAAACCCCGTGACGACGGCAAATCAACGCAAGCTGATGTCGATCCGCCACACAGGTCAAACTCGGTGCTTTAACAAAGCAGCGCATCCTTCGATAGCGCAGAAAAGCTGCCATTCATGGAAATCGGAAGTTTGACGCCAGCAGGGTGCGCCCGCACCTTGCGCAGGACTTGGGGGATAAGCCCAGCGGCAAAGGGGGGTCGGGAATGGCGGTAACGTGGTTGTGACGCTTGCCGGCACGTTCCGGCACCGGTGGGCCTGACGCCCCTTTTTGAGCGCACCACCGTGGGCCCTGGGCCGGTCACACTTTCAGAATCGAAAGTCCAGGAAAAGCCACGGTCGCCATGCGACCCTATTGAGCCAGCGGAATTTCACCGCTGAGCTGATCGTTGAGGTTTTGGACTATTCAGCGAATGTCACAGGCCAGGGCATTGGGATGGTGTTTCGCCAAAATCAGGTTCATTTTTTCAACCAAATCGGCACGCGTGAACAGAATATGCCCGGTGCCCTTTTTGAACCACTTCATATCAAAGTAGTCACCTTTACAACTTTGCGCCCGTTCGCGCTCAGCTTGTGACACGCGGTTGCTCCAGCCGTTGCGGTGATCGGGTTCGGGCTTGCCATCCAGGATGTGCAATACCCGCGTCAAATCGTCCAGTGCATTGGTCTGCCGGTGATTTGTCGATAGCCATCGATTGGCGCCGTTGCCGTAGCTGTGGAACAAGTCATCCACGATGATGCGTTTGCCAAACTTGAATGGCACATTGGTTTTGTAATTCCATGAAAGTGACCGGAAAACCGCCAACACACCGCGTTCGAACATATCGCCGCGCGCACTGTGCAGAGTGCTGAAGGTGGCCTCGATATTTTCGACGGTCAACGGCGGCACGTCCTGGGCATAGATTTTTTCATCCCATTCCTTGCGCGCGGTGGCGTCCATGAAAGTGCGCAGACCAGACTCGTGCATCAAATAAGACCAAGCACCCGCGTCTACGGATTTCAGGGGGACGGCCAAAAGCGCAGTGAGCGCCTCGCTGGAGTCACCACAGATTCGATGGCTGTGGCTGCGCTGGCCATTGACCACCATTTGGATCTCGGCAAACCCCAAGTGAGCCACACGGGACAGCGTGTAGGCTTCCCTGAGTGTCTTCAATCCTTGTTCCAGCAAGATCGCCACGGCGGCGCGTTGGTTGACCAAGTTTTCAATACTGACACTTTTGACGATTTCATTCATGTTCTTTTTTCCTGATTTTTGATGGATTGACGCAGGGCCTGTTCGGCATGTTCAGGGCGGCGGCTCCACCCCGTGCCCAAAGGCACCCATAAAACACCACCTCGCGCGGCCAGTACGGCCCGTTCTGCATTGCGGTGGTAGCGGCGCCGTCCTTCCACGACGGATAAAAACCGGCGGGTTTTGCTTGGTGTCAAAACGGGTGTCATGGTGTTGCTCCGTGCAGTTCAAAGGTGAAGATCAGGCACTCCGCCCCCAAGTGGATCGGCCCGTCAGGTTTCCAGGTGAAAGAAGGGATTTCGCTGCAAGATAGGCACGGACCCACTTCCTCGCGGTGCAGCCATTCATCGATCAGGTCGATTTCCTGGGAGTCGCTTGAAGGGAAGCACAAGGAATCCCGGTCTCCATTGACCAGGTAGGGCGCCCATACGGCGGGCAAGTTAAAGCTGATCTGTGTCATGCGATTTGTTTTCTATTCAACGCGTTTCAGCTCGGGCGCGGGCAGCGGCGTAAAGGGGGTGGGATTCAAAAAGAACCGCCTTGCCCTGGTCGAAATAGTCAGATTGGAGATCGGTTTTGTTTTCGTAGGCATCGCCCAAAATCTTGCGCAAGGTGTGGCCGAAATCCTTGGCGTAAAGCGTGACGCATTTCCTGTTGTCGATTCGGTTGTCCAGGCTGTAAAACACCCGTGCTTTGATCGCACCCAGTGCGACGTTGAATTTATTGAACCTGACCCCCTCCCCCCCACTCATCGTTTTGCAAGATTCCGAGCCATCCGTGGAAGTTGATTGGTGTGATGCCGTCATAGGTGCTGCTCCTGGGGTTGATAAAGTTGCCATCGCTTCGCTGAGTTCGTTCGCCATGACTGGGTGGCATGCAGACCGACCAAGGGCTAAGGGTTGGTGACACGCGAGACTGGTGGGCTTGCCCACTCGTACCCGCGTGACTGCAAGGCCTGGTGCTGTGGGGGAGCGTGGAATAAAAAGAGAGTGACTGGCCGCTGTACATGCAGCGACAGCGAAATGACCGGCTCGACACGAACGGCTTTATGCCGCGAAAGCCCCTGCAGCAAGCCCGGCTCGGGCTACAGTGCAACCCAGGCGAACGAGCTCAGTGAAGTGATGGCCTTCGACCCCGGCAAC
>JANYCG010000033.1 GCA_025360385.1 Burkholderiales bacterium | reverse complement strand
GGACGCATCAGCTGCACCACGTCGCGCAAAGCAGGCGCTACCTCATTCGCACGCCTAGGCGCGCGGATCGGGATCGTTGGTTTGGCAGACATGATGGCCATATTCTCAGAAACACCGTGGAACCGGCTCCGCCGGGCCACTTGTGTGGCCGGTTGAGGGGGAGGTGGCTACACGAAGTGGGGGTACAACGGGATGGTTCACAATGCCCAGCGCTCACGCATCAGCGCCACCATGGCGCGGGCCGCCTGACCCCGGTGGCTGATGCTGTTTTTCAGTGCGACCGGCAATTGCGCAAAGGTTTGGCCGTAGGCGGGGATGAACATCACCGGGTCAAATCCAAAACCATTGCTGCCGACGGGCGTTTGGGTAATTTCACCCACCGCGCGGCCCACCGCGACAAGGGGTTCCGGGTCAAGCGGATGGCGCACGGCCACCAAGGTGCTGACCAGGGCGGCGCGGCGGTTCGCAATGCCCTGCATTTGCGCCAGCAAGGCCCGGACATTGTTGTCGTCGCTTTTGGCGTAACCGAACTGGGTGGCGTAATACGCCGTGTCCACACCCGGCAAGCCGCCAAACGCGTCCACGCATAAACCTGCGTCGTCCGCCACTGAAGGCAGGCCGCTGTGCAGGGCGGAGTGGCGCGCCTTGGCCAGGGCGTTTTCAATGAAGGTTTTGAAGGGCTCTTCAGCTTCGGCTATCCCCAAAGCGTCCTGGCTGAGTAAATCAACGCCCAGCGGCGCAAACATGGCATGCAGTTCGGCCAGCTTGCCCCGGTTGCGCGACGCCAGCACTATTTTCATGCCCAGACCCGCTTGAAAACCGGAATCACCATCAAATAGTGCCGAAAGTCCCTGTAAAACATGCGTAGTTAGCTATTATTTTTGAAATGCCTGGGTTTGCACGGCCATCAACTCACCAATGCCTTTTTCAGCCAGCGCGAGCAATACATTCATCTCATCGCGCGAAAATGCCGCCCCTTCGGCCGTGCCCTGCACTTCCACAAAATGCCCTGCGCCGGTCATCACCACGTTCATGTCGGTGTCGCAGGCGGAGTCTTCGGTGTATTCAAGGTCAAGCAGCGGCGTGCCCTGCACGATGCCCACTGAAATGGCCGCGACCGACGCGATGATGGGCGAGCTGGCCAGTTTGCCTTGCGCCAGCAGTTTGTTCACTGCGTCCTGCGCCGCCACAAATGCGCCGGTGATGGCCGCTGTGCGGGTGCCACCATCGGCCTGCAGCACGTCGCAGTCCAGCTGGATGGTGCGCTCGCCCAGGCGCTTTAAATCGAACACCGCCCGCATCGAGCGGCCAATCAGGCGCTGGATTTCCTGGGTGCGGCCGCTTTGTTTGCCGCGCGCGGCCTCACGGTCGCTGCGGGTGTGTGTGGCGCGTGGCAACATGCCGTATTCGGCCGTCACCCAGCCTTCGCCGCTGCCGCGTTTGTGCGGCGGCACTTTCTCTTCAACCGAGGCGGTGCACAAAACTTTGGTGTTGCCAAATTCAATCAGCACCGAGCCTTCGGCGTGCATAGTGAAGTGGCGCGTGATGGTCACGGAACGCAATTGGTTTGCGGCACGTGCACCGCTCCTGGCAAATTCAGTCATGTTTGTCCTTGTGGATCGGCACACCGGCCGGGCGCTTGGCCCGGGGATTGAACCCGGTCCTAAGCTTTGCGGGATGCCGTACGTTTGATGGCTTCGTTGATTTCGGCGATAGAGCGTTCAATCGCCGCATCATCTAGGTCGTCCATTTCAGTGCCGAAGTCATCGGCCTGGACGGTCGAGGCAAACACGCCGTCGTGGATGTCGTCGGTGGAAATGCTGGCCCGGGTTTGCTCGAACTCGTCGGGGGTTTCCCACTCCAGCGCAATCACGGTCACGTTGTCGCTGGTGTCGCCGCCTTTTTGCAGCGCCATTTCAACCAAGTCCGGCACCGCCCGCGCCACCGGCTTTTTGGCCAGTTGAAAGACGATGTCAGTGTCAGGCAAACTGCCCCACAGGCCGTCGGAGCACAACATGATCTTGTCGCCCTGTTGCAAAGTGACCGGGCCGGTGAGGTCGAGCAAGGGTTTGGTCGGCGACCCCAAGCAGGTGAACAGGATGTTGCGGTTGACGGGGCCGGTAGAGCGGCCCGGATTGACCGAACTGGCGCGTTGCTCCAGGTAGGAATGGTCGCGGGTGCGGGCCAGCAGTTCACCCGCCCGCACCAGGTAAAGCCTGGAGTCGCCACAATGCACCCAACTGGCGGCTCCGTCATGTATCAGCGCCGCAACGATGGTGGTCCTGGGTGTATCGGCCATGCCTTTGTCGACGGCATACCGGATGATCTGGCGATGCGCCGCCATGACGGCATCTGACAAAAATACAGCGGGCTCTTCCATGTCATGCTGCGCCGCCTTCTGATACATGGCCGACATGGTCTGCAACGCCAACTGGGCCGCCACTTCACCTTCCGGGTGACCGCCCATACCGTCCGCCAGCAGGAACAGGCCTGAACCACGGGTGTAGCAATAACCCATGCGGTCTTCGTTTTTTTCGCGCCCGCCGCGGCGGCTGACCTGAAATACAGAAAATTTCATTTTGCCTTGCCGCCAAAACCAGTGGCCATTTTGACGCTTTTCTTGGTGTCTGTGACCATGGTGTCGAACTGCAAACGAACCTTTTCACCGACGCTCAGCTTGGTGTAACGGCGTTCGCCTTCGCGGCTGAGTTCTTTTTGCAGCGCAAAAACCGACTGCGGCCGCGACAAGGCGTCCAGCGACATGCACCACTCGACGACCTCAATCAAGTTGTCGGAATACACCCCGCGCAGGCGCGCCAGCGCAATGGCAATGCGGTCCTTTTCAGTGCGCTGCGGCGCTTCGTTGGGCGGGTAGCCTTGCATGCAGGCATAGATGCAGGCGCCGATGGCGTAGATGTCGGTCCACGGGCCCATCACGGAGTCGCGGCGGTACATCTCCGGGGCGGCAAACCCTGGCGTGTACATCGGACGGATGAAGTTGCCCTCTTTGCTCAAGACCTCCCTGGCCGCGCCAAAGTCAATCAACACCGATTTGTTGTCGTCGGTGACAAAAATATTGGCCGGCTTGATGTCCAAGTGCAGCATTTTGTGCTGGTGCACGATGCGCAAACCGCGCAGGATTTCATCAAACAAGGAACGGATGGTGGACTCGCGGAACACTTTTTGCTGCTTCAAATCGCGCGCCGTGATGATGAAGTCCTGCAATGACGCCCCTTCCAGGTAATTCATCACCATGTAAACCGTCTCATTTTCACGGAAGAAGTTCATCACACTGACCACTGACGGGTGCGAAATTTGCGCAAGCGAGCGGCCTTCTTCAAAGAAACTTTTCAGGCCCAGCCGGTACAGGGAGAGTTTTTCAGGCTGCACTTCGGGCAACAAGGCGCCAGGCGCACGCGACGCCAAAGACGAAGGCAAATACTCTTTGACCGCCACCTTCTGGCCCTCCGCATCTTGCGCGAGGTACACCACACCAAAACCGCCCGCAGCCACTTTGCGGACAATGCGGTAGCCCCCGACCATGGAGTCGGGTGGCAGAGGCGCGGGCTTGGCCTTGGCGGTTGTCGTCGACATAAAAGTGGTCAGCGAAAAATGGTCGGCGAAAAATGGTCGGCGAAAAGTGGCTGAATTGATTCAGATGCGAAGGAACCGGGTTATTCTCAGCCCTCGATTCACTGACACATTGACTGAGAGGGCGCAATGCCAGTTTACAGCATGACGGGTTTCGCCAGCGCACAGCGCAACATGGCCGGCACAGACGTGGATGCCGACGCCAAAACGGCGGCGGCGGGCCATCTTGGCATTGAAATCCGCTCGGTCAACAGCCGGTTTCTGGATCTGTCATTCAAGCTCGCAGACGATTTGCGCCAGTTCGAGCCCGCCTTGCGCGAGATGATGGTGGCCAAACTCAAACGCGGCAAAGTCGAAGTGCGGTCATCGTTTGAGTCCGCCAACCACAGCGCAGTTGCTGAACCGTCGACCAAATTGCTGCAACGGCTCAACGCGATTCAGGACAACGTCAAGTCTTGGCTGCCCCAGGCCACGGCGCTCAGTGTGGCCGATGTCATCCGCCTGTCCTCGGGTGAACAAAGTTCTTCACGCGACTGGAGCAGCGCCATCTTGCCGCTGGTTGAAAAGGTGCTGAAAGAACTGCTGCTGGCGCGCCAACGTGAAGGTGAACGCCTGGCGCTGATGCTGCAAGACCGCATTGCGCAGTTGCGCAAACTAGCGGCGCAGGCAGTACCCTTGGTGCCGCAACTGGTGGCCCAGCAACGCCAGCGCTTCATGGAACGCTGGAACGAGGCGCTGGCTTTGGGCGACGGGGCCATCACACCTGACGCGGCGCGAGACCGGGCTTTGACGGAAGCGACCGCGTTTGCCATCCGGATAGACGTGGCCGAAGAAATCACCCGGCTTGACTCACATCTGGATGAGCTGGAGCGTTTGATCAAAAAAGGCGGTGACATTGGCAAACGGCTGGACTTTTTGATCCAGGAGTTGCACCGCGAGGCCAACACCATCGGCTCCAAATCGGCGGCGCTGGAATTGACCCATATTTCAGTCGATATGAAAGTCCTCATTGAACAGATGCGGGAACAAGTCCAGAACATTGAATAGGTGTGGCTCCCACGCTCCAGCGTTTCCCAGGGAAGCGGCCCGCCAAAAATTGCCCTTGAGCTTCGTCATCTTAAAATATCGGCTGGCTCCCACCTAAACCCTATCTCCATGGACTTTCCCGGAAATCTCTTCGTTGTTGCGGCCCCCAGCGGCGCTGGCAAATCCAGCCTCGTCAAAGCGCTGATGGAGCTTGACTCGCATGTGCAGCCCTCGGTCTCGCACACCACCCGCGCGCCGCGCGGACAAGAGAAACACGGCCGGGAATATTTTTTCGTCTCGAATCAAGAGTTCGATGCCATGGTCAAAGCCGATGCCTTCGTCGAATGGGCCCATGTGCACAACGAACGTTACGGCACCTCACGCCATGCCATTGAAGAAAAAATAGCCCAAGGCGCCGATGTCATTCTTGAAATCGACTTCCAGGGTGCCATCCAGATCAAAAAAGTGTTTGCCAATGCAATCTGCATTTTCATCCTGCCGCCGAGCTGGGAAGAGCTGCGCTCACGGCTGGAGCGCCGCGCCGAAGACTCGCCCGACACAATTGAACTGCGCCTGAAAAATGCCGCCGTGGAGGTGGCGCAGGTCAGCAAGTTTGACTTCGTTATAATTAACGAGTCGTTTGACCGGGCGCTTTTTGATCTGAAAGCGATTGTTCATTCGCAGCGGCTCAAAGTCGCAGCCCAGCGCCGCGCCAGGGCTGAAACCTTCAAAGCGCTGCAAATCCCCTGACTGTCATGCTTTTTGGGCGCAAAGCACCCAAGGCATGAACGTTTGTTCGTCACCCTAGTTTCCTGACAATCCTCCTGGAGAATTTCATGGCCCGTATCACCGTTGAAGATTGCCTGGCGCAGATTCCAAACCGCTTCCAGTTGGTGCTGGCGGCCACCTACCGCGCACGTATGCTGAGCCAGGGCCATACGGCCAAAATCGAGAGCAAAAATAAACCCGGCGTCACCGCCCTGCGAGAAATCGCCGCTGGGAAAATTGGTATTGAAATGCTGAAAAAAGTTCCTCTCTAAGCCCGCCCAAGCTTAAAAAAAGCACCTGTCAGGTGCTTTTTTTTCGCGGGCTTATCGGGTTTTTGGAACTGCCTTATATTCATGCAATGGGGAATACGCCAACAACGACAGAATTGACAGCTCGACCACCGCCGCCCAAGGTGGCGGATCGCGCCGTCAGCAAAGCGGCGTTGAACGCCACGGCGGCCAGCTTCGCCAGCCTGACGGCCAAACTGGACTACCTATCAGCGGTTGACATTGAACAGGTTCGCCTCGCCTACCGCTTTGCCGATGAGGCCCATTTGGGCCAGATCCGGAACAGCGGCGAGCCCTACATCACTCACCCGATTGCAGTGGCGGCCCAATGCGCCGACTGGAAACTCGATGCCCAGGCCGTCATGGCGGCGTTGATGCACGATGCGATTGAAGACTGCGGCGTGACCAAACTTGAACTGGTGGAGCGTTTTGGCTCGCCCGTGGCGGAACTGGTTGACGGCCTGACCAAACTCGACAAACTGCACTTCAACACACGCGAAGAAAATCAGGCCGAATCATTCCGAAAAATGCTGCTGGCCATGGCACGCGACGTGCGCGTCATTCTGATCAAGCTAGCCGACCGCTCGCACAATATGCGCACCTTGTCGGATGCGCCACGCGACAAATGGCAGCGGATATCCTCGGAGACTCTCGAGATTTACGCGCCCATTGCGCATCGCCTGGGCCTGAACCAAACTTACCGCGAACTGCAGGCGCTCAGCTTCAAGCACTTGCGTCCCTGGCGTTATGAAATCCTTGCCAAAGCGGTGGCCAAGGCGCGCAGCCGCCGGCGTGATTTGTTGCAAAAAGTGCAGCGTGAAGTGGAGGCCGCGTTTACTGCAGCGGGCATGAAGGTCAAAATTGACGGGCGTGAAAAGGCACTCTATTCAATTTACCGCAAGATGGACGAGAAACACCTGAGTTTTGCCCAGGTCAATGACATCTACGGCTTTCGCGTTTTGGTCCCCAGCCTGACCGACTGCTATACCGCGCTTGGCGTCCTGCACCAGCTCTACAAGCCGGTGCCTGGGCGTTTCAAAGACCACATCGCGATTGCCAAGCTCAACGGCTACCAGTCACTGCACACCACGCTGGTGGGGCCTTCCGGCGTCAACGTCGAGTTCCAGATGCGCACCCAGGCCATGCATGTGGTCGCGGAGTCCGGAGTGGCCGCCCACTGGCTGTACAAGGTGAACAACCCCGAGTCTGGCAGCCCCGACCGGCTGGGGTCCCAGTGGCTGCAGTCTTTGCTTGACATCCAGGACGAGACGCGTGACGCGGCCGAGTTTTGGGACCACGTCAAGGTCGATCTGTATCCGGACGCGGTTTATGTGTTCACGCCCAGAAGCCAGATTTTGGCGCTGCCCCGAGGAGCCACTGTGGTGGATTTCGCCTATGCGATTCACAGCAATGTTGGTGACCGTACGGTTGCGGCAAAAATCAACGGCGAGCAGGTGCCGCTGCGCACTGAACTTAAAAACGGCGACGTGGTTGAAGTCGTCACGGCGCCGGTGTCCACGCCCAACCCAGGGTGGTTGAGTTTTGTGCGCACTGGCCGCGCACGCTCCAAAATTCGGCATCACCTCAAAACCATGGCGCATGCTGAGTCGCAGGATCTGGGAGAAAAGTTGCTGGCGCAAGCCCTGCGGGCGGAAGGTATAGACAAAATGCCCGCCGATGACGAGATGCACCATGCCATGTGGGATCGATTGTTGCGATTTACCGCCAACAAGAGCCGCTCTGACTTGCTGACCGATATTGGCCTTGGCAAACGCATCGCCAACATTGTGGCAAAACGCCTGGTCAGCCTGCTGGCTGAAACGGGGCAGCGCCCCGATGCCCTAACCCTGACGCGCGGCAGATTTGCCCAGCAGGAGTCAGGCGCCATGGGTGTGCTGACGCTTGACGGCAGCGAGAACGCGTCAGTCAAATTCGCCACCTGTTGCCGCCCGCTGCCGGGCGATGCCATCGTGGGTTACCTGGGGCGCGGCGAAGGACTGGTGGTGCACCATCGCGAATGTTCTGTGTCCCAGCGCCTGCAAAATCGTGACAGCGAACGCTTCATTGCAGTGGAGTGGTCAGACGAACCGGTGCGCGCCTTTGAGACTGAAATCGTGGTCACGGTGACCAACGGCAAAGGCGTGCTGGCCCGCGTGGCGGCTTCACTTGCCAATGCTGAAGCCGACATTGCTCACATCGACATGAGCGACGAAGGCGCGCAGGACGTGACGGATTTGCGGTTTTTGATTGCGGTGCGGGACCTGGCCCACTTGAACACGGCTTTGCGGCAGTTGAAACGGACTTCATCGGTTTTGACCGTGCGGCGCAACACCACACAAAGCTGATTTGCAGTCGCGAATCAAGCGCTGGCGGGCGCAGGGTAAGTGACGCGAAGCACCTCGATCTCGTCCACCCCATTTGGCGTCACCAGCTTCAAACAATCGCCTTCGTGGGCTTTCAGCAAGGTTCTGGCAATTGGGGACACCCAACTGACCTGCCGCTGTGTGGTGTCGGCCTCGTCGATGCCCAAAATGGTGATGGTGCGCTCTTGTCCTGTGCCTGCGCCCGCATCCCCACCACCGCCCTTGGCATTGAGCGTCTGATACACCACTGTCGCGCCGAAAAATACCTGCTCACTGCCATGGTGCAGGCTGGGTTCGGATATCTCGGCAATTTCCAGGCGTTTGGTCAAAAAACGAATGCGCCGATCGATCTCGCGCAGGCGTTTTTTGCCATAAATGTAATCGCCATTCTCAGAGCGGTCGCCGTTGCTGGCGGCCCAATGGACAATTTCAACAATTTTGGGCCGTTCGTTGTCAATCAAATCCAGCAGTTCAGCCTTCAACCGGGCATAGCCAGACGGCGTGATGTAGTTTTTGCCGCCTGGCGGCAGCGCTGGCAAACCCATCTCATCGTCATCGTCATCGTCAGTTTCAGATTCTTTGGTGAAAGCTTTGCTCATGGCATCGGGCTGGATGGCGCTACAAAGAAAAAAACCTGCAACGAAAAACGTTGCAGGTTTTATCTTTTTTGGTGCGGCTGGCAGGAATTGAACCCACGACCCCTTGGTTCGTAGCCAAGTACTCTATCCAACTGAGCTACAGCCGCGAAGCTCTGAATTATAGCATGGGCTCAGGCTGGTGGCGCCCCACCGGGCGGGTTGTCCAAGGGCTTGGCGGCATCAATGGCCAGCTCCACCAGCACGGCACCTGCCTCCACCTGGTCACCCAGGCGCACATGCACCGCAGTGACGGTACCCGCCGCTTGCGCAGGCACCCACATCTCCATCTTCATGGTTTCCACACAGACCAGCATTTGGCCTTCTGCTACCTTGGCATCCACCACCACCTGCACTTGGCTGACTTTGCCTGCAACCGGTGAACAAGCGCGTTTGGCATCCTGTGCCTGGCTTGAATCGGGAAAGGCTGACGCTTCGCTGAACTGGAAAGACGCGCCATTCAACGCCAAATAAAGCTGCCCCGCCTGCTGCACGACCCATGCCTTGCGTGTCACACCGTCCACCTCAAACCTGAGCTCACCGCTGCCCGAAGGCGGCAAGGCCGGGACAGTGACCGTGCAGTGTTGCCCGCCCTGGTTCACCACGACCTGGCCCGTGCGGTTGGAACGCACCCGCAAAACCCGTGTTTGACCAGCGCAACCGAGCGTCACATCAAATGCCGAGACACTGTTGGGCCGCCAGCCCGCGCCGTCTTGCAAGGCAAACAAAGCTGCCGCCAGCGACCACTGCAAATCGTCGGGCAAGGCCTGAGTAAATATTGGCGCGTTCTGCGCCTGCCACTGATCAATCAGGCTGGTCGTCATGCTGGCATTGCGGAATTCAGCCGTGCTGACCAAATCTGACAAAAACTGGCCGTTGTTGCGCAGGCCCAAAAGCGGCGCACTGGCCAGCGCGGCCCGAAGTTGGCGGATCGCGTCGTCACGGTTCCGCCCATGCACGATGAGCTTGGCGACCATCGGGTCATAGAACGGTGTGACGACACCGCCCTGCACGATGCCGTCGTCAACCCGGGCACCATTCGCCACGGCCGCCTGGGGCTGCCACCATAGAATTTTGCCGGTCTGTGGCGCAAAGCCGTTGTAGGGGTCTTCGACGTACAGGCGCGCTTCAATCGCGTGGCCGGTCATTTTGATGTCTGCCTGGGCGGCTGGCAAGGGCTCACCCGCAGCAACCCGCAACTGCCATTCCACCAGGTCAAAACCCGTAACCATTTCCGTGACCGGGTGCTCCACCTGCAAACGCGTGTTCATCTCCAGAAAATAATGTTTCAAGTTTTGATCGACGATGAACTCCACCGTGCCTGCGCCCTGGTAACCCACGGCCAGCGCCGCTGCGACGGCATCAAGCCCCATGGCCTCGCGCATGGCCGGGTTGACCACGGCCGATGGTGCCTCTTCAATCACTTTCTGCCGTCGGCGCTGCGCCGTGCAATCACGCTCGCCCAGGTAGACGGCGTTGCCGTGGGCATCGGCAAAAACCTGCATTTCGATGTGGCGGCCATCGTCGATCAAACGCTCCAGCATCAAGGTGCCGTTACCAAACGCGCTTTGGGATTCACGCCGCGCCTCGGCAATGGCCTGCGCCAGTTCCCCCGCCTCACGGACCAGGCGCATGCCGCGTCCGCCGCCGCCCGCCACTGCTTTGACCAGCAAGGGGAAGCCCAGCTTCAGGGCCTCTGCCGCCAGCCGGGCATCGTCCTGTTCTTCCCCCAGGTAACCGGGTGCGCAGGGCACGCCCGCCGCCATCATGCGCCGCTTGGCCAGGGCTTTGTTGCCCATGGCCTCAATGGCGCCGGCCGCAGGCCCGATGAAGACCAGGCCCGCCTCGACACAAGCCTGTGCAAACCCGGCGTTCTCGCTCAAAAACCCATACCCGGGGTGCACCGCATCAGCGCCTGTTTGGCGTGCCGCCTGCAAAATTTTGGGGATGGACAAATACGACTCTGACGCCGGTGACGGCCCCATATGCACCGCTTCAGTGGCCAATTGCACGTGCGGCGCATCTCGGTCTGCGTCGCTGAACACCGCAACGGTCTGGTAGCCCAGCCGATGCGCAGTGCGCATGATGCGGCAGGCGATCTCACCGCGATTCGCGATCAGGATTTTTGAATAACTCATGTAATTTCCTGCTCTTACATACGTGCCACGCCGAAGGTGTTCGGGTGCAGCTGGCGTTGATCCGCCTCAGCCGCCATCGCCAGGCACAGGCCCAGAATGCGGCGCGTGTCGCGCGGGTCGATGATGCCGTCGTCCCACAACCTTGCCGTGCCGAACAGAGCGGTGGATTCGCGGTCTACCTGCGCCACGGTGGCTTCTGCCACCTTGGCCAATGCCGCCTCGTTGACGGGTTTGCCCTCGCGCTCGGCCTTGCCACGCGTCACGATCTCCATCACTTTGGCGATCTGGGCACCACCCATCACGGCCGTGCGCGCAGTTGGCCAGGCAAAGATGAAGCGTGGGTCAAAGCCACGGCCGCACATGCCATAGTTGCCAGCACCATACGAGCCACCCAACACGAAGGTGAATTTGGGCACACGGGCATTGGCCACGGCCTGGATCATTTTGGAGCCGTGTTTGACTGCGCCGTTGCGCTCGGCCACCGCGCCCACCATGTAACCCGTGGTGTTCTGCAAAAACACCAGCGGCGTGTTCGACTGGTCACACAGCTGGATGAACTGCGCCGCCTTGGTCGACCCCGTCGGTTGTATCGGGCCGTTGTTGCCCAAAATGCCGATCAGATGGCCCTGCACGCGGGCGTGACCGCACAAGGTCTCTGCACCGTAAGTGGCCTTGAATTCAAGAAAATCGGAGCCGTCTACCAGGCGGGCGATGACTTCACGCACGTCGTAGGGCTCACGCTCGTCAGCCGGCACCAGACCCATCATGTCCTGCTCGTCAAACAGGGGTTCTGGATGGGCGACGGCGGTGCTTGCTGCGTCCCATTTGAGCTTGTCCATGACCTCGCGCGCCATGGCGATGGCGTGGGCATCGTCCTCGCACAGGTATTCGCCCAGGCCGGTGATGTTGGCGTGGGTCTCGGCACCGCCCAACTCTTCGTCGGTGCTGTCCTCGCCAATCGCGGCCTTGACCAGGGGCGGCCCGGCCAGGAAAACCTTGGAGCGGCCACGCACCAGAATCACGTAGTCCGACAAGCCCGTGTGGTAAGCGCCACCCGCCGTGGACGAGCCGTGCACCACCGCCACCTGCGGCAAGCCCATGGCCGACATGCGGGCCTGGTTGGCAAAGCCGCGCCCGCCATCGACAAAAATTTCGCTTTGGTACAGCAGGTTGGCACCGCCACTTTCAATCAGGTAGACCAGAGGCAATTTGTTCTCAAACGCCAGGCGTTGCGCCCGGTGCGATTTTTTCAGGCCCATGGGCGCAGTCGTGCCACCCTTGACGGCGCTGTCGTTGGCCGTGATCAGGCAGCGCCTGCCCGCCACCACGCCAATGCCAACGATGGAGCCGCCGCCCATCACTGACTTGACACCATCGTCGTCGTGCATGCCCAAGCCGGCCAGACGACTGATCTCCAGAAACGGCGAGCCGCGGTCTAACAGGCGCGCCACGCGTTCACGTGGCAACAACTGGCCGCGTCTTTCAAAGGTGGCGCGTTTGGATTCGGACTCGGCAATGACGATGGCTTCAAGCCGCTGGACTTCCGCCAGCAGGCCCGCCATGCGCTGGGTGTTGGCGGCAAAGGCATCAGACTTGGGCTTGATTTTGGAACGCAGGATGGGCATGGGCGTTGCTTTGAATGAATGGGGTTGAATATCAGCAAAAAAAAGGCCGAAAGGTGATCAAAACCCGGTCTTGAGAGTTAAAAGTGCCTTAAGTTCCCATGGAATAAGCGCATATAGCTATGCTATTTATAGCATTTCGCATTCAATTATTTTGCGCCGTATCCCATGGTCTGCGGCAGCCACAACACGATCTGCGGAAAAAATGTCATCGCCAGCAGCAACAAAAGCAGCATGACCAAAAACGGCCAGCCCTCCTTCATCATCTCGCCAATCGGGATGCCCGTCAGCGCCTTGGTGACAAACAGCAACATGCCAAAGGGCGGATGGATCAGGCCGATCATCATGTTGAGCACGACCAGCACACCGAAGTGGACCAGGTCTACCCCCAGCAGCTTGGCGGCAGGCAGCAGCATGGGCACAAACACCAGCAGCAACACCGACACATCCAGAAAACACCCGAGCACCAGAAACATCACATTCACCAGCAGCAGGAACTTGATCTGCGACAGGTGCATCGCGTCGACCCACTGGGCCATTGCCTGCGGCACACCCTCAGCGGTGAAGGCGTAATTGAGCATGAAGGAGCCGGCCAGAATGATGGTGATCACCGCGCTGCCCCGCGTGGATTCCAGCACCACGCCCCAAAAGCCGCGCCAGGTCAGTGCGCGAAAAACAAAGGCCGCCAGAATCAGGGCGTGCAAGGCCGCCACAGCGGCCGCTTCGGTGGGCGTGAACACACCTGAGTAGATGCCCCCCAGCAACACGATGGGCATCGACAAAGGCAGCGCGCCGCGAAAGATCAGCCCCGCCCATTCAGAGCGCGGCACAGGTTCATCACGCGGCATATTGCGTTTGATGGCAATGAAGTGCACCACTACCATCATCAGGCCGGCCATCAGGAAGCCGGGCACTACACCGCCCAGGAACAAGGCCCCGACCGAAGCGCCAGACACCAGGGCGTAAATCACCATCGGAATGGACGGCGGAATAATCGGCCCCAGCGTGGCACTGGCCACCACCACGGCACCGGCAAAACCGCGTGTGTATTCTGGTTTTTTCAGCATCTGCTTGATGGTGACCAGGCCCGGCCCGGCGGCGTCGGCAATGGCGCTGCCGCTCATGCCCGAAAAAATCACGCTGACCAGAATGTCCACTTGGGCCAGACCGCCGCGCATGCGCCCCACCAGAATGCGGCAAAAGTCAAAAATGCGCTCGCTCACGGTGCCGGCATTCATGATGTTGGCCGCAAACACAAACAGGGGTACCGCCAGCAGCACATAACTGTTGTACATGCCGTTGCCAATCTGCTCGGCCACCAGCCCGACGTCCTGACGTTTGACCATCAAATAGGCGATGCCCGAGACGATCATGGAAAAGCCGATGGGCATGCGAAGCAACATGCCACTCACCAGCACCAGGCCCAACACCCACAAGGCATATGTGGTCGGGATGCTCATAAGCGAAGGTCCGCTTCAAGCCCCACACCCATGAAAGCGTTTCGAATCGACACCGCCGAGCGGATCACCAGTGACACGAGGAGCAGCACAAAGGGCAAGAACACCCACATGAGCGGCAGGCCCAGCACCGGCGAGCCTTCACGCGCCATGAAATGCACATAGTCCCAACTGGCCGGAATGCCGCACAAAGCCAGGGTGCCAACCATCAGATTGCCCACCACCTGCATCAGCTGTCGAACCCGGTAGGGCGCGCTGTTCCAGACCAGGTCGAACATCACGTGCTCCCGCTCGGGCACCATGGCCGCCGCAGCCCACAAGATGACCCAGATGTAGAGGATAACGGCGGCTTCATCGGTCCAGGCCAGCGGCTTGTTGAAGACAAAACGCGCGATGATCTGGACAACGAAGACGCAAAAAAGAGCGATGAACAGGCCGCCGCCAAGCGCGTTAGCGGCCAGCTTGAACCAGCGCGCCATGACTACTTGACCGCGTTGATGCGCTCAAGCAAACCCTTGGGCCAGGTCTTGCCGTACTCGGAGTTGAGGTAGGTTGCCTGCACCGACTTGCGGAAAGCATCCACATCCGGCGAGGTGACTTGCAGGCCTTCTTTCTTGAAGAAGTCGACGATTTGACCTTCTTCCTTGATGCGGTTCTCGTTGTTGAAAGCCGAGGCCGCCTGGGCCGCTGCCGTGACCTTTTGTTTTTGCGCGGCATTGAGCGCGTTGAAGCTCTTGTTGGAGATGGCGATGAAGATGCCGTCTACCAGGTGGCTGGTCATCACGATCTGCTTGGTCACTTCATAGAACTTGGCAGCGCGAACCGACGGCAACGGGTTGTCCTGGCCATCAATGGTGCCGGTCTTGAGGCCCAGATACACCTCGCCAAAGGCCAGCGGTGTGGCGGTGGCACCCAGGGCCTCGCCCAGGAACAGCCATTCCTTGGAGCCCGGCATGCGCAGCTTGACGCCCTTGAGGTCGGCCGGTGTCTTGACATTGCGAACCTCGCGCAAATTCACCTGCCGCGTACCCAGGTAAACGGTGGACAGCGGCGTGACGTCCATCTTCTCGACCACTGCCTTGAACAACTCGGCACCGATGGGGCCGTTGAAGACCTTTTGCTGGTGGTCCGGGTCACGCACGATGTAGCCGGCCGTGAACACCGAGAACTCGGGCACCAGCTTGGCTATGTCGAAAGCAGAAATGCTGGACAGCTCCAGGTTGCCGCGCGCCATGGCCGCAGGCTCGGTGCCTTGCTTGAACAGCGAAGCATTCAGGTTGATCTGCACGTCAAACTCGCCAGGCGCGCTTTTCTCCAGCGCGTCCTTGAACACTGTCCACATCTTGGCGTGCCAGTCGTCCGGCACGGCCGGCGTCGAGATGCGCAGCACAATTTTGCTTTGAGCCATGGCGGGCAGGGTCGCCGCGCCCAGGGCAGTGGCAGCCCCCAACAGGGTGCGACGGCGGATTGAATTCGAAAGCGTCATGGGCGGTCTCCAAACATTGATGAGGTGGCGGTGATTATCATGTCAGACCCGATGCAAGCGCCTATGATTTTCCCTGCCATTCACCCGCAGCTCCGGCTTGGACTGGGCGGCGCCGCCCTGGGCAACCTGTTCACGGCCGTGTCCGACGAATCTGCCCATGCGGTGCTGGAGGCCGCTGTGCTGGACGGCTGCCGCAGCTTTGACACCGCCCCGCATTACGGTCAAGGCTTGAGCGAGCACCGGTTTGGCCGTGCCTTACGGGTATTGCCGCGTGACAGTTTTGCGCTGTCTACGAAAGTTGGGCGCGTGTTGCAACCGAGGCCAGACGCGCCGCGCAGTAAAAATGGCTACGTTGACGTGTTGCCCTTTGAGCAGCAGTGGGATTTTTCCGCTACGGGGGTGCGTCGCAGCGTGGAGGACAGCCTGCAACGCCTGGGCTTGGCCCGGCTGGACGTGGCGCTGGTGCACGACTGCGATGCGACCACCCATGGCGCACGTTACCCACAGGTGCTACATCAGGTGGTGCATCAAGCCCTGCCGGAGATGCGGCGCATGCAAAGCCAAGGCCTGCTGCGCCATGTCGGGCTGGGCGTCAATGACGTTCAGGTTTGCCTGGACGTGATGTCGCAAAGCCGCATCGACTGTCTGGTGTTGGCGGGGCGGTACACCTTGATCGACCATACAGCGCTGGCAGAGCTGCTGCCGATGTGCCAGCAAGAGGACGTGCGCATCGCGCTGGGCGGCGTCTTCAATTCCGGCATTCTGGCCACTGGCCTGGCGGCGCGTGCGCCAGGGCAACCTCTGCGCTTCAACTACACCCAGGCGTCGGCTGAATGGATCGCCAAGGTCGCCCGCATCGAAGCGCTCTGCCAGGAGTTTGGCGTGCCCTTGCGGGCGGCCGCCATGCAGTTCCCCTTGGCGCATGCGGCCATTGGCATCGTCTTGGCGGGCGCCCAGACCCCCATGCAATGGCAAGACGCTTGCGCCATGTTGTCGCACCCGATTGACGCCGGCTTCTGGCATGCCCTGCGCCGCCAGCGCTTGTTGCCCGACCTGGCGCCGACGCCCTGAGCTTCTCATCAGCTTATTCCATGTCTAAATCATTCGTGCAGGTCGTTGTGCCTCCTAACCGTGCAGTTGCACTGTCTTCGTCGGCACGCCTACTTCACAAATGATTTAGAAATGGAATTACTCTGCGCTTGCCCCGACGCCATGGTTGACGCACATTTTCACGCCTGGCAATTGGCGCGGGACGACTACGGCTGGCTGACACCCGCGCTCACACCCATCTACCGCGACGTGTCCATACAGGACTGGCAGGCCACCGCCTCGCCTCTGGGGTTTAAAGGGGGCATCGTCGTTCAGGCCGCCCCCACTGAGCGCGAGACGCTCTTTTTATTGCAACAATCTGACCGCCACCCGTCAGTCTTGGGTGTCATCGGCTGGGTGGATTTGCTGGCGCAAGACGCGCCCAACCGCATCCGCACCCTGGCCCGGCACCCCAAACTCAAAGGCCTGAGGCCCATGTTGCAAGACCTGGCTGATCCGGCCTGGATTTTGCAAGCTGCCCTGGCACCTGCATTACGCGCCATGGTGGCGTGTGGCCTGGTGTTCGATGCCTTGGTCAAGGCCGCTCACTTGCCCCACATCCTGACGCTGGCGCAGGCCCACCCTGACCTGCAAATTGTGATTGACCATGCTGCCAAACCCAATATCGCCGGGGGTGGATGGCAGCCGTGGGCCGACCGCATGGCAGCCATTGCCACTCAGACAAATGCCGTCTGCAAACTCTCTGGCTTGCTGACGGAAGCGGCCCCCGGCTGTGAGGCCAGCGCAGTGCGGCCCTGGGCAGACCATGTGCTGGAAACCTTTGGGCCAGACCGGGTGTTGTGGGGCAGCGACTGGCCGGTGCTGGAGCTCAATGGCCACTACGCCCAGTGGGTCCAATTGACGCGGCAGATCATCCAAACTCTGTCTGCGACGCAGCAAGAAAGCGTCATGGGGGGCAACGCAAGGCGAATTTACCGGCTTTGATTTGCTATATTATTAATATCAAACTATTCAACAGTGGCGGGAACATAAGGCCTATTTACTTTTCAAACCAGATTTGAACACACAAAAAGAAGTCATTTCAAGCCTGTAGCGTTTGCTTGAACAAAGCCAGGGTCCGCTCCCAAGCCAGGCGCGCCGCTGGCACATCAAACCGGGGCGTGGTGTCGTTGTTGAAACCGTGCAGGGCACCGGCATATTCATAAGCGCTGAACGGGGTGCCGGCCGCCTTGAGCGCCGCCTCATACACAGACCGGCGCGGGTTAATGAAGTCGTCTTTTTCGGCGAAGTGCATTTGCAGCGCCGCCTTGACCTTGCCCGCGTCCGCCTCAGCCGGCGGCGGACCATAGAACGGCACAGCAGCGGACAGCTCGGGCAAGCGCACGGACAACATGTGCACCACGCCGCCACCATAACAAAACCCGACAGCGCCAATTTTTCCGGTGCAGTCGGCGCGGTTTTTGAGCAGCGTGGCAGCTGTCACAAAATCTTCGCGGGTCTTGACCTGGTCGAGTTTGGGGAACAACTCGCGGGCCTTGTCTTCGTCACCCGGATAACCACCCAGTGGCGTGAGCGCGTCGGGCGCAAACGCCATGTAACCCTCCAGCGCCAAACGGCGGGTGATGTCCTCAATGTGGGGGTTCAGCCCCCGGTTTTCGTGCACGACCACGACACCGGGCAGTTTGCCACTGGCACTGGCGGGCCGCGCCAGGTAGCCCTTCATGGTGCCGTAGCCATTGGGCGAGGCGTAATCCAGCACCTCGGTCTTGAGGCGGGCGTCGTTCTTGGGCACCACCTGGGCGCGGGCGAAATCGGGGCTGAGGGCCGCCAGCAGGCCCACCGCCGTCAAGCCCCCGACTGCAAATTTTTGCGCTTTATCGAGGAAGCCGCGCCGATCTAGGCCGCCGTGGACGTAAGCGTCAAACAGGATCATCAACTCCTGGTCAAAGTCGTGGGCGGTCAGCATTTTGGTGGCTTGTTGCATGGCATGTCTTCCAATGAGGTGGGTTGAAATGAAAGGTGGCGCTAACTGTCGCCTCGGGTCACCCTAAAGTACTATGGTAATACCTTAGACGATTATGGCGATTTTGTCGTAGGCTTGCAGCCTGCCGAACTTCTTTATAGCCGTGCATTCAATTCCCCACATTGGGGTCAACTACTGGACACACCATGATGAAAAGCAAAAACACGTTTCGCCGCACCGTGCGGGCTGGCCTGCTGGCTGGTTTTGGCCTGCTTGCTGCGGGCTTGGCCCAGGCGCAAAACCGGGCCTTCAGTTTTGCCTATGACCAGCCCACCACCACCGCCTATGGCCTGGCCGCCAACATGTTCGACGCCAAGCTCAAGGAGCTCAGTGGCGGCAAGTTCAGCATCAACCAGTTCCCCGGTGCCCAGCTCGGCCAGGAGCCGGTCATGCTGCAGAAGATGCGTTCCGGCGATATTGACTTTGTCGTCACTTCCACCGCCAACGCGTCCACACTGGCACCACAGGCCGGCGTGTTCTCCCTGCACTTCCTGTTCCGCGACCAGAACCATTTGATGAAGACACTGGCCGACCCCGGCGTGTCTGCCGCCTTTCGCGACATGGTGAAGGACTCGGTGCAGGGCGCCCACGTGCTCGGCCTGATGACCATGGGCATGCGCAACATGTACAGCAAGAAAGAAGTTACCAAGGTGGAAGACCTCAAGGGCGTCAAGGTCCGGGTGCAGGCCACCAAAACAGAGGACACCCACTTCCCCGCCTATGGCTCGCAGGTGGTGCACATGCCGTTTGGGGATGTCTACACCTCGATCCAGACCGGCGTGATCGCCATGGCTGAAAACGGTGTCAATGTCTATCTGGCCAACAAACATTACGAGGTCGCGCCGGTGCTGTCGCTGACCGAACACGAGGCCAACAACAACTGCATCTGGATCAGCGACAAGACCTGGAACAGCCTCACGCCCGAGCAGCAAAAATGGGTGCAAGCCGCCGCCGAAGAGGTCTCACGCAAAGAGCCGGCCATGGCCCTGCAGCTCGAAAAAGACTCGGCCACCAAGCTCAAGGCGCTCGGTGTCAAAGTGGTGGAGGGCGTGGACAAAAGCGGTTTCATCAAAGCCGCCGCGCCGATTCAGGACCAGCTGGCCGCCGAGCTTGGGCCACACGCCGTCAAGATCCTCAAACTGGTGCGTGACATCAAGTAAGCCAGCCTTGACGACATGGCCGAACACCACCGCTCCCTCGTCCTGCCACGCCATCGCCACCTCAAATGGAAAGCCTTTGACGGCCTAGAAGCCATCTTGATGGTGCTGTGCGGCGTGTGCATCTTCATGTTCACGCTGGCCGTGTTGTGTGACGTGGTGACACGTTCCATCGGCTCGCCCTGGAACTGGCTGCAACAAGTGACCACGGCATTTTTCACCTGGGGCGTGTTCATCGGCATGGCTGCGGCGACGCGGCGCAATGACCACTTCTACCTGACCGAAATCACCAAACGCATGAAGGGCCTGCCGCGCAGCGTGATTGAGACGTTGAACCGCCTCGTCGTGCTGGTAGTCGCCTTGCTGTTGATCTGGTTTGGCTACCAGAATGCCCTGCTGGACATGGGCAGTTTTCGCATGCCATCCCTGATTCCGCTGGCCGTGTACACCGGCGTGGTGCCGGTTGCCGCCGTGTTGATCCTGCTGTTCACGCTAGAGCAGTTGGTCAACGGCTGGCGCAATGGTTTTGAAGGCCCTGAAGACATGGAAAACGTCGTTGTAGAGGAAGCCAAATGAGCAACGGTGCCATTCTGGTCTTGATGGCCTGCCTGTTTCTGGGCTTTGGCTACATGGGTGTGCCGGTGTCGTTCGCGCTGATCGCAGGCGTGTTTGTGGCCGTTCAGTTCACGCCCATTTCCATGCAGTCGATGGTGGGGCAACTGTTCCATGGCATTGATTCCGAAGCCCTGCTGGCCGTGCCCTTTTTCTTGCTCGTCGGCGAGTTGATGGCGTCGAGCGACGTGGTGCACCGCATGATCCGCCTGGCACAGACCATGGTCGGGCATTTGCGCGGCGGACTGGCCCAGGTGGTCACCTTGTTCAGCATGTTTTTCGCGGGCATCTCGGGTTCTTCCACCGCTGACGTGGCAGTGCTGAGCCGCACCGTGGCCCCGCAAATGGACAAAGAAGGTTACGACCGCGCCTTCATCGCCGCGCTGATCGCCTCGGCCTCCACCATGGCCAACCTGATTCCGCCGTCCATCATGGCCATCGTTTACGGCGCCACCGGCAACGTGTCGATTGGCGGCCTGTTTCTGGCCGGCGTGGTGCCGGGCGTGCTGATCGGCCTGGGGCTGATGGTGTACAGCTACTTCTGGGGGCCTGTCGGCATCAAGAAACAACGCGCCTCGTTTGCCGAATTTGCCAGTGCGGCAAAGGCGTCTGCTTTGCCCATGGTCATTCCGGTGATCATCATGGGCGGCATCCTGAGCGGATTTTTCACGCCGACCGAGGCTGGCATGGTGGCAGCGGTGTACATCCTGCTGGTGCTGATCCCGATCTACCGTCCGCGCCATGTGTTTGAACTGCCGCGCGACTTCATGTACGCCGGCCTGTTGTATTCCCTGCCGCTGGCCGCCGTGGCTGCGGCATCCACCTTTGGCTGGATGGTGGCTTACCTGCGCGGGCCCGACATTGTCTCGACCTACATCACCGGCTTCGCAGGCACCAGCGGGCCGATGATCATGTTTTCGCTGGTGGTGCTGTTTGTCATCGTCGGCGACTTTCTGGACGCGGTGCCGGCCATCATCATCTTCATGCCCATCATCAACAAGCTGACCGAGGTGGGCAACATCAACCCGCTGCACATGGGCGTGGTCGTCATCACCACCCTGGTGTTCGGGCTGATCACGCCGCCTTACGGCCTGTCGCTGCTGGTGGCTTCGAAATATGTGGGGGTCGGGTTTGGGCGCGCGGTGGTGCGCTCGCTGCCTTTGTACATCGTGTTTTTCCTGACCATCGCCTTTGTGGTGCTGTTTCCCGAGGTCGTTTTGTGGCTGCCCAAGCAGCTCATCCCGGAGTCGGTAGGCTGCTTTAAATCACCCACTGGGCTGGGTTATATTTGCCCGCCCTGATGGCTGATTTTTCTGCTTCCCACGCGCTGGCGAAAACTTATGTTGAACGCCAGTTTTTGCCGGGGTTTTCAAGCGTCGTGCTCCAGCACGGCAAAGTGGTCGATTCATTTTGCATTGGCCACGCCAACCTCGAGGCGGGCGAGTTGCTGCGGCCCGACCACATCCACCGGATATTTTCCAACACCAAACTGATCACCTCGGCACTCACCTTGATGCTGGTGGACGAAGGCCATTTCGGACTGGACGACGCAGTCAAAAACTGGATTCCCGAGTTTGGCAAACTGCGTGTGCTGCGCCCCGGCGCTGCATCAGTGGACGACACCGAAGCCCTGCAAACCGACGTCACGATCCGCCACTTGCTCAGCCACCAATCGGGCCTGAGCCATGGCGTGTTTGACCCCGGCACGCTGATCTACCAGGCCTATATCGACTCCGGCGTGCGCAGCCCGAATTTAGCCCTCAAAGACGTCATGCCTTTGCTGGCTAGCCTGCCCCTTTCATTTCAGCCGGGGACGAATTGGGACTACGCCATTGGCGCGGACCTGCTGGCGCGGCTGGCTGAAATCATCACCGGGCAAGCCTGGGCGGACGTGTTGCGTACCCGCATTTTTGAGCCCTTGGGCATGGCCGACACGGCCTATGTTGTGCACGGCGGCAATGCATCGCGCCTGGCGGCCTTTTACCGAGGTGCAGACTTGTGGAAGCCCAAGTTGCCCGGCCTGCATCCGCACCCCAATGTGCCCTGGCCCAATGCCTTTTTTCACCCTGTGGCAAGGCAAGCCGGCACGGGCGGCCTGGTCTCCACCCAGGCTGACTATTTGCGCCTCTTGATGCAGTTGCAGCCAGGCCAACCTGGCTTGCTGAAACCCGCCACGTTGGCCGAAATGATGCGCGACCAGTTGTCGGCCGATGTCTGCGTGAATTTTCAGAACATGGGTGCCCTGCAACATCTGGGTTTTGGCCTGGGCGGCGCGGTCACCCGGCGGGCATCGGCCATGCAGCCCAACTCTGTCCCCGGTGAATTCCAGTGGGGTGGGCTGGCTGGCACCCACTGGTGCATCAGCCCCGCCAACGGCATCACCATCGTGCAAATGGCGCAGCGCCATTTTGGTTTTTGGAACCCATTCTGGTTTGACTACAAGCAGCAGGTTTACGATGCGCTTGGGTGACAGGTTTTTAGCCGCCGACATCCTGGGGAGGCGCTG
>JANYCG010000080.1 GCA_025360385.1 Burkholderiales bacterium | reverse complement strand
AGGCCGAGGTCGCGGTCCAGCAGTTGGCTGATGGCAGCGTTGTCCAAAGCGGGCACATAACCAATCTTGTGGCCTTCCCATTCCAGCCGGACGGCCCGTGCGTCATGCCGGTTGCCGGGTTCGCGCACCAGCGCCAAGGGGTCGCCCTGACGCAGGGCGTGCCAAACCGCCTCGCCGTCGTGGTATTGGAAGCCGGCCACGGGTGAGGTTTGCAAAAGGGTGCGCCGCAGCCGGGCGCTGGCCGCAGGTGCCGTTGCAGGCGCGTTTGCGGGTGCTGGTTCAGGTATGGGAGCACGTGCGGCAGTTGCGACAGTTGCGACAGTTGCGACAGCCGGGGGGCTTTCGACGACCACGCTCCCCGCCGCCCAGGCCACGCCTCGCAGCAGGCTGCGCCGGCTCAGGGTGATTTGTGTTGGCATGATGTTTCTCCACGCAACGCCCAAAAAAAAGCCCGGACAAGCCGGGCGCTGCGGGGTGGCTTGGGGGAAAACTATCGTGCGGATACAAGCGCGTCCATTGCGTAGACGCAGTTTTTACAAAATCGATTGGCTGGATTCAAAGTCATGGGGTTTTCAAAGCTTGCAGGTTTTCAGCGGGTGTGCAGTCTAAGCCCAAAGGTCGAGACGAGAAAATTAGCCGTTGCAATGCAACAACGATTCTGTACGGGCCAAAGCCGTTTTTAGCGACCAGGACTTGCTGGTGTGGGCTGCCCAGTGCCCCTTTGGCATTTGCAAACCAGCGGCGATTCTGGAGCAGCTTGGCGGGGGATAGGTTTTGTATTACACTTGTTATAACATCACCACCCCCCAAGGAACCCGCCATGCACACCCTCAAACTCACGCAAATCGGCAATTCGGTCGGGGTGATCTTGCCCAAAGAAGCCATTGCCCGATTGAAATTGTCCAAGGGCGAGTCGGTTTACATGACTGAGACACCCGACGGCTTTGCGCTGACACCCTACGACCCGGCACTGGAAGAGGAAATCCGCGCCGGTCAAGCGTTCATGAACGAATACCGCGACACCTTCCACCAGTTGGCCAAATGAACTGGCGCTGGATTTCAAAGCGGGCCTTGATCATCCTGCACGACGAAAGCCTTGCAACGCACGGTGGTGGCAGCGGCATCCGTGACGAAGGCCTGCTGGATTCCGCATTGGCGAGGCCTGAAAATCTGCTGGCCTATGCAGACGCCAGTCATCCGCCCGACATCTCAGCGCTGGCTGCCGCCTATTGTGTCGGCCTGGCCAAGAACCATCCGTTTGTGGATGGCAACAAGCGGGCTGCCTTTCTGGCAACCGGCCTGTTTTTGTACCTCAATGGCCACCGGTTGACAGCGACCCAAGCCGACGCCACGCTGACGGTGTTGGGCGTCGCCGCAGGGGACATCAGCGAAAACGCCTTCGCCGCCTGGCTGCGCAGGCACATCGCAGCGCGTGGCTGAACACATCCCACACAGTGTGATGCGCAAGGTATGGTGTTTCCGCCATGAAATTTGCCCAGGTTCGCAGTTACGCCCTCTCCTTGCCTGACGTCACCGAGGAGCCGCATTTCAACGATACCTCGTTTCGGGTGGGTGGCAAGATATTTGTCACCGCGCCGCCGGAACAGACCCATGTCCACGTGTTTGTGGCTGAAACCGAGCGCGAAATCGCCCTGGCGGTGGATGCCGCATTTGTTGAAAAACTGATGTGGGGCAGCAAGGCGTTGGGTTTGCGCTTGTCACTGGCCAAGGCACCCCCCGCACGGGTGCGGACGTTGATATCGCAGGCCTATGCCCACAAGGCCGCAAAGCCCAAACGCGCTGCCATTAAACGCGCCGCTAAACGCGCCGTTAGGCCATCGAACGGGAAAAACTGAATTGCCCCGGCGCGTGGATGGTGTCCACGCCCACGGTGATCACGTCTTTGGGCAGGAACTTGCCTTCCAGGATCAGCTTGGACAGCGGGTTCTCGATGCGCTGCTGGATGGCGCGCTTCAGGGGCCGTGCGCCGAACACCGGGTCGAAGCCAACCTTGGCCAGTTCCTTCAACGCGCCCTGGGAGACGTCGAGCGTCAGCTCCATGCGGGCCAAGCGCGCTTCGAGCACCTTGATCTGGATGGCAGCAATTGCCTCGATGTGCTTGGCATCCAGGCTGTGGAACACCACGGTCTCGTCGATGCGGTTCAGAAACTCCGGACGGAAGTGGTTTTTCAGCTCGTCCATCACGGCGTCTTTGACGTCTTCATAAGGCTTGCCAGCCATCGCCTGGATCATCGGTGAACCGATGTTGCTGGTCATCACGATGACAGTGTTCTTGAAGTCCACGGTGCGGCCCTGGCCGTCGGTCAGGCGGCCATCGTCCAGCACCTGCAGCAGCACATTGAACACGTCGGGGTGGGCCTTTTCCACCTCGTCGAGCAACAGCACGCTGTAGGGCTTACGGCGTACGGCTTCGGTCAAATAACCGCCCTCCTCGTAACCCACGTAACCGGGTGGCGCGCCGATCAAACGTGCCACGCTGTGCTTTTCCATGAACTCGCTCATGTCGATGCGGATCAGGTGGTCTTCTGCGTCGAACAGAAAAGCCGCAAGGGCCTTGCACAATTCGGTTTTACCAACACCCGTGGGGCCGAGGAAGAGGAAGGAGCCCGTGGGCCGGTTCGGGTCAGACAGGCCGGCGCGTGAGCGCATGATGGCATTGGACACCGCGTCAATCGCCTCGTTTTGCCCGACCACGCGATGGTGCAGTTTGGCGGCCATCTGCAAGAGCTTGTCGCGCTCGCCCTGCAACATCTTGGCCACCGGAATGCCGGTAGCGCGGCTCACCACTTCAGCGATTTCTTCGGCCCCCACCATGGTTCGCAGCAACTGCGGGCGGCCGCCGTCTTTGGCATTTTTAGCTTTGCCAGCTTCGGCGGTCTGCGCCTCTTTGAGCTGCTTTTCCAGCCCCGGCAACTTGCCGTATTGCAGCTCGCCGACTTTGTTGAAATCGCCTCTGCGGGTCAGTTCATCCATTGAAAAGCGGACTTTCTCAATCTCTTCCATGATGGTCTTGCTGCCTTGTGCCTGGGCTTTTTCAGCCTTCCAGATTTCGTCCAGGTCAGCGATTTCTTTTTGCAGGTTTTTGATCTCGTCGTTGATGAGTTCAAAGCGTTTTTTGGACGCCTCGTCTTTCTCACGCTTGACCGCTTCGCGCTCGATTTGCAACTGGATCAGGCGGCGGTCCAGCTTGTCCATCACTTCCGGTTTGGAGTCAAGTTCGATCTTGATTTTGGCAGCAGCCTCGTCGATCAAATCAATCGCCTTGTCGGGCAAGAAACGGTCGGTGATGTAGCGGTGGCTCAGCTCGGCTGCGGCGACGATGGCCGGGTCGGTGATCTGCACGCCATGGTGGGTTTCATAACGCGCCTGCAGGCCGCGCAGGATGGCAATGGTGGCCTCCACGGTGGGCTCGCCGACCAGGATTTTCTGGAAACGACGCTCCAGCGCCGCGTCTTTCTCGATGTATTTGCGGTATTCGTCCAGCGTGGTGGCGCCCACGCAATGCAGCTCGCCCCGCGCCAATGCGGGCTTGAGCATGTTGCCCGCGTCGATGGCACCCTCGGCTTTGCCGGCACCGACCATGGTGTGCAGCTCGTCGATGAAGACGATGGTCTGGCCTTCGTCCTTGGCCAGGTCCTTGAGCACGTTTTTCAGGCGCTCTTCAAACTCGCCCCTAAACTTCGCGCCGGCCAGCAAGGCCGCCATGTCCAGCGACAACACGCGTTTGCCCTTGAGCGACTCAGGCACTTCACCGGCCACGATGCGCTGGGCCAGACCTTCGACAATCGCGGTCTTGCCCACGCCGGGTTCACCAATCAGCACCGGGTTGTTTTTGGTGCGGCGCTGCAAGACCTGGATGGCGCGGCGGATTTCGTCGTCGCGGCCGATCACCGGGTCCAACTTGCCCATACGGGCGCGCTCGGTCAGGTCGATGCAGTATTTTTTGAGCGACTCGCGCTGGTCTTCGGCGTCGGCGCTGTTCACATTCTGGCCACCGCGCACGGCATCAATGGCGGCTTCAAGTGCCTTGCGGGTCAGGCCGTTGTCTTTGGCAATTTTGCTGATGTCCTGTTTGGTGTCAGTCAAGGCCAGCAGAAACAGTTCACCCGCCACGAACTGGTCGCCGCGTTTGATGGAATCTTTCTCGCAGGCCTGCAAGAGCGACACCATGTCGCGCCCGACCTGCACCTGCTCATGGCCCTGCACCTCGGGCAGTTTTTTGAGTTGCGTTTCGGCGGAAGTTGTCAGGCCAGGCACGTTGACGCCCGCGCGTTGCAGAAGGGCCTTGGGGCCATCGGCCTGGCGCAGCATGGCCAGCAACACGTGCACAGGTTCGATAAAAGCGTGATCCTGACCCAGCGCGATGGTTTGGGCATCACTCAGGGCTTCCTGGAATTTGGTGGTTAGTTTGTCAGTTCTCATGGGGTTTATCTAGAGTCGTTCGCGTCGAATTCAAGGCATGGCAGCGAGAGTCGTACCATCAGGGCACAAAAGCGCGGCAAAGCTTGATCCGGATCAAGGTCTGCGCCGCCCTGTCTTTAAGTCCCATTTTTGATCCGCCTGGAAAGGGCCCCGCGTTGACCCATCCTGTTGTCCGCATTGCCCTGGCTACCGCCCTGCTGGTGGCCTCGTTTTCGATGTACGCGCCCGTGCTGGCCGTCATGTTGCAACAGCGTGGGCATGGCACGGCGGCCATTGGCGCGTTTGCCATGATCGGTTTCAGTTGTATCGCCCTATTGATCCCCGTCATGCCCAGAATCCTGGCGCATTTTGGCGAGCTGCAGGCCTGCCGAACGGGCGCCGCCATGAATTTTGTTGCGACGACGGCGTTTGCAAGTTTTGACAACCTGGCAGTGTGGTGCCTATTTGCGGTGCTGGGCGGATCGGGGTCGGCCGCCGTCTGGAACGCCACTGAAGCGCTGATCGCCCGCCACTCGCCGCCGGGCCAGCGCGGCCGCATCACTGGCCTGTACCAAAGCGCGCTGGGGGCGGCGATGGCATTGGGGCCGTTTGCGCCCGCCGTGTTCCACATGAGCGGGCCTCAAACGCTGGTGGTTGCCGCGCTGGTGCAAGGTCTGGGTCTGGCAACGCTCTGGACCATTCGCGGAGCCATGCCCGCAGCGCCCGGCAGCCACCCCCAGGGCTTGGGGCCAGACGCCAACGAGCTTGCGCTGTCCACCTGGGGGGCGCTCAAGGCCGTACCGGCCCTGGCCCTGATCGCCTTTGCTGGTGGTGTGTTTGAAGGTGGCCTGAGCGCCGTCAGCGCAGCCAATGGCGCGGCGTTGGGGCTGTCAATGCCGCAGGCGGTCAGCATTGTGGGGGTGTTGGGCGTTGGCAGCTTTCTGTTCCAGTTGCCGGCCGGGCTGCTGGCAGACCGCGCCCTGCCCTCCCGAGTATTTGCGGCGGCCGGCACTTTGTTATTGATGAGCAGCGTGAGCCTGGCCTTCAGTGGGGCTGCACCCTGGCTGTTGTGGGGGTGCGCCTTTGTCTGGGGCGGCGTGGGCGGGGCGCTGTACACGTTGACCATGATCCGGGTGGCGCACCAGTTCAAGGGGCAAGCCACGGCGGCTGGCACAGCGGCAATGATCACCGGCTACACCCTGGGCGGCGCAACGGGCCCGCTGATGAGCGGGGCGGCCCTGCAAGGTTGGGGCGCGCCGGGCATGGCCTTGTGGCTGGCGCTGCTGTCGGGCATGGTAGTTTATTTCGCCGCCAGGGTTCCGCCCGATTCAGCCGCTTTGTCGTCCTAAAATTCTCCCATGCGCATTCACCAGCTGAACATCAAATACGAAAGCGACCAGGATCGCCTGTTGGCCCGTATCAACACCAACACCGGGCTTGAAATGCGCCTGTGGTTCACTCGGCGCTTGACCGTGGGCCTGTTGCCCCTGCTGCGCAAAATGGTTGGCCAGCAGACCGACCAGGTGGCGGTTGCCGACGCGGATGCGTTGACGGCCAAAGACCCGCTTGTCCGGCAGGTGCTCAGTGAGTTTAAAAAAGAGGAAGTGCTGCGCCAGTCCGACTTCAAGACGCCGTTCAAGGAGCCGGTTGTCGGCGCAGCTTTGACGGAGCCGCCCCTGCTAGTGAGCGAAGTGGCCCTGACCCCGCTGGCCAACGGTCGTCTGCACACCCGGTTCAAGGGGCCCACAGATGCCCAACAGCAACGCCAGGAAATCCAGCTGGAGCTGGACAGCCAGTTGATGCACGGTTTTTTGCACCTGCTTGAAAAAGCCTATGCCGCGTCGCAATGGGCGTTGGTGACGGTGGCACCGATCGACCTTGAGCCTGCCGCCGCAACGGCTGCCAGCGACACACGGCCCCAGTATCTGAATTAGCCCGGCGCGGCTTTTGCTGCGGCGTCGGCGTCGCTGTGATGGACATCGTTGTGATGGACGCCGCCGTGGTTTGTGCCATTGGCGGCATCCAGGCCCCAGCGGGCCAACGCGGCGTCGTCACTGACTCGCGCATCCACCCACTTGGCCCCATCTGGCGTGGTTTCTTTCTTCCAGAAGGGCGCTTGGGTCTTGAGGTAATCCATCAAAAATTCGCAGGCCTTGAAGCTCTCGCCCCGGTGCGCGGACGTGACGGCCACCAGAACGATCTGGTCCAACGGCTGCAAGACACCAATGCGGTGGATGACGCGGGCGTTGAAGATGTCAAAGCGTTGGTGTGCGGCGTCGATCATGGCCTCAATGGATTTTTCGGTCATGCCAGGGTAATGCTCCAGCTCCAGCGTGCTGACTTCGCCGGCTGCGCCTGCATTGCGATCCCGCACCGTGCCGACAAAGCTGCACACCGCCCCGACGCGTTCGTCCTGCGCACGCAACAGGCCCACTTCATCGGTCAGGTTGAAGTCATCAAATTGGATGTAGACGCGTGGCGTGGTCATGGCCGACATTGTGGCATTGCTTGCAAGCGCAATGATCCGCAAAAGATGCATCCGAAAAAGGTGCACTTTGTTTGACAGGGATCAGAGCCGCCTGCGCAACACCGGTGCCAGGATCAGGTCGTACTGCTCGAAGGCCTTGGCAAAGCGGCGCGAGACGCGGGCGTGCTCCAGGTGCGCCCAAGCCCGGTCGGCCAGTGGGATGGCGGCGGCGATTCCCAGGCTGGTGCGCACCTTCGGTCGCAGGGTCTCGGGCGCGTGACGGTAGGTGTCGGCAAAGGCAGCGACGACAACGACGCTTACCCCCCCGTCACCGGCGGGAAAAACGCGATTTCGTCACCCTGATGCAGGCTTGCCGCCTCCTTGGCCATCACCTGGTTTTGCGCCACGCGCAGGGTCTTGCCACGTGCCAGCGCCAGGGCATGGGGACCGCCCCGCGCAATCAGTTCATCCCGCAGGGCTGCCAGATTGGGCGACGACGTGTCCACCTGCTCGCTGCCCTGCCCGATGGCCTCACGGATTGACGCAAAATATTTGACGGTGATCCTCATGACAGCAGGTCCGCAAAAGAAATGAACTGCACACCATCACCGTGTGCAATCGTCTGGCCGGGCGGGTTGTCCACCACGCCGTCGCCCCATACCGCAGAGGTCAGCACACCGGAGCTTTGATTGGGAAACAGATCCAGCCCACCCGCAGCATTGCGACGAACGCGCAGGAACTCCCGGCGCTTATCAGCCTTGGCCCAGGTGAAATGGGCGGGCAGAGCTATTGATTTAGTAGCAACGTCGGCCACACCCTGCATACGCAACAAAAACGGACGCACCAGCGCCAGGAAGGTGATGAAGCTCGATACCGGATTGCCAGGCAAGCCCATGAAATGCGTACTGCCCAGGCCATCACCCCTGCCGATTTTTCCGTAAGCAAACGGTTTGCCGGGCTTGATGGCGATCTGCCACAGGTTCAGCTCGCCCAAGGTCTGCACGGCGGGCTTGATGTGGTCTTCCTCACCAACCGACACGCCGCCGCTGGTGAGAATCAGCTCATGCTGTTGGGACGCCTTCTTCAATGCGTCGAGGGTTGCGTCGAGGCGGTCGGGCACGATGCCAAAGTCCGTCACCTCGCAGCCCAGGCGCAGCAGCAGCGCGCGCAAGAAGAAACGATTGGAGTTGTAGATGGCGCCGGGTTTCATGTCGGCGGGTGCCACGTCGCCGGGCATGACCAGCTCGTCGCCCGTCGAGAACAGCGCCACTCTTGGTTTTGCGGTCACAGGCAGCTTGCTCATGCCAATGCTGGCCGCAAGTCCCAGTGCAGCGGGCGTTAGGCGCTCTCCTTTTTGAAGCACCACAGTGCCCCGGCGCACATCTTCTCCGGCACGTCGAATCCATTGACCGGGCCGCGGAACAACATTGACCTGGATGTTGACGGTTGCATCGTCGGCGCTGTCTTTCAATGGCTCGCAGTCTTCCTGCATCACCACGGCATCTGCACCCAGGGGAATCGGTGCGCCGGTGAAGATGCGTGCCACACTGCCTGCCGCCAGCGCATGGCCGCTGCTGCCTGCGGGGATGCGCTGCGTCATGGGCAACACCGTGCCCGCCCGCGTGATGTCGGCCGAGCACAGGGCGTATCCATCCATGGCACTGTTGTCGTGCGCGGGCACTTGCAGGGCCGAGACGAGGTCTTGCGCCAACACGCGGCCATCGGCGTCAAAGGTGGACACATGATCAATGCCGGGCAAGGTTGCCGAATGCGCCGGCAATTGGGCCAGCAATTGGGCTATGGCATCGTCCAGCGGCATCAACGTCGGCCTCATGCGTAGACCTCAGCCTTGTAGTCAAAACGACGGGTGTTGGCGACAAGCCAGTCGGCCACGGCCTCGGGCGCATTCAGGTCAAACACGGGGCGTTGGGTGGGCTCGGGCAAGTCGACCGGTGAATCGGTTGCGATGGCAACGATGAAGGCATCGTACAGGTAGCGCGCTGGCTTAGCCTCAGACGCGCGCCAGACCTCGATCTTTTGCAAGTCGCTGTCTTTAAACCCTTCGACCAGCACCCAGTCCACGCCTGCATGCAACTCGGCGATCAATTGGTGCACTGTGACGGTCGCAGGCTGCTCAAACTCGCGCATCAGGGCCAAGCGCGTGTTTGACGCCACCACCACCTCAAACGCGCCAGCCGCGCGGTGCCGGGCCGTGTCTTTGCCGGGGTGGTCGATGTCGAAACTGTGGTGTGCGTGTTTAACCACGGACACGCGTTGCCCGCGGGCGCGCAGCAGGGGAATCAAGCGCTCCACCAGCGTCGTTTTGCCCGAACCCGAATAACCTGCAAAGCCGACGACGTTCATGGCAAATAGTCTTCAAAAATTGTTGGGAATTTCATTGTTCATGCGCATTGGATTGCGCCGCGGGCTTGTGTCGAAAAATTTAAATTGCCCAGCAGTTGTTATATTTTTCATAGCTAACTATTCATATGCCAATGGAAAATATGACGCTTTTACCCACAGACTTGCCGAATATAACCCTTGACGGCCGCCGCATCGGCAGCCATGGCCACCACACGTTTGGGCAATGACTCAATGCCTTCAAAGCGAGCCGGGCGGGTGGGTTCGCTGCCCAGCGCTTCAACAATCGTTTGCGCAAATTTGATGGGCAGGGCCGTTTCGAGCACGACCATGGGCACACCGGGTTGAAGGTGCTCACGCGCCACCTTCAGGCCGTCGGCCGTGTGGGTGTCGATCATCTGGCCAAATTTTTTGAACGTGTGACGGATGGTCGCCAGCCGATCGGAGTGGGTGCTTTTGCCACTGGCAAAACCGTAGCGGTTGGCCGCCTCCTTGAAGCAGGCCTCTTGGCTCAAGTCAAACTGGCCCGCCGTAGACAAGGCGGCCCCAAACAGCGCCTGGGTCTTGGTGCCGTCGCGCCCGAGCAGATCAAACACGAAACGTTCGAAATTTGAGGCCTTGGAGATGTCCATGGACGGGCTGGAGGTTTCGTGGGTGTCGGCGCTGCCGCGCACGCGGTACACGCCGGTGCGGAAAAACTCGTCCAGCACATCATTTTCGTTGGTGGCCAGCACCAGTTGGGCAATCGGCAAACCCATCATGCGGGCCACGTGCCCAGCGCAGATGTTGCCGAAGTTGCCCGATGGCACCGCGAAGCTGACTTTTTTATTGTTGTTTTCAGTGGCTTGGAAATAGCCCGCAAAGTAATACACCACCTGCGCCATCAGGCGCGCCCAGTTGATGGAGTTGACCGTTCCTATCTTGTACTGGCGCTTGAACACCAGGTCGTTGGACACGGCTTTGACCATGTCCTGGCAGTCGTCAAACACGCCCTGGACCGCCATGTTGTGGATGTTGTCGTCCATCAGGCTGAACATCTGCGCCTGCTGGAACGGGCTCATGCGGCCGGCCGGCGAGGTCATGAAAACCCGCACGCCCTGTTTGCCGCGCAGGGCGTATTCAGCCGCACTGCCGGTGTCGCCACTGGTGGCCCCCAAGATGTTGAGCTGTTCACCGCGGCGCGCCAGCTCGTACTCGAACAAATTGCCGAGCAGCTGCATGGCCATGTCTTTGAAGGCGAGCGTCGGGCCGTTGGAGAGACCTTCAAGGAACACACCGCCTTCAAGCGGCCGCAAGGGCGTGATCTCTGGCGTGCCAAACACCGTTTGGGTATAGGTCTTGGCGCAAATCGCCTTCAGGTCTGAGGCAGGAATATCGTCGATGTAGAGCGCCAGAATCTCATACGCAAGCGCCGCGTATCCTTGCTGCTGATAAACGCCGCGCCAGGTTTCAAGTGTCGCAGCGTCGACCTGCGGGTAAGCCTCTGGCAAATACAAACCGCCATCCGGCGCCAAACCTTCGAGCAGGATTTCGCAGAATTTTTTACGCGCCGGGTTGGATGCAGCGGCGCGGGTCGAGACGTAGTTCATCAAGCCAGCTCTTCCTTGCGAATGCGCACGATCGGAGCCAACACGGTGGGCAGGGCCTGCATCTTCGCGATGGCAGCGTTCATGGTGCCTTCCATGGTGTCATGGGTCAAGAGGATCAGGTCGGTTTGCGCCACCCCAAGCCCGCCTGCAGGCTGGCTCTCAGCCCCGCCATCAGCGCCCACCTCATCGGCTTCGCGCTGCAACACTGCGTCAATGCTGATGCCCGCGTCGGCCAGGATGCGCGTCACGTTGGCCAGCACGCCAGCTTCATCCGCCACGTTCAGGCGCAGGTAATAACTGGTGACCACGTCGCTCATTGGCAAGATGGGTGTGTCATTCATGGCCTGGTCAAAAGTGTGTGGCTGAAAGGCCAGGTGAGGCACGCGCTGAGCCGCGTCTGCACCGTGCAGGCGGGCAATGTCCACCAGGTCGGCGATCACGGCGCTGGCGGTGGGCTCTGAGCCTGCGCCTTTGCCGTAATACAGCGTGGTGCCCACGGCATCGCCGTTGACCATGACCGCGTTCATGGCACCTTCGACATTGGCGATCAGCCGTTTGGCGGGAATCAGGCTGGGGTGCACGCGCAGCTCAATGCCGGCAGCAGTGCCATTGGCGGCATCGGCGTCGCGGCGTTTGGTGATGCCCAAAAGCTTGATGCGGTAGCCCAGTTTTTCAGCGTATTTGATGTCTTGTGCGCCGAGCTTGGTGATGCCTTCAATGTAGGCTTTGTCAAACTGCACGGGAATGCCAAAAGCGAGGGACGACATCAACGTGGCTTTATGCGCGGCGTCCACGCCTTCAATGTCAAACGTGGGGTCGGCCTCGGCGTAGCCCAGGCCCTGCGCCTCTTTGAGCACCACGGCAAAGTCCAGGCCTTTGTCGCGCATCTCGGACAGGATGAAGTTGGTGGTGCCGTTGATGATGCCGGCAATCCACTGGATTCGGTTGGCCGTGAGGCCCTCGCGCAGCGCTTTGATGATGGGGATGCCCCCCGCGACGGCGGCCTCAAACGCGACCATCACGCCTTTGGCTTGCGCAGCCGCAAAAATTTCGCTGCCGTGCACGGCCAGCAATGCCTTGTTGGCCGTCACAACATGCTTGCCCGCCGCGATGGCCTCCAGCACCAACTGCCTGGCAATGCCATAACCGCCGATCAGCTCGATCACCACATCGATGTCGGGGTTGGCGATGATGGCTCGGGCGTCGCCCACCACCTGCACGTCAGGGCCAACGACCGCGCGGGCGCGGGCTTGGTCCAGATCTGCCACCATGGTGATTGCGATGCCCCGGCCGGCGCGGCGTTTGATCTCTTGCTGGTTGCGTTTCAGCACATTGAAAGTGCCACTGCCAACCGTGCCAATGCCCAACAGGCCTACTTGTATCGGTTTCATCTAATTTAGAGTTTAAAAGGGTGTAAGTCCGTGTCAATCAAACGTTTGTTGCTACTAATTTAATAGTACTTTCGTGCATTTTCTTGGGCGTTTGCGTGGACGCCTGAGTGGGCACATGGCCATGGCGGTTGCGGTAACTTTCAAGGAACTTGCCAATGCGGCCAATGGCTTCACGCAAGTCATCTTCATGCGGCAGGAAGACGATGCGAAAGTGGTCTGGCGCCGGCCAATTGAAGCCTGTGCCCTGCACCAGCATGACGCGGGTTTCACGCAACAGTTCAAGAAAAAACTGGCGGTCATCGTCGATCGGGTAGACCTTGGGATCGAGTTTGGGGAACATGTACAGCGCCGCCTGGGGCTTGACGCAGCTCACGCCGGGGATGGCCGTGATCAACTCATAGGCCAGGTCGCGCTGGCGGCGCAGGCGACCGCCTTCGCCCACCAGGTCGTTGATGCTTTGGTAGCCGCCCAGCGCCGTCTGGATGGCCCATTGGCCCGGCACGTTGGAGCACAACTTCATGTTGCTGAGCATGTTCAGGCCATCGATGTAGTCGGCGGCATGTTTTTTGTCGCCCGACACCACCATCCAGCCAGCCCGGTAGCCGCAAGAGCGGTAACTTTTGGACAGCGAATTGAAGGTCAGCGTCAGCACGTCTGTGGACAGGCTGGCCAGCGCAGTGTGGTGGATGCCGTCGTAGAGCACCTTGTCGTAAACCTCGTCGGCCAAGATCACCAGGCCGTGCTCACGGGCGATGTCAACCATCGCCTTGAGCAAATCGGTGGAATACATCACCCCAGTGGGGTTGTTCGGGTTGATGATGACGATGCCCTTGGTGCGCGGCGTGATCTTGGCGCGGATGTCCGCCAGGTTGGGCATCCAGTTGTTGGCTTCGTCACACACATAATGCACGGGCGTGCCGCCAGACAGGCTGGTGGCTGCTGTCCACAGCGGGTAGTCAGGCATGGGCAGCAGCAACTCGTCGCCGTTGTCCAGCAAAGCATTGGTGGCCATCGTGATCAGTTCGCTGGCGCCGTTGCCCAGGTAAATGTCGTCGAGAACCACACCGGCAATACCCTGTTTTTGCGTCTCGTGCATGACGGCCTTGCGCGCCGCGAAAATGCCCTTGCTGTCGGAGTAACCCGCCGAATTGGGCAGGTTGCGGATCATGTCCTGCTGGATTTCTTCCGGCGCGTCAAAGCCAAACACCGCCAGGTTGCCCAGATTGAGCTTGATGATCTTCTGGCCCTCGTCTTCCATCTGGCGCGCCGCGTCCATGATGGGGCCGCGAATGTCGTACAGAACGTTGGCCAGCTTGGCAGATTTTTGAATGGTTTTCACAGGGACTCCGCAGGGGGTTTGAAAAATGACGGAACTTATAATTTGACCACAGTTATGCCTGTTTTTAGTGCAGTGCAGCAATTGAATCACCACGGAAACAACATGAAAATCCAGCCCGACAAATTCGACGTCCAGTCCATCTCCGGCTATGGCCCAGGCTGGATCGCCATTGGGGCTGAAAAAATCAGCGCCAGCGTCGTCATCAGCGCCAAAGGCCAGCGCTTTGACTGGGCTTGCGCAGCCTTTGCAAACCTGAGCGCGGCGCATTTTGAACGGCTTGCGGCACTCGGGCCAGAACTGGTCATTTTTGGCAGTGGCGCTTCGATACGTTTTCCCAAGCCCGAGTGGTTGGCCGGCTTGTATGGTCGGCGCATCGGTTTGGAGACGATGGACACTGCGGCCGCCTGCCGCACCTACAACATCCTGGCGGGGGAAGGCCGTGACGTGGTGCTTGCCGCGTTGATCGACGCGGCATGAATTGTCAATGCACGCCTGTCGTGACGGCAACTGACATTCGTGACAATCGCCAGCCAGAGGGCGGGATTCCGGATGATTTCCAGTTAAAATTGAGGCCAGCACTGAAGGCAGTTTGCCTGACGCACCAAGCACAAGAGACACTAAATACCTATGGCAATCGTCGTCAACAAACCACTCCCTGAATTCGAAGCCAATGCCACCAACGGCGTCAAAGTTTCCAATGAATCGCACCTTGGCAAAACCATGGTGCTGTATTTTTACCCCAAAGACAATACGCCTGGCTGCACCACTGAGGCCATGCAATTTCGCGACAAATACAAAGATTTTGTCAAAGCTGGCGCCCATGTATTTGGCGTCTCGCGCGACAACATGAAATCACATGACGAGTTCAAAAGCAAACTTGAACTGCCGTTTGAATTGATCGCCGACACCGAAGAAAAAATGTGCCACATGTTCGGCGTGGTCAAAAACAAGATCATGTACGGCAAAAAGGTCAAAGGCATTGAGCGCAGCACCTTCCTGATCGGCGCCGACGGCCTAATGAAGGCCGAGTGGCGCGGACTCAAGGTGCCAGGCCACGTTGACGAGGTTCTGAAAATCGCCAAGGCCCTCAAAAAAGCAGCCTGAGCTTTTCAACTTGAGTTTTTTCAACTTGAGTTTTTTTCGACTTGCGCTTTTTGAATTGCGCTTTTCGGCTTGTTTTTCCGCGTGATTTATTTCGCGTAGTTTTCATCGACTGATTTACCGACCGACGCGGATCACATGCCCCTACCCCCTGCCCCTACCAAACGAGCCGCCCAACTGGGCCAAGCAGCCTTTGACGCACCGGCCAGGCGCAGCCCGCGCCCGGCAAAAGATGCGGAGCTGGCCCTCGAGCTTCATCCGCTGGCCCGTCAAGACCTGGCGCATGACGCGACACTGCGTGAACCCCAAACAAGGCCTGCAACGCAGCGGCCGGATGTTGCGCAAGCCAAGGCCGAACGGGCCAAAGGTGACCCAGCCCGACATCAGGCCCACGTGCCTGCACTTTTACGTCCTGCAGATTTACCTGCGCCTCTGGCGGCATCGGCAAGCATGAACATCGCCTCAAAGTCTGAACCCACTGGTTCAGCCAAACCCAAAGCCAAACGCAACAAACCATCCGGTGCCAGCAAACTGTTTGTGCTGGACACCAATGTGCTCATGCACGACCCGATGTGCCTGTTCCGCTTTGAAGAACACGACATCTTTTTGCCGATGATCGTGCTCGAAGAACTCGACGGCCACAAAAAGGGCATGACCGAAGTCGCCCGCAATGCGCGCCAGACCAGTCGCAGTCTTGATGCACTGGCAGGCAGCAATGGCGCCGACATTGGTGTCGGTTTGCAACTGGCCGCCACCGGCCACCGCGAAGCCAAAGGCAAGCTGTTTTTCCAGACCCAAACGCTCAATTACACCCTGCCCGCCAGCCTGCCCCAGGGCAAGGCCGACAACCAGATTCTGGGCGTTGTAGATGCCCTGCGCCAGCAGTACGCCCCGCGCGAGGTGGTGCTGGTGTCCAAGGACATCAACATGCGCGTCAAGGCCCGCGCCCTGGGCCTGGCCACCGACGACTATCAAAACGACAAAACCCTCGACGACGGTGATCTGCTCTACGCCGGCTCCATGGCCCTGCCCGCCGATTTTTGGGCCACCCATGGCCAGACCGTCGAAAGCTGGCAACAAGGCGCGCACACCTTCTACCGCATCACCGGACCGATTGTTCCCAACCTGCTGGTCAACCAGTTCGTGTTTTTTGAGTCACCAGGCGAGCCATCTTTGTACGCACGCGTCACCGAAATTCGTGGCAAAACAGCGGTGTTCAAAACCCTCAAGGACTACAACCACCTCAAGAACGCCGTCTGGGGCGTGACCACGCGCAACCGCGAGCAGAACTTCGCCATGAACCTGCTGATGGACCCCGAAGTTGACTTCGTCACGCTGACGGGCACGGCCGGTTCGGGCAAAACCTTGATGGCGCTCGCGGCAGGCTTGACGCAGGTGCTGGACGACCGGCGCTACACCGAAATCATCGTGACCCGCGCCACCGTGAGCGTAGGCGAGGACATCGGTTTTTTGCCCGGCACCGAAGAAGAAAAAATGGGCCCCTGGATGGGCGCGCTCGATGACAACCTTGAAGTGCTGGGCAAGACCGACACCAATGCCGGCGAATGGGGCCGCGCCGCCACCAGCGAGCTGATCAGGAGCCGCATCAAGATCAAGAGCATGAACTTCATGCGTGGCCGCACCTTTTTGACCAAATACGTCATCATCGATGAGGCGCAAAATTTGACGCCCAAACAGATGAAGACCCTGATCACCCGCGCTGGCCCCGGCACCAAGATCGTGTGTATGGGTAACCTGGCCCAGATCGATACGCCCTACCTGACCGAAGGCTCGTCCGGCCTGACTTTTGCGGTCGACAAGTTCAAGGGCTGGCCGCATGGCGGGCACATCACCCTGGCGCGTGGCGAACGGTCAAGGTTGGCTGATTTTGCCAGTGAAGTGTTATAGTTTATATAGCAAACTATTCAATAACCGTGGGAACATACGGCATTTTCGAATGCCAATCTCGTGGCGCGGTCCGACACTGCCGTTCTCACCGGTGCCATGCGCAATTTGCGCCTAATAGTCGCCGCTTGACCCGCTTGCCAGGCTCTCAAACTTGGTGATCGGTTTCAGGAAAGCCAGCTTGACAGTGCCGGTCGGGCCATTACGCTGCTTGGCGATGATGACCTCGGCCACACCAGGCTCTTTACACGCTTCTTTGGTGTAGTACTCATCGCGGTAGATGAACATGATGATGTCGGCGTCTTGCTCGATGGCACCGGACTCGCGCAGGTCGCTCATCATGGGGCGTTTGTCCGGGCGGGTTTCAACGCTGCGGTTGAGCTGCGACAAGGCGATCACCGGGCACTTGAGTTCCTTGGCCAGCATTTTCAGTCCGCGTGAAATTTCACCCAGTTCAGTGGCACGGTTTTCGTCGTTGCCGGCGCTGCCGCTCATGAGCTGCAAATAGTCCACCACGATCAAGCCGAGCTGCCCGCACTGGCGTGCCAGGCGACGCGCGTTGGCACGCAGCTCGATGGATGTGAGGCCAGCACTCTCGTCGATGTGCAGCGAGATGTTGCGCAATTTCTCAATGGCTTCCGTCAAGCGTGGCCACTCGTCGTCAGTCAGTTTGCCGGTGCGCAGATTGCTTTGGTTGATGCGGCCAATCGACCCAACAATCCGAACCGCCAATTGCGCAGCACCCATCTCCATCGAAAACACCGCCACCGGCAGGCCCTCGTTCAGCGCCACGTGTTCAGCGATGTTGATGGCCAGTGCGGTCTTGCCCATGGACGGGCGCGCAGCCAAAACGATCAGGTCGCCGGCCTGGAAACCGGCCGTCATTTTGTCCAGGTCATAAAAGCCCGTGGGCACACCCGTCACGTCGTTCGGGTTGTCGGCCATCTCCTGCACCCGGTCGAGCAAGGCCACGACCAGCGTGTCCATGCCCTGAAAACCCTGCTTCATGCGCGAGCCCTGCTCGCCGATGTTGAAGATCTTCTGCTCGGCCTGATCGACGATGTCGGCCACTGGCCGGCCCTTGGGATTGAACGCGTCGGTTGAAATCTCGTCGCTGGCGCTGACGAGTTTGCGCAGGATGGAACGCTCCCGCACGATCTCGGCATAGCGGCGGATATTGCCTGCGCTGGGCACGTACTGGGCCAGCGAATTGAGATAACCCAGACCGCCGGTCTCCTCCGCTTTGCCCTGGTTTTGCAGGTGCTCAAAAACCGTAATGACGTCGGCAGGTTTGCTGGCGTTGACCAAGGCACCAATGGCGCCGTAAATCAGGCGGTGTTCAAACCGGTAGAAGTCACCGTCGGCCAGCAAATCTCCGACGCGATCCCAGGCCGCGTTGTCCAACAGCAAACCGCCCAACACGCTGGACTCGGCTTCAATCGAATGCGGCGGAATACGCAACTGCGCAATCTGCCGGTCGGGTGGAAATTCGTCTGGGACGGAGGCGAGATAAGCAGAAGGAACGGCGGACATGGCTTCTTGTTTTGACGTTGGCGAAACGGACTCAGGCTAGCGCCAATGCTACCCGCTCAACCAGGCCATGTCACACGGATAAGTCTGTTGAAAACCTGTTAATTTCAGGTGAATTGCGATGGCCCGTCCAAAACAAAACGGCCACCGGGTTTGCCCCGATGGCCGTTGTGGATGATGCGCTGGACCTAAGCGGTTTCGCCGTAGACCGACACCGTGATTTCAACCACCACGTCGGTATGCAAAGCCACGGAAACCTTGCTGTCGCCCACGATTTTAATGGCGCCGTTAGGCATGCGAATTTGCGACTTGACGACTTTGTAGCCGCCTTTGACCAGTTCTTCAGCGATGTCGTAGTTTGTGACTGAACCAAACAAGCGGCCATCAACCCCGGCTTTTTGCGTCAGCTTGATGGTGGTGCCACCGAGCTTTTCACCCAAAACTTGCTGGGCAGCCAACACGCCAGCTGCCGCTTTCTCAAGCTCAGCACGTTTGGCTTCAAACTCAAGCTTGGCTGATGCGGTGGCACGCCGCGCGCGGCCGGAAGGGATTAAAAAGTTGCGGGCATACCCGTCTTTGACCTTGACGATTTCGCCGAGGGTTCCAAGGTTCACAACCTTGTCGAGCAGAATGATTTGCATGGTGTGTGTTCCTTAGATGCGGTGCTGATCGCTGTACGGCAGCATGGCGAGGAAACGCGCACGCTTGATGGCCGTGTTGAGCTGGCGCTGGAAAATCGCGCGGGTGCCGGTCAGGCGTGCGGGAATGATTTTGCCGTTTTCGGCGATGAAATCGCGCAGGGTGTCGATGTCCTTGTAGTCGATCTCTTCGACGCCGGTCACCGTGAAGCGGCAAAAGCGCTTGCGTTTGAACAGCAGGTTTTGAGCGGGGCGCTTGGGGCGCTTGTCTTTGTTAAATTTTTTGAATGCGGGCATGGAATGCTCCTGAAAAATCAAATTTGTGAAATTAGTCTTGCGTAAAGTCTTGAATATGGAACACGACACCTTTTCCGTTGCGACCCGAGGCTAAAAACCCCTTAAACCGCCACTGGCTGCCGACTGCCTGCCGGGCCAGGCGCTCGGCCTGAGCGCCAAATGCCACCGCCTTGACGGTTACCTTGACTTGCCTTGCCTGCCCGGCTTCTTCAACTTGCGAAGCATGTTCGAGTCCCAGGTTCAGGGCGGGCAATCCGGCAGGCGTGTAACGCATACTTTCAAGCTCGGCCATGCAGGCGGTCAATTCAAGGTGGTTGGCAGGCTCAGTCACTCCAGATCAAAGATGTGTCGGGTTTCACCCATTCAAGGCCAAGAAAAGACGCTTTTAGTTGCCAGCGTATTCAGCCTGGTTGTTCTTGCGGGCGTCTTCACGCTCGACGGACTTCATCATTGACGAAGGGCCGGTATCGGCTTTCTTCTTCAAGACAGTCAGGTGGCGCAGCACGGCGTCGTTGAACTTGAACGCGTGTTCGAGTTCAGCCATGACGGCCTGGCTGGCTTCGATGTTAATGCACAGGTAATGGGCTTTTGAGAGCTTGTTGATCTGATAGATCAACTGGCGGCGGCCCCAGTCTTCAACACGGTGCACTTTGCCTTTCCCGTCAGCGGAATCGGCAGTGATCATGCCTTTGTAACGCTCCAGCATGGCAGGAACCTGTTCGCTCTGATCCGGATGGATCATGAGAATGATTTCATAATGACGCATTGAAACTCCTTGTGGGTTAATCCTTGCGGATTGCCAGGTCAGGACGGACGCCGCTCAAAGCCAAGCGTGAAGCCATGCTTTAAGCGATTTCCGATAACCTGGCGTGGATGAAAGCCGCCCTCGGCGTCAGACGAGGTGCAGCAAGGTGAAGCCTTCGATTATAGCCCGAAAGCAGGGCACTTTCAAACTTTGGCCAGTTGCTGCCAGGTCGCAATCACCGAATCCGGGTTCAGCGACAGGCTGGAAATGCCTTCGTCGGCCAGCCAGCGGGCAAAGTCCGGATGGTCGCTGGGCCCCTGGCCGCAGATGCCGACGTATTTGCCTTGGGCCTTGCAGGCCTGGATGGCCATGTGGATCATGGCCTTGATGGCGGGGTCGCGCTCGTCGAAGTCAGCGGCAAGCAGTTCCAGGCCGGAGTCCCGATCAAGGCCCAGGCCCAATTGCGTCAGGTCATTCGAACCGATGGAGAAGCCGTCGAAGAACTCCAAAAACTGCGGCGCGAGGATGGCATTGCTGGGGATTTCGCACATCATGATCACTTTCAGATCATTCTCGCCGCGCTTCAAGCCATGTTTGCTCAGCAGTTCTGTCACGGCCTTGGCCTGCCCCAGCGTGCGCACAAACGGCACCATCACCTCGACGTTGGTCAGGCCCATGGCTTCGCGAACACGTTTCAGGGCCTCGCACTCCATGGCAAAGGCTTCACCGAATTCGGCGCTCAAATACCGCACGGCGCCGCGGAAGCCAAGCATCGGGTTTTCCTCTTCCGGCTCGTAACGGCTGCCGCCAATCAGCTTGCGGTACTCGTTGCTCTTGAAGTCTGACAGCCGCACGATGACGGGTTTCGGCCAAAATGCCGCAGCGATGGTGGCCACGCCTTCGGCAACACGGTCCACGTAAAAGGCCCTGGGCGAGGCATGGCCACGTGCCACGGACTCCACCGCTTTCTTCAAGTCCGCGTCTACATTCGGGTAGTCCAGAATTGCCTTGGGGTGAACGCCGATGTTGTTGTTGATGATGAACTCAAGCCGCGCCAGCCCCACACCCGCATTGGGCAACTGGCAGAAGTCAAAAGCCAGTTGCGGGTTGCCCACGTTCATGGTGATCTTGATCGGGATCTCGGGCATCTCGCCGCGCACAACCTCTGTGACTTCAGTCTCCAGCAAGCCGTCGTAAATAAACCCAGTGTCACCCTCGGCGCAACTCACGGTGACCAGCATGCCGTCGCGCAGCACGTCGGTGGCATCGCCGCAGCCAACCACAGCCGGAATGCCCAGCTCACGCGCGATGATGGCGGCATGGCAGGTGCGCCCACCCCGGTTGGTGACGATGGCCGAAGCGCGTTTCATCACCGGCTCCCAGTTCGGGTCAGTCATGTCAGTGACCAGAATGTCCCCCGCCTGCACCTGGTCCATGTCGTTGATGCTGTGCACCACGCGCACTGGGCCCGTGCCGACTTTTTGGCCAATGGCGCGGCCTTCCACCAGGACAGCGCTTTTGCCTTTGAGTTTGTAACGGTGCTCGGCCTTGCCTTTGGACTGGCTCTTCACCGTCTCGGGACGCGCCTGCAAAATATAGAGTTGGCCGTCGGTGCCGTCTTTGCCCCATTCAATGTCCATGGCACGGCCGTAGTGCTCTTCGATCACCAAGGCATAACGGGCCAATTGCTCCACATCGGCATCGGTCAAAGAATACCGGTTGCGCAGTTCTGTGGGCACATCGGTGGTTTTAACCAGCTTGCCTGAGCTTGACTTTTCAGCGGCAGAGCTGAACTCCATCTGGATCAGCTTGCTGCCCAGGCTGCGCCGGATCACCGCGCGTTTGCCAGCGCGCAACATGGGCTTGTGTACATAAAACTCGTCCGGGTTCACCGCCCCTTGCACCACCGTTTCGCCCAGGCCATAACTCGAGGTGATGAACACCACGTCGGAAAAGCCCGATTCAGTGTCGATGGTGAACATGACCCCAGCCGCCCCCAGGTCGGAGCGCACCATGCGTTGCACGCCCGCGCTCAGGGCCACATGCTCGTGCGCAAAACCCTTGTGCACGCGGTAACTGATGGCTCGGTCGTTATAAAGCGAGGCGAACACCTCTTTCATTTTGTGCAGCACGTCCTCGATGCCAACCACGTTCAGGAAGGTTTCCTGCTGGCCGGCAAAAGACGCGTCGGGCAAGTCCTCGGCGGTGGCAGAGGAACGCACGGCAAATGATGCCGCCGGGCTGCCTGCGCTCAATACCGCAAACGCTGATGCAATGGCTTGCTGCAAATCAGCAGGAAAGGGCTGCGCCTCCACCATGGCCCGTATGTCTGCGCCGGCCGCCGCCAGCGCCCGTACGTCGTCAGTGTCCAGCCCGGCCAGCCGTTCGACAATCTTGCCGGCCAGGCCGCCATGCGCCAGAAACTGCCTGAAGGCATGTGCTGTCGTCGCAAAGCCGGTGGGCACTTTGACCCCAGTGGGAAGTTGCGAAATCATCTCGCCGAGGCTGGCGTTTTTGCCGCCTACGGCCTCGACATCGCTCATTCTCAGGTTCTCAAAGGGAACGACCAGGTCGGTCGCATTGAACAGTTGGGACATGGGGAAACTCCGGAAGTGAAAAATCTGGGTTCCCAGGCCAACGCGGCACACGCTTGTTGTGGTTTGAATGGATGGCGGCGTTGCTGGAAAAATGGCATAGCAGACCGTTGAAATTTTCAAAATTCATGACCTGCCGCTTTTAACGAAGCCAGGCATCATGAATGGTGAAAGTTTCCCTTAGGCCTTTGCCATTGTAGAGGTGCACAAAAGGCAATTTTGCAGCGCCCAGTTCCGCCTTGGGCCACAATCCGCTTGTCGCCACCGCGGCGTCAACGAACAACCCGCATGAACTCACCCACCACTTTTTTTGGTGACCTGTCCGGCCACCCAGCCCAGCCCGCGACACAGGCGCAGCGCAGTGTGTTCTTCATTTCTGACGGCACCGGCATCACAGCCGAAACCTTCGGCAACGCGATCCTGGCCCAGTTTGACGTAGCGGCCCGGCATATCCGCCTGCCCTTTATCGACACGCCGGACAAGGCCCTGGCCGCCGTGCGCCAGATCAACCATGCGGGTGTGGTGGACGGCAGCAAACCGATTGTGTTCAGCACCCTGGTCAACATGGAAGTTTTGCAGATCGTCGCCGATGGTTGCCAGGGCATGTTGCTGGACATGTTTGGCACCTTTGTGCACCCGCTGGAGCGGGAGCTGCAAATCAAAAGCAACCACCGTATCGGCCGCTTCAGCGACGTGAGCAAAAGCAAACAGTACAACGACCGCATCGAAGCCATCAACTTCAGCCTGGCGCATGACGACGGTCAAAGCAACCGCGACCTGGTTCAGTCCGATGTGATTTTGGTGGGTGTCAGCCGAAGTGGCAAAACCCCGACCTCGCTTTACCTGGCCATGCAATACGGCCTGAAGGCGTCCAATTACCCGCTGATCCCCGAAGACTTTGAACGCCAGCAATTGCCGGTGGCGCTGGTGCCGCACAAGGCCAAGATTTTTGGCCTGACGATTTTGCCGGAGCGCCTGAGCGAGATTCGCCACGAGCGGCGGCCCAATTCCAAATACGCCGCGCTGGACAACTGCCGCATGGAAATCAATGAAGCCGAAGCCATGATGCGCCGCGCCGGCATCCGCTGGCTGTCCACCACCACCAAATCCATCGAAGAAATCGCCACCACCATCTTGCAGGAGATCAAGCCGGAGCGGCTGAGTTATTGATCTGGCTTTCAGATCTCGGGTTCGCAGCCACGATGGCGTCAAGCTTTTTACCCTGCGAAGCCAGCGTAGATTTCAAATGGAACTGTCTCACGGGAGAATCATTCCAAAGGCAAATTAGGCAGCCATCAAAGCCCAAGCCTTCTCTAGCCGCTTAACACTCACCGGCTGGGGCGTGCGCAATTCCTGGGCGAAGAAGCTGACGCGCAGCTCCTCAAGCAGCCAGCGAAACTCCTGCATGGGCGCATCGACCTGGCCTTTGCGTTCGGCGACCAAGCGCCAGTAACGTTGTTCTTGCGGGCGCAACTCGGCCAGGCGGGCCGCATCACGGGCCGGGTCAGCGCGGTATTTTTCCAGGCGCAGCGTGACGGCTTTCAGGTAGCGCGCAAAGTGCGGCAGCTGGGTCCAGGGGGAATCGCTCAAAAAACGTTTGCCTATCAATTTTTGCAGTTGCTGCTGCGCATCGGCTGTCGCCTCTGGCGCATTTTTACTGTCCTTGATCTTTCTGGCGGCGATGGCGTACTCGGTCAGTATGGTGGCCGCGAGGCGGGCGACTTCATTGGCGATCAAGGTCAAGCGGCCCCGGCCTTCGTCGACGCGGCGCTTGAAGGCCAAAGCGTCGCAGGGCAGCGGCTCCTGCAAAAAGGCGCGGTCCAACGCCACGGCGATGATCTGGTCGCGCAATTCGTCGACCGTGCCGCCCACCGCGTCGCGGCCCTGGCCTGCGCCCTCGCCCCGCCCCACCTGGATGTAGGCGACCGCCATTTTTTGCAACTCCGGCAGGTTTTTCTCCAGGTACTTCAGCGCATCTCGGATCTGCAGGGCAAACAGGCGGCGCAGGCCGGCCCGGTGCTTTTTGGCAGCAACACCGGGTTCGTCAAACACCTCCAGGCTGACGCTGGCTTGCGGGTCGCTTAAGGCGCTGCCGCCCGCCTCAATCAAGGCCGGATAACCGATCAGAGTCTGGCCGGATTTTTGGATTTCAAGCAGCTCCGGCAGCTCGCCAAAAGTCCAGTCGGTATAACGCTGGCTGGCCGCTGCCATCCCGGTTGGTGTTTTATCAAGATTTTCAATTGCTACATTATGAGTAGCTACATAATCCCTGTTTATAAGGACTTTCGGCACTTTTTGACTATGAACAGAGGTTTGAGGCGAGGTTTGAGCCATTTTGAGCCCCGCCAAGGCCTGGAATGCACCCCGCGCCTGGGCCCCAAGTTCGGCCTTCAAGGCGCCCAGGTTTCGGCCTGCGCCCAATTGCCGGCCATGTTCGTCCACCACCCGATAGTTCATGAAGTAATGCGGCGTCAACATGTCGGCCTTGATGTCGGCGCCCACGATGTCCAGCGAGGTCGCGGCCCGCACCAGCTTCAGCAAGGCGTCTACCAGGGTGCCCTGGCCAAACAGCTCGGGCACGTTCAGGGCTTCGGCCATGCGCGTGGCAGTTTCGGGCAGGGGCACCAGGCGTGACCGGGGCCGCTGGTGCAGGGTTTTGAGCAGGGCCTGCACTTTTTCCTTCAACATGCCGGGCACCAGCCATTCGCCGCGTTCGTCGTTGACCGGGTTCAACACAAAGATGGGCACCGTCACGGTCAGGCCGTCCTGTGCATGGCCGGGTTCATGCAAATAAGTGGCGGCGCAGTCGATGCCACCGAGCCGGATGGTTTTGGGGAAAGACCGCGTCGTGATGCCTGCGGCCTCGTGGCGCATCAGCTCCTCTTTGGACAACAGGAGCAGCTTGGGATTCTTCTTGACGTCCTGCCGGTACCAGCGCTCAAAGCTGTAGCCACTGCACACGTCGGCGGGCAGTTGCTGGTCGTAAAAGGCGTAGATGAGCTCGTCGTCCACCAGCACGTCCTGGCGGCGGGCCTTGTGCTCCAAGTCTTCCACCTGCTCAATCAGTTTGTGGTTCGCAGCAAGGAAGGGCAAGGCGGTGTCCCACTGGTCATTCACCAGCGCTTCACGGATGAAAATCTCACGCGCCGCAACTGGATCCACCCGGCCATAGTTGGTTTTTCGACCGCTGTAGACCACGATGCCGTACAGCGTGGCACGTTCCAGCGCCGTGACTTCGGCAGCCTTTTTCTCCCAGTGCGGATCCAGCAACTGCTTTTTGAGCAAATGGCCACCCACCTGCTCCAGCCACTGCGGCTCGATGTTGGCAATGCCACGCCCGAACAGGCGCGTGGTTTCAACCAGTTCCGCAGCGACGATCCAGCGCCCCGGTTTTTTGGCCAGGTGAGCGCCAGGATGGGCGTAAAACTTGATCGCGCGGGCTCCCAGGTATTCGCCTTGCTGGCCTTCGTTTTCCACCTTGCAGCCAATGTTGCCCAGCAAACCTGCCAGCATAGACAAATGAAGCTGGTCGTAACTGGCCGGCGAGTTATTCAGCCGCCATTTGTGCTCGGCCACAACGGTGTGAAGCTGCGAGTGGATGTCGCGCCATTCACGCACGCGGCGTAAATTGACAAAATTCTGCCGCAACAACTGTTCGTGTTGCCGATTTGACAGACGATGCTGGCCTTCGCCACCCCGTGAATTCTCTAGCCAGCGCCAAAGCTTCAAATACCCGCTGAATTCACTCTTCTCGTCGTCAAACTTCACGTGCGCCTGGTCGGCCTGTTGCTGCAGGTCCATCGGCCGGTCCCGCACGTCCTGCACGCTCAAAGCGGAGGCAATCACCAGCACCTCGTCCAACGCACCTCGCTCGCGGGCTTCCACAATCATGCGGCCCACCCGCGGATCCAGTGGGAGTTTGGCCAACTCTTGACCCATCGCCGTCAACTCATTGAAGTCGTCCACCGCGCCCAGTTCATTGAGCAACTGGTAACCATCGGCAATCGCGCGGCTTGACGGACGCTCCAAAAACGGAAAGTCTTCCACAATGCCCAGGTGCAAGGACTTCATGCGCAAAATCACCCCGGCCAGCGACGAACGCAGAATCTCGGGCTCGGTGAAGCGCGGCCTGCCAGCATAGTCCTTGTCGTCGTAGAGGCGGATGCAGATGCCGTTGGCCACCCGCCCACAGCGCCCGGCCCGCTGGTTAGCCGAACTCTGGCTGATCGGCTCGACCAGCAACTGCTCCACCTTGCTCCTGAAGCTGTAGCGCTTCATGCGCGAAGTGCCTGCGTCAATCACATACCGGATGCCTGGCACAGTGAGCGAGGTTTCGGCCACGTTGGTGGCCAGCACGACGCGCCTGCCGCTGTGCGCATCAAAAATTCGGTCTTGCTCGGGCTGGCTCAAGCGGGCGAACAGGGGCAAGACCTCGGCGTGACGAAATAACGGCTGATGGCTCAAATGTTTGCGCAGATGGTCAGCCGCTTCGCGGATTTCGCGCTCGCCGGGCAAGAACACCAAAATGTCGCCGCTGTTGTGCACGTCCAGCCACAACTCATCCACCGCATCGGCAATCGCCGAGTTCAGATCGTAATCACGCGATTCTTCGTAGGGCCGGTAGCGCTGCTCCACCGGGAACATGCGTCCGGAAACCATGATGACGGGCGCAGGGCCGTTGCTGGACTCAAAATGCCTGGCAAACCGATCCGCGTCAATCGTCGCCGAGGTCACGATGACTTTCAAGTCCGGGCGGCGCGGCAAAATCTGTTTCAAATACCCAAGCAGGAAATCAATGTTCAGCGAGCGTTCATGGGCCTCGTCGATGATGATCGTGTCATAGGCGTAGAGCAAAGGGTCGGTCTGCGTCTCGGCCAGCAATATGCCGTCCGTCATCAACTTCACCGAGGCGTCACGCGAGAGCCGATCCTGAAAACGCACCTTGAAGCCAACCACCTCGCCAAGTGGGGTTTTAAGCTCTTCAGCGATGCGTTTGGCCACCGAGCTGGCCGCTATGCGCCGGGGTTGCGTGTGGCCAATCAGCTTGCCGCGTTGACCTGCCGGGTAATTCAGTTTGCCACGACCCATTGCCAGCGCAATCTTGGGCAACTGCGTGGTTTTACCCGACCCGGTTTCCCCACACACGATGACGACCTGGTGCGTTTGCAGCAAGGCCATGATCTCGTCGCGTTTGGCGCTGACTGGCAGGTTTTCAGGGAATTCGATTTGGAGGGGCGAAACAGTCAAGGCGGCAACTTCGTAGAGAATTGGGGATTATCCCAGCCCTCACGCCTGCCCTTTGCCCCTACTGACCCAACCTAGCATGTCCTCTGTTTTCAATTTCACCTTCGTGCCCTGGTTCCGTTCTGTCGCGCCCTACATCCACAAATTTCGCCACCAAACATTCGTGGTGGGCATTGCGGGCGAGGCCATTGCGGCGGGCAAACTGCATGTGCTGGCGCAAGACCTGGCCATGATCCAGAGCATGGGTGTGAAAATTGTGTTGGTGCATGGTTTCAGGCCACAGGTGAACGAGCAGCTCAAAGCCAAAGGGCACGCACCAAAATATTCACACGGCATCCGCATCACCGACGAAGTGGCGCTGGACTGTGCGCAAGAGGCGGCAGGCCAGTTGCGTTATGAAATTGAAGCGGCTTTCAGCCAGGGCCTGCCCAACACCCCCATGGCGGATTCAACGGTGCGGGTGATCTCGGGCAACTTCATCACTGCGCGGCCGGTTGGCATTGTGGATGGCGTGGATTTTCTGCACTCAGGCGTGGTGCGCAAGGTGGACGCACCCGGCATCACGCGTACGCTGGAGTCAGGCGCCATGGTGCTGCTGTCGCCCTTTGGTTTCTCTCCCACTGGCGAGGCCTTCAACCTGACCATGGAAGAACTGGCCACCTCAGTCGCCATCGCACTGCAGGCTGACAAACTGATTTTTCTGACCGAAGTTCCAGGCATTTTGGCGGACCCGACCCAGCCTGCCGGTGAGGACAACCCCATCGATACAGAACTGCCCCTGCTGGCGGCAGAAAAGCTGCTGGCCGCCTTGCCCAACGCCCGGCATCCCGCCGACACCGGATTTTATTTGCAGCACTGCGTCAAGGCCTGCAAAGCCGGCGTGGAACGCAGCCACATCCTGCCATTTGCAGTTGACGGTGCCTTACTGCTGGAGATTTACGTACACGATGGCATCGGCACCATGGTGATCGACGAAAAACTCGAGTCCATGCGCGAGGCCACACCGGACGACGTGGGCGGAATCCTGCACCTGATTGAACCGTTTGAAAACGATGGCACCCTGGTTAAACGCAGCCGTACCGAGATTGAACGCGATGCCGGCAATTACACCTTGATAGAGCACGACGGCGTTATCTTCGCCTGCGCGGCGCTCTACCCCTACCCCGAGGCAAAAACCGGCGAAATGGCCGCACTCACCGTCTCCCCCGCCGTACAGGGCCAGGGCGACGGTGAACGGGTGCTCAAGCGTATAGAGCACCGCGCCCGCGCGGGCGGCCTGGACAGCATTTTTGTACTGACCACCCGCACCATGCACTGGTTCATCAAGCGTGGTTTTGTGCAGGTTGACCCCGACTGGCTGCCCGACGCCCGCAAACGCAAATACAACTGGGACCGAAAGAGCCAGGTGCTGGTTAAAAAACTGGGGTAAGTTCGCTGGCCGGGCGCAAAGCGGCCTCAGACCGCAGCCACGCGACAAAATCGAGCGCATCCGGATTGTTCTGGCCACTTCGGGACAGCAATACAAAAAAGCCGAAAGCGGACGCAACCGACGCGTTGAACGGCACCACCAGGCGTTTGTCGCGCAACAAATCTTCGATCAAGGCAAGCCGTCCCAGCGCCACACCCTGCCCTGCCACTGCGGCGGTGACGGCGTCAGCGTACTGGGTGAAATGCAGGGTGTTTTGGCTGCGCGCCTGCCCCAGTAAGTCGGGTAAGCCCATGAGCTTGAGCCAGGGTTGCCAGTCTGACGACAAATCCAGGCCATGGGCCGGGTCAAACGACAACAGGCGCTGGCCAAACAGGTCTGCAGGGGTTTTCAAAGGGCGCAGCGGGTTCTCCAATAGCGCTGGCGCACACACCACGGCGACGTGCTCGGCAATCAACAGGTTCCCAATTCCGGTTTTGAGAGGGCCGTAACGAACTGCCACATCGAAGCCGTGGCGCTCAATATCCTGCTTCTCAAGCGTAGCCGACACGCGCACGTCCAACTGAGTATGGCCGGCCGTAAAACGTGCCAAACGGGGAATCAGCCACAAGGACGCAAACCCCGGCGTCGTGGTGACGGCCACCTGGCGCGTGCGACTACCCGCGCGAATGGACCGCGTGGCGTCGCTCAGTCGCACCAGGCTATCGGCAACAGCGCGATGCAGAATGTGCCCGGCTTGAGTCAGTTCGATCACGCGGTGATGGCGCAAAAACAGCGGCAGGCCCAAATCAACCTCCATTTGCTGGATTTGCCGACTCACGGCCGATTGCGTCAAAGCCAGTTCCTCGGCCGCCTGGGTGATGCTCAAGCGCCGCGCCACGGCTTCAAAACTGCGCAACAAGTCCAGGCGCGGCAAATCGTGCCGGGCAATGGGTTCTGCGAGCAAGCCGATGGCGCCAGGGTTGGGCAAACTGCCAGCATCCGTCGAGCTGGCCTGCGGTACAACCGAAGATTCAACTGTTTTCACATTCCGTTTTTGCATGCAACGTATTCCAAATTACCGTTTGTAATGGCAGCACTTGCTAAGTATATTCATTCCTGTGACGAATGCTTATTTTTATCGACCCAAGTTCAAAGGAATCAATATGAATGCCACTGCAAAAAGCGCCAGCCTGTGTTTTGACCATGCCGACGGCCAGGAATATGCCGTCACGCTTCAGCCCAAACAGATTTTCCATGCGCCCCACGCGCCTGAAATAAGCATCTCATGCTTACAAGGCAGCCTGTGGATCACGCTGTACGGTGAACAACGCGACGTGGTGCTGCAAGCCGGTGAGCGCCTGACCACCCGCAATACCCGCCAAACTATTGTTTACGCGCTCGAAGCCTCGCGTTTGGCAGTTGCGGTCGATAGCGGCGAAGCTGTCAGGCCACGGGCGTTTACCAGCTTGGGCCTCTTGCCTCAACCGGCCCCAATAGGGCGCTTGATGGCTGCGCGTTATTGAGCAGGCTTATTCCGCAGCTTATTCTGCGCTTTAACGGGCTCGCTTCAGCCGCCAGATCAAGGCCAAGGCCACGAGGGCGAATCCACAAAAACACAAGAATGACCAGTTGGCGATGGAGCCGCCCAGAAACGTCCAGTCCACCTTGCTGCAATCGCCGCTGCCTTTAAAGATCATCGGGATGGCGCGTTGCAGGGGAAAGTTTTCGACCATGCCGTAAAAATCGCGACCGCACGAAACCACTTCCGGCGGATACCACTGCAAAAAACTTTGTCGGGCCGCCACAAATGCGCCGCCTGCGGCAAATGCGCCAAACAGGCCTGCGCCAGTGTATTGCAGGCCTTTGATGTCGTTTGTCCCTGCCAATGCTGAAAAGCTAGCTACTAAAACAAGAGCATAACGCTGCACGACGCACATCGGGCAAGGTTCGAGCCCAGTCACGTGTTGCAGGTACAGGCCATAGGCCAGCATGCCCACGCAGGCCAGCGCCACGAGCGTGAACACACGCCTTGGGTGCTCTAACAGGTCAAGCAAAAAAGCGGTCAAAGCATCCAAAACAAGGGTTCCTTCATGTGAAATTGCAAATCTTTGTGCTTTGGGTTGCGCGCAGCGCAAATGGTTCCTGCAACTATTGCTCGGCAAACGCCCGCTCGATGACAAAATGACCGGGCGTCGAGGTGTTGCCTTCATGAAAACCCCGCGCCTCCATCATGCCTTTGAGATCCTTCAACATGCCGGGACTGCCACAGATCATGACGCGGTCGTCCACCGGGCTGAGCGCCGGCAGATTCAGGTCGTCATGCAGTTTGCCATTGTCCAACAGCTCGGTCACGCGGCCCCGGTTGACAAAGTCTTCCCGCGTCACTGTGGGGTAATAACTGAGTTGTTTGGCCACGGTGTCACCCAGAAACTCGTGGGCCGGCAGGTGCTCGGTCAGGTACTCGCGGTAGGCCAGTTCATCGACCTCGCGCACGCCATGGACCAGGATGACGCGCTCAAATTTCTCATAGGTGGCCGGGTCGCGCACGATGCTCATGAAGGGCGCAAGGCCGGTGCCGGTGGAGAGCAAATACAGGCGTTTGCCAGGCAGCAGGTAGTCAATCAGCAGCGTGCCGGTCGGTTTGCGCCCTACGATGACGGTGTCGCCCGGTTGAATGTGTTGCAGGCGGCTGGTCAGCGGGCCGTCGGGCACCTTGATGCTTAAAAACTCCAGGTTCTCTTCGTAATTGGCGCTGGCGATGCTGTAAGCGCGCAACAACGGCTTTTTGCTCTCGGGATCGGCAGACTTCAAGCCAATCATGGTGAAGTGCCCGTTGGAAAACCGCAAGGACGGGTCACGGGTGGTGGTGAAACTGAACAACTTGTCAGTCCAATGGTGGACGCTCAAAACCTGGGCTTCGTGAAAGGCGCTCATGTCGATGTCAATAGCAGAGGGTTATCGGAGAGAATTGAGTGGGTATGAGTGGGTATCAGCGGGTTTGGGAGAAGCCCAAATGCCATTTGTTTTAATTTAAGGCCAAACCCTTAAATCTCAAACTATTTAAAAATTGAGTACTTAGCTTGTTTGGTTGTTTAGCTCGGCTGCTGGGGCCTTGGTTTGGCCCTGCCTGTGGCCGCGCCTCCCGGGGCTGATGCTACTGAAGGCAAGTCCAATCGCACCATTTCCCACAGCGCATACGTTGACAAAAATCAAAACATCTGTCGCTTGCAAGGGACAGCCACACCTGTGTGGCAAATTGGCCGGAAGAACCGTTGACGCGGTCGGCAACCAGCGCAGCCGGCACCTGGGGTCGTCGACAAATTTGTAGCCGGCTCAAACAAAGCCGCTCAGCTTCTCGCCGCGTCGTCTTTCGCAAACACCTGCTTGGCAACTTTGAAGGCATCCAGCCCGGCCGGCGCACCACAGGACACAGCCACTTGCAGAAAAACTTCTTTCATCCCATCGCGCGTGACGCCATTGTTGATCGCGCCTCGAATGTGCAATTTCAGCTCATTCGGGCGGTTCATGCCGGCCAACATCGCCAGGTTCAGAAAACTGCGGGTTTTGCGGTTCAGGCCGACGCGCGTCCAGAATGCGCACCTTCAACCCGGCTCGAAAGCCTTCGTTTTTATTCAGCGGGCACTGGCGTGAAATAACTAACTTGCCTACCTAGGGGTGCTTTCGCCCCAAAAATGCATGAAAGTTAGGCGTGAACAGCCGGCTGCGCCAGTTGCGCGTCAAGCTCTTTGCAGGACGGCGCGCAGACGGCTTGGGCCTTGCCCAACACTTTGCGCGTGCCCATGAGCGAACGCGCACGGTGTTTGCCGCACATGAAACACGACATGGTGGCACCGCCAAAAGAGGCGGCCGCGGCAAATGGGGAACCCGACACTTTGGATTTGTAACGCAGACCGTCTGGCAGAACGGCGGTTTTGGCTTCAGCTCTTGACATTGACACGACTTTCAGAGAGTTGGCTAAGCCCTATTTTATCGCGGATTGGTATGACGAATATGACATCCCCTGAAAAGCCCTGCGCAGACGCGACAATGGCGGCTTCAATTCATCGTAAAAAGCGAACTTGTATGCGACGAATGCTGAGATGAGCGTCGCCTGATAGTTTGACACTTTGCAACGACAATCCCGCCACCCGTTCCCAGCGAACCCACCGACTTAAGGCACTCATGGCACGCACCGTTACCTGCATCAAACTTGGCAAAGAGGCCGAAGGCCTGGATTTTGCGCCCTACCCTGGCGAACTGGGCAAACGCATCTGGCAAAGCGTGAGTAAAGAGGCCTGGGCCGCCTGGCTCAAACACCAGACCATGCTGGTCAATGAAAACCGCTTGAACCTGGCCGACGCCCGCGCCCGCCAGTACTTGGCACGCCAAATGGAAGCCCACTTTTTCGGCGGCGGCGCAGATGCGGCGCAAGGTTATGTGCCGCCGTCACCCTGACCGGTTGACGCGAACGTACAAACTTTGATGCCTTGAGGTATTTTGCGCGTCGATCAACAGGGAAGTTAGAGGGATGCGGCTTGCCTGATCTGGCCGGGACGTCGGTCATGAAGCTGGCCTAGGCACAGGCACGGGCGATGCCACAGACCATGACGCTGGCTCAAGCCCGCACCATGATGCGGGCGCTGGCGGCAAGCCGAGGCATTGCTGAAGGCGCTGGCGCAGGCGCTTGGCGAGTGCTGGAGCTTGGATTTACAGACATCCCGTTGGCGGCCGAAGCATCAAAAAACGTAGCACCCTATGCCCATTCCTCGGCAGTTTTAGACATAAACGCCCAAAGCATCGGCAATTCTTCCCAGTTGTTGCCGTTTCTGGCTTGCTGGATGGTGTGGCGCAAACAATTTCAAAACAGTGCGGATTCTGTCAAGTCCAAATCCTGCCTGCACTACGTTTTAATCTGCGCGCAGCCACCCCAGGTCGGCTGCATGGCGAATGAACTGCAAGGCCATCGCGGCTACCAGGTGTTGGCGCAAACGCTGACGCGCCAGTGTTGGGGCCTGACGCCGGGCTTTCACAGGCTTCAATTTGATGGCGGCCAGGTTCAATTGACGGTGTGCGTGGGTGGCCTCAAGGCAATGTTGCTCGCCCAGCAATTTCAAGCGGACAGCCTGGTTTTGAGTGGCCCAGCGTGGCGCGCGCAAAAACTGATTGCCCCGCCTGGCTCGTTTGATCCGCCTCCCCCGACAAACGGGCGACCAGACGCTGCTTCGTCGACACTTTTTAAATCGCCGGTACAGGGCTGGGATCGCTGGACCTTGAATGCCTTGAACCCACTGTGCCACCACGGTTGCGCCGTGGTGGGCACGGCTGGCAACGCCGACTTGATGACGTGGCTGGCCCCCCACGGATTGAAGACGCCATTGAATCCACGTGACAAGCCCAGTCGTATGCATGGCATCTGGCAAGGCCACTACGCACCGTTCTGGCCAACCCGGCTCACACGCAAAGCCCATGGCCCAACCCGGCTGACACCGATCCAGACGCCGGGCGATTGTGTGGTGGTGGGCGCAGGTTTGGCGGGTGCCAGCATCGCGGCGGCACTGGCCCGGCGCGGCTGGCGGGTGACGGTTCTGAGCGCGAATTTAACCGAGGGCGCCGCAGGCCTGCCCATTGGTCTTTTTGCGCCACAAGTCTCCCACGACGACAACCCGCGCTCACGGCTGCTGCGTTCAGGTTTGCGCATGACGCTGCAGGCACTGCGAAGCCTTCAGCACCACAACGTGAAGGAGGGCCAGGATTGGGCTGCCACCGGCGTGTTGGAGCGCTGGCTTGACGTCGACTCCCGAGCGCCCGCCATCCCGCCGGGGCCCGCGCAGGATTGGTCGCACTCGACGCCACACGGTGCTGGCGCCGCGATTTGGCATGTGCGTGGCGGCTGGGTCAAACCCCAGGCCTTGCTTGCCGCGTGGTTGGCCACGCCAGGCGTGACGCAGCTAAGCGAAGCCGTGGTTGAACACATTCGCCGCCACGCCGACCGTTGGGTGCTGGCAGGCCCGGCTGGCAAAGCCTTGGCCAGCGCCGACCTGCTGGTGCTGGCGGCG